>NZ_CP085531.1 GCF_020616155.1 Vogesella sp. XCS3 | reverse complement strand
TGGCAATCAATTTGAATGAGATATAGCATGTCCACGCTAATACAACTAACATTTGCTGACTTTATGTCGCAAGTTAAAGTCATGCTGGAGCATCAACCAAGTGGTGCTGTTGCTGATTTTCAGGATGGCTGCTGTGCATGTATGAAAGAGGGGATGGTTGTTGGATATTATAAGGAGGACCCAGAGTCTAAGTTTGATTTTGACTCTTCTGCATGGGAGCCTGATCTTGCCGAGGCAATGGCAAATTGGCTTCAATATCCGGTGATGCTTAGTTCGGATGGGCTTCCGCTTTTTACTGATGAGTCCGCTGAGCTATTTGAAAATCTCTGGCAACGGATGCGACCATCTCATCGGTCTGCGTGTGACTTTGCCGAGCCAACTGCTGAGTTTTATCGTTGGTACGAGCATGGTGGCCGTCCACGACAAAAGCCACTGACAGCAGAACAGCTTGAGGAGTATCTGATAACCTCTCAAGTTAATCCTACGACAGATCGTTGTGGGGCGCTCACCAATGAAGAAGAGAAGTGGTACAACTTGATTCTTCAGCTTTCCACCTCAGGCGATGTGCAATCGCAGAGCCGCAAGCTGCAGATAAAAATCGACATGTCAATTTGAGGAAGTAATCATGAAAATGTTTGATAAAATAGCTTCTATAGTTGGTCTTTTTGTTATATCTGGAGCTGCGCATGCGCTCATAGAGTTCGATAAATCGACAGTAGCCAAAACATTTTCGGCATGCGATATGGTTGCTGTAAAAAAAACCATAAAACTCAAGGGAGTTGAATTCAATGGTGTGCGCGTGTTGCGGATCGAACCGTTTGACACCCCAGAAGAGAATGTTAAAGGTTTGCAGCTGGCGGTCGAGGTGACTGGCAAACAGAAGAATCCAGCTCAAATTGTGTTCGATGGCATGGCCAAGCAAGCTGGCAAATCGTTGAAGGCAAATGGTGTTGCCGGCAAAGTGGGTATGCCAGGCTATCAGGTAATCAATGGCGCGGTTGATGATGGTGCAGGTGCTGATTTCGTACGCTGTATTGTCAAACGATAGGGGTTGCCATGACAGTCATTCAGCATGCGCTTGGTACACTACCCCGCCAAGAAGAAATTCAGTCAGAGTTGGCTAAGCTCGGCTTCCGCATGGAGCCAGACTTGGGTGTGTTTAGTGGTGGTGGACATGCATTGATGTCTATCGCAGATGATGAGTGCGTAGACCCGCCTAACGAACACGTGTATCGACTTGCTTTTGAATGGTCTGTCCTGGAAGGAGCAATTCCCCATACTCAAGAAGAGATTGCACTAGCTGAGGAGTTGGCCAGGGCGCGTGAGAGTAAACACGCTTTGCCTAAAGTAGCTACCCTGCGAAATACTCAGCCAGGTTTCTAACCTGGTCACTTCGTCTGAACCATTCTGTCTGGCAAGCTTGGTGTATCTGAAATCAATCTCAGCGATTTTATATGCACCAAGCTCATTTCTACGGTAGTCCTGTTCATCCTCAGTCTTCTTTGCCTGTTGGCCGAAGCCCTGAAGAGCAGTTCAAGTATTTTCTCGAAACCAAGGGTATTCTGTGGAGTGGATTTGTTCCTGACATCCATCCACGGCATGGCGAAAAATTCAGCCCCAATTTTCATTCGTGGCTTCGCGTCCATCCACACTATACCCGTGTTTTTCGTGTGGAAAAAATCATTAGTCATAGCTGGAATTGGTCGGATACCGATTTGTTGATCGGCATGTTGGACAAGGATGATTCCGGATTGCAGTGGTTTGTTGGGGCACGTCTGTATGACATACTGACAAATGGATCTGCCGCATCAGCAGGTGCCTATGCGTTGGGTAGTCGGGTGGAATTGAATGATGTGACAAAAGAGTTCTGGCCCGAGTATCTGCGTGTTGGGCGCTGCGCCGTTGATCCTGACCACCACGAGAACTTTCGTAAGGCAGAGAGCCGTTATTCGACTGAGAGCGGGATTCGAACGTGCAGTTGGTGCGGTATGCGCCACCAGGTAATTCCCCATGCTGTCGTTACATCGCATTCGACAATCAAATATGTACCGCTCACAGAGGGCGCAGCTTCGTGATTTACAAGAAAAACATCATAGCTATGTCTTTGACCACATTTTCGATGCTGTCGAGCTTTTCTCTATTGCAATGGTTTGCAAATCCCAACATGCAGGCGGCCGGCGTGCTGTTCGTATTTGGACTGGCAATGGGAAGCTTTTTGAATGTGCTGGTTTACCGTCTGCCGCTCATGCTGGAGCAGGCCTGGCTGGCCGAGTGCGCTGAAGTGGCGGGAACGAGCGCAGGGACCCAGCCGGCTTTAACGCTGTCAGCGCCTAGTTCGCATTGCCCAGCATGTGGCCATACGTTGAGGGCATGGGAGTTGATTCCTGTGGCCAGCTTTCTCTGGTTGCGTGGTCGCTGTGCAGCGTGCCATGCCAAAATCAGCTTCCGCTATCCCGCTGTTGAGCTGGCTTGTGGCGCTGGGTTTGCCCTTGTCGGGTGGTTCACCGGTTTCCATGCGCTCGCGATCGCGCAGCTGGCCTTTCTGTACATCCTGATGGCGCTTACCTTGATTGACCTGGATACGCAGCTGCTGCCCGATGTTTTGACGCAGCTTCTCTTGTGGCTTGGCCTGTCCGCCAATCTGTTCGGCTTGTTTGTGCCGCTGGCTGATGCTGTTGTGGGTGCCATGGCGGGATATGTGGCTATGTGGGGGATTGCTGCCGCTTTCCGGGCCTGCACGGGGATGGATGGGCTGGGGCAGGGGGATTTCAAGCTGGTTGCTGCAATGTCTGCCTGGCTTGGTTGGACGGCGCTGCCCATGATCATCATGTTTGGGGCGACGGCGAGTGCAATAGTAGGAGTGAGTCTTATCTCACTACGAAAGGTTGATCGAGGCACCCCGCAACCATTTGGTCCGTATCTTATTTTGGCGGGTGGCACGGCCTGGTTGTGGGGACCTCAGATAATTAGCTGGTATCTCGGTTTTCTATAGCGTTTTTCGGCGTTTGCGCTTTGCTCGCGCAGCAGCGATGGTTCAGCACCGAACGGTTTCTGCCACAACGGTGGCGAGCTGCCCAGCTGTGACATTGATTTAAGGAAATTATATGAAACTTATGGATATGATATCTTTGGTAACGTCTACCGCATTGATTCTGGCTGGGGTATTTTCATATTTTATTCCAGCTGTTAGCGCATTTGTAAACATCTACACTTTTGGTCCAAAGGTGAGTATCGCGGTTGGGATTGCCGGCTTTGCATTATATGGACTAACTGAAATTTTGGACGGCTAATATTCTATTTGGTGGAGACGTTGGCGGCCCTAGTCGCCGTTTTCATTCAACTGGTCCACTAATTTTTTCGGAAAGTAGCATGGGTAGATTTCATACTGGCAAAGTATCACATTTGCCAATGCATAAGCCGCTAGAAGTTTTGCCTTGTAAATATGCACATCACGTCAAAATATGGGATTCATTCATATGTCGCCATGGGTGGATGCCGGGTAAATTAGAGCCCCCATGTAGTCGGCCAGATATCTGTCGTTTTTATACCAGGGCAAAATGAGGAGTGGCATCCAATGGTTCTATTAAAAGATGATGGGTATCCGATCCATCCTGAAGAGACGGCTGCGCATGGGTTCGACTCAAAAAGTCAGTTTGGCTGTGCTTGCATAATCGTCAACTAGAGAAGGGAGAAAAACCATGCATTCAGAAATAAACTTGCAGCAAATGCGCTACTTTATGGTTGTGACTGGACTGGTTGGTGCTGCCTTCTTTATGCTAATAATGCCCACTGGCGAGGCTTTGTTGCACAAATCAGTGCTTGCGTCCGTCCGGTAGAATGACCGCATGAGCAAGCCCCTTCCTCCCAAGTACCAAACCATCAACTGGCAGTCATACAACCAGTCCCTCAAGCAACGAGGGCAGCTCCTTCTCTGGCTCGACAAAGGCATGAACTGGTTGGCACCGGCTACCGGCAGGCGGGGACGGCAGCTAACTTTTTCTGATGCTGCCATCCAGTTCTGTCTCACCATCAAATGCCTCTTTGGCCTGGCGCTACGGCAAGCCACAGGTATGGTCGAAAGTATGTTGCGCCTGGCTGGCCTTGACTGGGCCGTCCCCGACTTCAGCACGCTTTCCCGCCGCCAGAAAGACCTGCAAGTCCGCATCCCGGTACAGAAAAAGCAAGGTTGTCTGCATCTCTTGGTGGATAGCACCGGCATCAAGATGATGGGTGAAGGCGAGTGGAAGGTGAAAAAGCATGGCGCTGATTACCGCCGCCAATGGCGCAAGCTGCATCTGGGCATAGATGCGCAAACGCTGGAAATCCGGGCAATGGAAGTGACCGACAATCGCACTGGAGATGCCACGATGCTGCCAGAGCTGCTATCGCAAATTCCGGCGGGAGAGGGACTGGTAACCGTCACCACGGATGGGGCGTACGACACACGCCTATGTTACGCAGCGATTGCAGAGCGTGGGGCGGCAGCCATCATTCCCCCACGTCGAAATGGCCAATTCTGGAAAGGGAATTTACGGGGCAATCAGGCTCGCAATGAGTCGCTACGAGCGGTGAAGTATCTGGGGCGCGCGCTCTGGAAAAAGTGGAGTGGCTACCATCGCCGCAGCTTGGTCGAAACGAAGATGCACTGTTTCAAATTGCTGGCAGATCGGGTTAAGTCACGGGACTTTGACCGGCAAGTAGCGGAGCTTCAAATCTGTGCAGCGATTCTGAATCGCTTCACAGCACTGGGCACGCCGCAAACGGTCCGTATGGGATAAATCCGTCTGGGGATTGGGGTAGTTCGACCTACGGCTGATTTGTGCAACAAAGCCCACTGGCGATGTAGACGTGTTTCCGACAGCTGCTTTTTGGATCTCGGGCATGCTGTTTTGCTGGGCGGTGCTGATGACCGGCATGTTCATTGGTTTGAAAGGGCGTAGCGCAACTGGGCCGCTCCTGCTCGGAACGATTGGAGCTGCGTTAGTTCTGGTCTTCTTGAGCTGATTCTGGAAAAGAAAAATTGTCAACTTACTACCGCGTTCTGTTAATTCATTCTGCAAGTGTCATGCTCCTGGTTGTGTGCGCAGCACTTCTAAATGTGCTGGCATGGATGACGACCCCTGCCCCGTTCCCTGACACACTCTGGAACCTAGTTGTGATGCCAGGTATACGAGTGATATGTGGTATCGGCGGCATTGGATGTGTGCTGTACGGTGCTACCGAGCCGGTAGCTTTACGGCTCTTGCGCAAGAATAAGCGAAGGAAGGTCTAACTCGGAAAAGCCTGCTGATCGCTACCGGCACTGCCGGCAATCGTGAGTGGACCAACCGAGTAGCAAGCAATGCACGAGCAACAAAAATGCCTCTCAACAGTAAGCATGGAAATTCTGCAATGCCTATTACCCCAAAGCCGTGCCCGTTCTGTGGAAGCAGCAGGATTAGCGTCCACTTCAAGAGAGCAGCCAGGAAGTCTGGATACCAGGTAGTTTGCTTGCAATGCCGGACAGGTCAGACCCACACGATGCACCCTGACCATGATCAGGCAGTAGCGGTATGGAATGAGCGTGCCCCTACCGCATTTGAGCAAGAGTACGCTTCGTGGATGAAGTACCACGATTCCGGCGAGGGCGATTTTCAGGGCTTCATCGCCCAATATCACAACCTGAAGTAATTCGTGGAGACGAATATGAGACTACAGATAGAAGGACACGCTCCCCGTCAAGGCTATGCAATTTCGAAGGCATGGAGCGATCACGAATGCAGCACGCTTTCGCATTCGACTGATGAAGAGTTGAAGCCTGTGCGCTGGGTGTCTTGCAAAGACAAGGCTTTTGCCTTGGTTGAACGCTGGAATAGACGGTTTGCAACGCACTAGCTAATAGTCGCTTTGCCCATGCCGGCGATGCCGGCATCAGAATTCGATTCACCAGGCCGCCCGGAGCGGCCTATGTTGCGAGATAGCGGGATGACCGAAGACATCTTTACCTACATCACCACCATGACCAGAGGGCAGCCTGAAAGCGCTTCATGCCGTGCCGCGCATGCCGTGCTGCTGGAGGGCATGAGCCAAGCTGAGGCGGCTCAGCGTTTTGCCATCAGCAGGGTTGCTGTAGCCAAGTCTGTGCGGCGCTACCGCGAGGCGGCAGCCGAAGGACTGCGTGTTTTTGCGCAACTGCTGGGAGAAAATAGAGTTCTTTCCGGAGTGGCTGTTAAGTCACTGATTCTTGGTATGAACGAAACCAATGGTAAAAATAAAGTTCTTTCCTGAATTGCTTCTTCGGCAGGGGGGGGGCGTGACCTACCCATTTTAGGCAAGCATCTCCGGGGAAGAGAAAGGACTTTATTGGACGGGAAAGAACTTTATTGTTCAGCTATAGCAACGACAGGCATGTCAGGTGCAAGAAAAGATTGCAATTAAACCTCTAGGGGTTTACTATTGAGCCATCAGCAATACAGCTCGAAAGTATTATGGAACTCCAATTAAAGCAACGTATCGCAGCTGAAAACCGTGCCCGCGATTTGGTTGAAAGGATGTTTGAGGATTTCAAGAATCGCACTGGAATAGAACTATCTTTCTGTTCGGGTTTTGCCGGAAAGTTTGAGAAAGTAGTATTTGAGGCTTATGAGCCGACAATTGTCGAAAAATGGCCAACAAAGAAATTTACTAACCGATTCGCCTCCTGTGTTGATATGGAGCGCTATTACAGACGTGCGCTGGCGGAATACGTCCACTGACAGCTGACAGACGACGGCATGGCTGCTGTCTCAGGCAATGCTGTCGCACTCTGTAACCGATCAATCATAGACATGTCGGAAAACACCATGACACAACTTGAACACCTTGACGAAATCGCACGCGAAGCGTGGCAGGGAAATTATGCCCGTACCGGCGTGCTTTCCAGCGGTGAGCGACGCTACGTTGCCCTTGCCTCGGGACGCATGCGAGAGCTGTGCCCTGACGATTCGATTGCCTACGCGGTGGATATGCTGGAGCCGGGTTGGCTGGCGCACATGATCGAAATGTGGCGCAGCACGGCACAGCCTAAAGATTAATCTGGATAGCCTTCTTAGCGCTGCCGGGACTGCCGGTAGCAGTGAGCAGGCCATCTAACCAACCGCCGGGAAACTTTCATGCGCTATCAGCTACAGCAAGCCGGCAAGCGGCTCTCGGAAGGCTTCAATACACTGGCCGAGGTTGAGAGCTACATCGAGAACCATCTGAACCGGGGCGGGCTAGATTGGCGTGCAGGATATGCTTTCAAGGCACGTACTGACAATGACTTCTACGAGGTCGTTAAAGTCAAAACCGGCGAAGTTCTGAAAAAGTAACCACGCATCACAGTTCAGTGTCTGGGCCGAGACTCAAGTCGTCATCCATACATCAAAAAGCCATGGATCACCCCATGGCTATTTTGCATCATGCAGGCAATCATAATTGCGGAGTATGGACGTGCTTTCTTTCGGTAGATGCTACTTTTTCAGGAGATGGAGCGATTTTGCCGGACATGTCGGTTACGGCCGTTGCAATCAGACTCGCACTATCCCTGTCGATGAAATCGAAAAGGACAACCGTCAACTTTTCCCCGTTCTCTTGGTTTTCGACCGCTTCAACGCTATAGAAGTCTATGCTGGGCCGCTGGGTTTCATCTTTGGCCAGCCACTCGGATTCGCGCAGAGACTCAATATCATCGCCGAGATCCTTGCAGTATCGAATCTCATCAATTACCACCAGACTTTGCAGCTGATAGCTGCTGGCCAGAGAAGCAAGCAAGTATTCGGCGCGATGTGCCATACTCGGTGGTGTATATCGCGAATCATCGACTTGGTCGGGGTATGGTGATTTCCAGTGGCCGATATTTGCAAGATCGATTGGCACGTCTTTGGGTAGCAATTGCGGCTCAAGCTCATAAAACCGGTTCAGCTCAATAACATCGACCTGGCTAATGTACCCGCCACCTTCTGATGTAGGCAGAGTAGGGTACAAGCCATTTGCGTCAGGCATGAGACGGCCGTTCTGGTCGAAGGACATCAGCTGGCCATTTGCAGACACCTGGTAGCTTGCTGATCGATACTCAGGTGAAAGCTCCGGCAACGGGGGAACAAACCATCGTTGGCCTGCGTTGTATGCGGCTACGGCTGCTTGCAGGTAGGCCCTCCCGGATTCGACGTCATTCGAGACGTAGTGTTGAATGGCGGAATCAGGGCGATCGACCACTGTTGCCAGCTGTGAGGCCTGGTCGATATGCATGAACTCGCGTAGCGCCGCGAAAATGGCGACAGCCCCGTCCATGGGAGGCGTTGCAAGCACTCCTGGCGAGACCAGCGCCTTCTTGGGAGATTTGCTTCCCGCTGAGCGGGATCGGCTGGGGAGGGCGGTGGATGGAAGAAAGCGCCCCCCAGCGTACCATTCGCCATTGAGGCCAACTTGGCCTCCTGCTTTTGCGCGTTTGTTATCCATGCTGGACCTCTGTTACTTGAAAACGGTTGGCCAGTGCGGTCATGACCTTGGACTGCAGAGCTAGATCGGCGACTACTTTGTTTGCCTGCTCGATGTGGTGATGTGATTCGGATATCTGGTTAGAGACGCCGGCCAACTGTGCAGACAGATCTGCTGCGGCTGAGGCTTGCTGCACATTGTTGGTGGCCACGTCGCGCATCATGTCGTTGACCTGGACACTGGTTTCCCTGACTGAGGCCAGTTTTAATGCGGTTTCCCGCTGTGCAATAACGCCTGATTGGGTGGTGGCCGTGACGGTTTGCATTGTCGCAATCGTGGCCTCTGTGGCTAGGCGCACATCAGCCACCATCTTGGCGATCTGCTCAGTGCTGGAGCCGGTTTTTACTGAGAGCTTTCTGACTTCATCAGCAACGACGGCAAACCCGCGTCCCGTGTCTCCTGCACGTGCTGCCTCAATCGCTGCATTCAGTGCCAGAAGATTGGTTTGATCAGCGATGTCTCTGATGGCGTTCGAGACACTGCTGATCGCGTTGATGGCTTCAGCGAGGGATTGGATATTTATCTGTGCATCTGTAACGGCCTGGGCAGCCTGAGTCCCATTGGCTTGAGCCTTTTCCATCTCTGTTTCACTTGTCAGCATGGCCGTCCGGGAATTGGTCGAGAGCTGAGACGTTTCATCAGCGTGCTGAGCGACTTGCTCAATAGATGCAGAAAGCTGCTCGATGGCTGCGCTCATTTCGGCCAGGCGATCATTCCCGGCCTCCATTCGTAGGTGGATCGATTGCAGGCGATTTTCTACTTCAATAGAACTATCAGCTAAGTCCATGGCCGACATTTGCAGGTCATCAATCATCACTTTCAGATTGACCTGCATACAGGCCAAGGCTTCCTCAAGAAGGCCGTGTTCGCCGACTTGCCCAATAGCCATGTTGTAACTCAGTTTGCCTTCTGCAATGCCATGGCAAACCTTCATCAGGTCCACCGTTTTGCGCATGCGATTGCGCTCGTAGAGCATGATGAAGGATTGGGTGAGAAGTGCGGCAATGGAGATGCTGTAGGCAGCTGGGGTGCCGACTTCCCACGCAAAGAAACCGACGATGCCGGCAATGAGTACCTGTCCAGCCTTTTGTAGTGTCGCACCAGACACGCGTGATCGGTTTCTTGGTAATTTTGCGCCAGATTTGAGTCTTTTATGAAGCGATTCGGCTTGCTCGATCGACCGTCTGTCGGCGGGCTGGCGGACAGACATGTACCCTGTTGTAGTGCCATTTTCTCGTGATGGAACGACAAATGCGTCAACCCAGTAATAGTCACCATTTTTGCAACGATTTTTAACCAGACCACGCCACGGCCGGTTAGATTTCAGCGTTTGCCACATGTCCTCGAAAAGAACGGCGGGCATGTCCGGGTGGCGTACTGTATTATGGTTTGAACCAACTAGCTCATCGCGACTGAAGCCGGAAATTTCCAAGAATAGATCATTGGCGTGCGTAATAGTGCCTTTAAGATCTGTTTTTGTAACAATCAGGCCTTCATTAAACAACTTCTCATTGCTTGTGATTGGGAGGTTAATTTTCATTCAAGGCCTTTGAGCTTAAGTGTTGAAAAAGAATCTTTTCTTAACAAAATGGCCCTAGAGTAAGCTAGGGCCATTTATTAAAGGGTAAATCTGCAGTTACATACTGTAGCCCGCAGTGGCCGTTGGCGAATGCCGCAGGTCTCGTTGATCAATAGCGGCTTTGATTTCTGCTTGTTTCGAAGGCGGCAAGATCGGCATGCGGCTGTCCACCCGCTGGGCTATCCCGGAACCGTCTTGCTTTCTTTCCAGATTCATATTCAACATCAGCTTGCTAGACAGATCCGGCCGACTCTCCATGAATTTCATTACGCGCTGATCACGGACCTCTTCAAGCTTGTTTTTGATGGATTTGAACCCCTTATTCATCTTGTTGAACCAAGATGAATTTTGGTTTTTCTGCTCGGGAAGGGATTCACGGATCTTTTCGATGGCGGCCTTAAGTGAATCAGGTGACAGGTGCCTGCTGGCTGGGGGCGTTTCTTTACTACCGATCAGATTCAAACCGGACTGGAGCAAAGTCTGACTTTTTTCCGTGAGTGTTTCTTTGATCCGCTCGTAGCCTTTTGCTAAGCCTACTGTCGTAACGGCCATGGCACTGCCAAGAAATGTGAGCGCAAAACCAGCTGCTTGAATATTCCCGCCTACACTGGGAAGCTTCCCTTGAACCCCAGCAGAGAGCCACTCTTTCATGTCCAGGCCAAGATCGAGGGATGCTTTATAAGCATCGAGAGCAGCACTTCCACCTTGCATAAGCAACTCAGTTTGGCTATGTGCCTCCCAGGCACATCCGCCCATCACAGTGGCGATACCGATGGCAGCAGGGATCATGGCGGCAGCTTTGAAGTCTGCTTTAGCAACAACTTCGACAAAGCGGTTGAAGAGTCCTGTGGTTTTATTGAGCAAGCTCATAAAAAACTCCTATTTAGTCATTGGTGTTTCATTTTTGCTGCGTGTTTTTGTATTTCCATACAAAAGTCATGAATTTTTTGAATGGCCTCATCTAAAGAGGTCGTATTCATTGACCTGACCATGCCAAGCTCCAGGTCCGAGAGAAATGTGCCCATGGTGGCGGCCTGCAGCTCTACAAGGTCAAGATCATCAGCATCTTCTTGATATTCTGCAGCGGCTTTCAGGCTGGCAAGGGTGGAGATTGCAGCATTGATGGCTTTCTTTGCCTCTGCAATACGATCTATATCGATGTCCATAAGATAAGAAAGTGTTTGATATAAGATGCATCATAGCATACCAAAAATATCTATTATGAAAATTTTACGGTAGACTAGTAGGGGGTGCAGTAATGTCCGATAACTGTTATTAACGGCAATAAAATAACGTCATAAAACGTCGGTTAGTGCCTCGGAATCGATACATGCCTGATGTAAATGGGATACACTCGCCATGTATGCCGTTATGATAGGTTTGCCGGTTCGTCGATATGGACAGTAAGAAAAAAAGTGACTTCAGCATAAAGAGTCGTGCGCAGGCGTACTGGCGCATTGAGGATGATACGGGAGTGATACACCAGGGGCCGGAGGACAACTGCTTGCAGACCTTCTACGCGCTTGCACCGATGGTTCGTGCCGGCATTGCCCTCCCAAAGGGGGCAATTCGGCTCATCAATGGCGCAGGACTCATCGTTTGCTCGGCGATCAACATTGAGGCAAGGATGCCTCCTGCGGTGCCGGTTTCTTTCAAGAAAGGCGTTTTGACCAAGCCAACTGGCGTATCTTGGAAAACGCACGGCGACTTATGAGTGAGGCTGATGCCCCGCCTGGGTAAATGAGCATGCCCTGATATTTCCCGAACAGGTAACCTGTCCAGTTTCTTGCTACGTCCCAGGTGGTAAATTTCCCATCTTGATCTAGCACCCAATAAGCAAACTTTAGGAACTCTTCGGCGTGTAAGTGAGCAAATTGGCCTGACGAACTGAATCGATAGTCAGCTACATAGAATGCGGTCTCCGATATCTCAGTCTGGTGCGTGCCTGTTCGCTCTCGGTGCAGCAGTATTTTCCATGGTGCAACCGATATATTAAGGTCTCGTTCTCTGATTAGGTTCTGTAGCTGCTTTAATGTTCTAAATGCCTGCCAGTCAACCTGGTAATGGGCTTTGTGGACCGACTGCAATAGCGGACTACAAGCAGACTTGCTTCTTGCCATGGCATGCAGGAACTTACCGACAACTGTCCTATGGTTCCCCCCTCCGTGCGAATACCAGGCATGCCCATTGATGGAGTCAAAAAAAATATCTTTTGGCTCCGTCGAGAAATAGTATCCGGGATTGGCGTCTGCCATAGCCAAGATGCGCTGCATCTTTGACGGTTTGTATTGCGGCTGGAATAGCGCGTTCAGCCAGGATTGTCCGGCATAGTGCTCCCATTGGCCAACAACAGTATCGAGATCGATGTCTCCGGGGCCGGTATGCGCATGCTGTATGAAGTCGTATACATCGGCTTGGGGGGAGTCGCGGGGGAATACATCGGCCCAATTCTGGATCAACTCCGTCGCCCAGCATGGTGGCGAGTGCTGAATCCAGGTGCTAATGGTCTCGTTCTTCCATGTCATCGACTTTGATCCTTATGCCAAAGACCGAGCCGTATGCGATATTCGCGCAAACGTGTGCCAAGCACGTGGCCAATGCCGATACGATTGATGGCGGACTCTGTGATATTGTCCAATATGCACCTCGCGTAAAAATTTTCGCTAGTCTACCTTATCGAAGCGAAAATTCTAATGCGGTGGGGCGGATTTTTCGAGATAAAAGAAGTTCTTCCCTTAGGCTACCTCGTCGCGCCCCTCAAGTCTTTGATGGCTTGTGGTTGCGATGCTTTTCCGCATCTGCCGCATCATTAGTGCCATAGATATCGAAAGTAGCGAACCCTCTGTCTTTGACGGCGTAAACGAACTTTGCTTTCACGATGTATCCCATCGTGGCCAGAGAGCTGGCTTGCCCTTTAAATTCATGGCCGGTGGCGTCCCTAAAACTGAAGTGCAACCCCCATGCATCTAAATCCCAATGAGGCCCACGATACGCGCCTTGCTGGTTCCAGATCATCACGTCGTACACCTCAAAGCCAAGCGCCTTTTCAATCGCCGCTACTGCCCGCGACTGCGCTTTTCTAGCGGTTCGTCCCGTCCCCTCGACGGCACGCTTCTTTTTTGGTTTTCCTACTAGACAACCAAGTTTCTGATCAAGTTCGGCGATCAGCTCCTCCCCTGTTTTTCTTCCACCTGGAAATTCGCAATCGTAGTGATTGCCAGTGATGCTGTATACCGGGGTGAAGTCTTCAACTACCTTTCCACAAATTGTGCAAACCTCATTCTTGATCATATCTTTCCTCGTCTTTTTCGCTATTTCGGAGATGAGGCGTGACGAATCATCACAGCGTTGTGACTGCCAACGTTAGCGGCAATATGCCGATGTAGTGCCTTGGCTATCTGTTCGTGCATGGGGTACTCGATAGACTGTCCGATGATCTCGCTGGCAATCGTTTCGCTGACGCAGCTGAGATTGATAGTGTCGGGAATGCCATTCAATCGTTGTTGTAAGGCCAGGCTGGGTAGTAGGTAGCGGCCGTCCTGTGGGTCAATGTAGATGCTGTCCTTCGCTTGGCGTGATTGCGACTTCAGTAGTGTCGGCGCAGAAACTGATTGCGGGGTGATCAATCTGGCACGGCCACCAGAAATGCCATCCTGCAATGACTTGGTGTGGCTCACATCGCGGCATCCCGTCAAAAATGGCTTGATGGTGTCCCAGATCGACTCGGACTTGCTGTTCATATCTGGGGCCGGCATTTCGAATCCTGGGAAGACAGAAGCGATCAGATAGTAGCGTTCTCGCCGCGTGATACCGCCATAATCTCGGCCCGCCATCTTTGCTTCTGTGACGTGGTAGCCCCACTTTCTGAGCTTCAACTTGATCATTGCCGCCTCAGGCGATGCTCCGAAGCCGGTTACCTGTTCCAGCATGACGCAGGCTGGCTGGACGGTCTCAATCATCCGCAGTCCGTCGTAGGCAAGGTCTCTTGACGTAGTGAGATTTTCGATAGCCTGCCGGCGCAGGTTCCCTCCCTTGCTGGTGGAAAAGTCGTCGCACTGCAAACTGATATGAACGATGGCCAGTTGCGGAGCATCCTGCATAAGATCCGCCACCCTACCCCAGTCAACCGTGCTGATGTCTTCATTGATCAGTAGTCGTGGCGATGCGTTGGCCAGTGCATTCAGTGCGCCTGACTCGGTTAGATCCTGTTTGTCGCGGACTTCTTTGGGTCTGTACTCCAGCACGCTATCGATATAGAAACCGGAATTGGTGAGGCAGTGCAGATCTATCCCGCTGGTCATGGCAACCATGGCGGCAAATGGTTTTGGCTCAGCCTTAAGCCGCTTTCGAATCATGAAGGTTCTATTCGGCAATGGCCGGATAATGATGTCCCCATGACGCAACGTAAAGTGAACCCGCTCGGTATAGCCTGGGATCGCCTCATTAATGAGCGCTTGGCCTGCAATCTCAATTACTGTCTCGAATGGATTGTTTTTTCGCCGGTTGTATTTTCGCTGATAAACCTGCTGGCGGCCGTGAGTATCAAACTTCAGCTGTATTCCTTGATGCGGTGCTATCGCTTCAGCAGAATGGCGGATGCCAGGTTCGAATCCGACAAGTGGCAACCAGTTGCTGGAAAGACGGATTTTTCGCTTTGTCCCAATGGTAGCGATCTGCAGTTCTTTTGTAATAACCTCAGGAACATTGGCTTGGGCAATTATCACTTTATTTCACCTGTTTGAAACAGTTTTTAGAGGGGGCAATGTCAAGGTTGATAAATTTTTTGCCCGCATCTGATTGATCAGTTTTCCGCGCCTTTACCGTAATTGGAGGCAAGAGCATCGTTACAATCAAGGCCACCTTTTCCGCCATTTCTTTGCTGTCGGCACTAATCAAGCGCTCTTCCATTTTTAGGCTGTGATCGACTTCGCTGGATAACATAACAACCCAGCTCTGCCTCCTGCCACCTGAGTTAATAGAAAAAGCGCGTATCGAAGAAGTGCCATATTTTGGCAATCTGTTCATCTTGGTACTCCTATGAATGAAATCAGTTTGCCAAAGTGACAATGGGTAAAACAATTGACTGCAATGGAAAAGGCCAGCGAAGCACTGGCCTTTTCCAAAATTCCGCGAGTCCTGATTGTTCTATTGAGTTGATCGGAAGCGAAATTCAGTTTGCTTGTTGTTCAGAAGCCCGCCACTGAAGATACTCTTCAACTCTGAAGAAACCTGCGGCAGCAGCATTCCGCTCCAAGCCCCACCAGGTTTCCCCTGTCTGTACCAAGTCTCTGAGTGCTACATCAAGACGTAGTCGAGGGTCTTCTACTTGGTCTGCTTGTTGCTGCTCCATCGCCTCATGAAAATCCGGATAGTCCGGGTCGTAAAATTGCCCCCACTCTTTTTCAGCCCACGCAGTGCGAATAGATTCATCGCTGTCAGTGGTGTGATATATGTAATTCAATGCATCATCACTAATCTCTGTTGGTTCAACTCCAAGAAGCGCGGCATATCGCGCTCTGCAAGTATTCAGCTCATCCTGATACTCCTGATAAAGAGCATCGTCTGCTGCTTGCTGGTCCGCCTGGAGTGCGGCTTCTTGCTGATGCTGCTCTGCCATCTCAAGCCGATGCTGCTCTGCCATCTCAAGCTGTACAAGACGGGCTTTCTCTATAACATCCGACCAATCAGGGGGTGGAGGGCAAAGCCCCGCTGTAACAAGTCGGAAATTTACAGAGTTGATGAATGACATGCTTTCCTCGGGCACTGCGGAGGTTACTACCGGGTGCGACGAAACATCATCGATCACGCGAGACAATCCTCTTTTCTGACGCCCGCTACCGGCCCTGTCCACGAGGTATCGTTCCGCCCATGCCTTGCCACTGGCCTTTTTGCCCTCGCTTTCCATGCTGGCGGTGTACTTCATGAGCCACATGTGGATATAGCGCTGACGCTCAGGACTCATGCGAATCGAGATGTCGTGATAGCGTTGGTAGAAAGCTTCGTCATGGCCACAATCAAGGCTATCTCCTTGGTGTGCCACTTCATGCTCGACCAAGCCGAAGATGTAGGCTGTCGTCTTCAGAGGTTCATTCTTCAGTCGCTGCACAATTTTCTCGTCGATGGCTATATAGGTCTTGCCATCGGTCCATGCCTCAGCAGTATTAGATTCCCCGAGCAGAATGTGCATCTTGTGTTCGTCGTTGTAGCGTAACCTCCCATCACGATACATCTCCCCTCCGGAACATGCGCCGGCATACTGCTGGATGCACCAGCGCAAGGCGACCCATGCTCGGCGAGTCTCTTTGTCCAGTACATCCTTTTCAGAAATGACGCGGGTTCGTTCCAGGAATGCCTCCCGTAACGTCGCAAAGTCGATCAGCTCCGGAATAAAGAGCGCCCGTACCCCCCAAAGCTGAGTGCCATTGTTGGCAACATCCTCTCGGATGTTATGCGCAATACGTTCGAGGCATTCCCGGAAATCCTCTGGACTGTAGCAGCCAAAACGTTGCAGAGTTTGTGGGTGTACCACTTGAGCGATACCTTCTCGCGCAATGGCCTCCCCCTTCGGCACATCAAAGCCGTTTTCAACGATGGTAATTTTCCCGCCGTGCTTCCACTGTGATTTGTGCAGAAAAGCACTCAGCGTGATGTGATGCTTTCCCGGAAGGATGGTGATTACCTCTTCATTTTCGTAGATATGTACAATTTTCGGGTCACCACTGAGTAGTGCCCGCGCTGACTTTTCTCGACGCGCTTGGGTCTTGCGATGATCTCCGAGGCGAGCAGCAACTGCGTCAGCCAGTGTGCCAAATTGCTTAGCGATGGACTTCCATACAGGGCAGGTTTTACGAAGGATTTCGGTACGAGAGACATTCAGGGCAATGGCCTTCTTCGACACAATCAGACCACCAGCCCCCCAGAAATGGCCAGGATCATGTCGAACCAGAACCCCCTGGTTGTAGATGGATACCGCACCGTCTTCCTTTGCCCGGTAGTAGGCAAACTCATCCTCGAAATCCCACTTCTCAGCGTGAGGATCACGGGTAATCAGGCGTCCATTCAATTCCACTCTGACTGGGGTGTAGCGGACCAGGTCCCGCACTTCCTGCACAGCCGACATCAGTTCGGCATCAGTCAAAGGCTCATACCAAGAGCCTGTGATGTGGCAGCCAGGCGTAACAGTGGCGAGGTCTTCCAGCTCGTAGTTGTAACCCATGGAACGGGTATTGACTATCATCTGCCAGCGGTTTGACTGCCACGCAGTGCTGGCGTGAGCCATGATTTGGCCTCGCCCAAGCCGGAAACGGCCATAGGTAGCATCGCCTTCCTGGTGCGGCGTGCCAAAACGACCGAAATAGCGCAACACATCATCACGACTGGCAAAACCGGTTCCGTCGTCAACGCAACTGAAACCATCCTTCGACATCGTGAGGCGCACTGCCGTGGCGCTGGCATCGACAGAGTTCATCAGTAGTTCGATGATCGCTTTTCCGATGGAGCCGGCTTGGCTGTAGATGATGTGGTGAATGATCTGGGGATCTAGTTCGAAAGGTAAGAGCACAATGCACCTCATTGTTAATTGTTGTTCTGACGGACTTATGCCGCCCATCAGAACGTCAGACTTACGACGCGAAACCGCCAATCAGGATGGATAACAGTCATGGCCCGCACCATCGAGCAGCCGGCCAGCTGCTTTTTTGCCAACCTGGAACATCTGCATGCCATTGTTGCGGTAGGCCACATCAAAACCGCACTCGCCACCGTCACCGATAGCAGCCGTTTCAACGCGGCATGTCCTCCCATAAATGTCATCCAGAACGCGCTGATCTTCGCCTTCTTTAGCGACTCGGTTGGAGCGATACAGCGCGTCACACTCTTCATCAGCCATTTCACTGATTGGCTTCCACTCGCCCCACTGTTTGAACAGGAATTGCACGCCGGCCGCTTTGCATTGATCCCGCAACATGCGCGCCCACGCCGGATGCATAGGGCGTGCCTTGCGGCCGGACTCGCCGCCGACAACGACCCAGTCCAGTAAGTCGATCAATTTTGTCCTGTGTTCATCTGCCAGGCTTGGGAACGGATACCTCCCCCCCAGCTTTTTAGCCAGGTACTCACCGGACAGGTCAACCGGTCCCAACAGCGGCTCAGCACTGATCCAGCGTACGGCCGCAGAAGTCTGAAGCAGGTGTGGGATACGCTCGTCTGCCGTCGCTTGGTCTTCAACTGAAACGCCTAGCCAGACATTAGGTAGCGGGCCAGCATCGATCCGGTGAGCGACGCAATCCCACATGCCGTCACCATCGGACCAATAGTTGCCATTCAGAACGTTCATGGCGGCCTGGGCTATCTCTTGCGAACGAGCCTGAAGGGTGAGCATGTAGCGCTGCATGCGCTCTGGCCGCTTTGTCAACACCTGGAACGTGTGCTGGTCAGCAATGGCCATCACAGCAAAGACACTGTCGATGAACTCGTCCGGCACACTTTCGTGAAACAGATCCGACATCGAGTTCACGAAAATCATGCGCGGCCTTCTCCAACGGATCGGCTGCTCCAGCCGTTCTCGGTGACACTGCACATCGGTGAACTCGCGCCCGTAATAAACGGTATGCTGTGCGGCTGCCATGCGCGGCCAATCGCGCAATGCGTAGCAGTTCCGACAGCCTTGACTGACTTTTGCGCACCCAGTAACCGGGTTCCAGGTTGCATCGGTCCATTCAATCCCTGTTTTCGCGGACATGGCTAACCTTTCACGAGCCGATGACGTACAGCGGATCTGCGCCGATGTAGCATTCTGCCGGCGCTTCCGGCCATTCCTTGCGGCACTCTGCGAAGCAGCCCTCGTTCCATGCGCGGAGGTAGTCCATCGCATCATGGTCATCCAGTGTCATCATGAATCGGAGGACAGCCAGTGCAGGGTCGTTCTTCTCTGCTGTGTCATGTGCGGCGGCCGCTGCTGCTTCAGCCAAAACTTTCGGATCGGCGTTCCGCTGGTGGAGCATCATGGCCAAATTGGCAATGTCTTCGAAATTGCCGGTATTGCCCTTGCCTACATGGCCAACAAGCAACTTCGCAAGAAGCTCGACAGAGCATTGTGCGGGGTCATCCCAGCCACCACGGCCCTTGACGCGAGCCATGGCAAGCTTGGCCTTCATCGCGGCGGCAAAGCGATCAACGGCTGCATCGTCGGAATGGCTGGGGGGCGACAGCGCCGGCACAGAAATGCCCATGGCAAACCAGGTGCGCAGTGCGAATGCCTGCTCAAGACAATTGTTGTCCTCCAGAGACGCTGCCGCCTGGGTCATGGCATCTGGTAGATCTTCAGGGTCATTCAACAACCATGCTTGCAAAATCTCATCGCCTTCGTACTCCAACAGGGGTTTGTTGGTCTCCTCGTCTACCCACTTGCCATCAGCCGACAGGGAGGCAAACACCATCAAGATGTCGCCCTCTCCATCCCAGTTGCTGCGGAACCGAACGGCGTACACTCCAGATCGCTCACCGCACTGCTTGAAATTTTCACTCATATTCACCACCTATCCAGATAAAATTGAAATATCACTTTGAATAAAGCTCCGGATAGTTTGCAAAATGCATTTCACTGAAACAAGTGACCATCATCAAAAATACATGGAATTTTAGCAAACTAACCGACACCATAGGATCGTGTCCTGGTCGCCAATTTAGGCGCTGGAGTATCGATGCTTTCAGCGGGTTCGATCGGTATGCCAATCTCCTCCATAACCGCCATAATGCTCTCGGCGATGCGTTCGCCGACAGAAACGAATGGGTTATAAATGATGCTTTGTCCCAGCAACTCATGGGCAGTTGTTTCGCTTAGGCCTTCTATCAGCGATGGCGAAATACCCTTAATCAAACAATGTTCTCTGGCTGTAGGAATCCTGAGTAAATCGGGATTGGTTGGGTGTGCAATCTTGGGATCAGTGGAACGATTTTTTTGCATGCCTTTAGTCAGAGTGCCGATAGGCTTTGTTGCACAAATCAGCCGTAGGTCGAACTACCCCAATCCCCAGACGGATTTATCCCATACGGACCGTTTGCGGCGTGCCCAGTGCTGTGAAGCGATTCAGAATCGCTGCACAGATTTGAAGCTCCGCTACTTGCCGGTCAAAGTCCCGTGACTTAACCCGATCTGCCAGCAATTTGAAACAGTGCATCTTCGTTTCGACCAAGCTGCGGCGATGGTAGCCACTCCACTTTTTCCAGAGCGCGCGCCCCAGATACTTCACCGCTCGTAGCGACTCATTGCGAGCCTGATTGCCCCGTAAATTCCCTTTCCAGAATTGGCCATTTCGACGTGGGGGAATGATGGCTGCCGCCCCACGCTCTGCAATCGCTGCGTAACATAGGCGTGTGTCGTACGCCCCATCCGTGGTGACGGTTACCAGTCCCTCTCCCGCCGGAATTTGCGATAGCAGCTCTGGCAGCATCGTGGCATCTCCAGTGCGATTGTCGGTCACTTCCATTGCCCGGATTTCCAGCGTTTGCGCATCTATGCCCAGATGCAGCTTGCGCCATTGGCGGCGGTAATCAGCGCCATGCTTTTTCACCTTCCACTCGCCTTCACCCATCATCTTGATGCCGGTGCTATCCACCAAGAGATGCAGACAACCTTGCTTTTTCTGTACCGGGATGCGGACTTGCAGGTCTTTCTGGCGGCGGGAAAGCGTGCTGAAGTCGGGGACGGCCCAGTCAAGGCCAGCCAGGCGCAACATACTTTCGACCATACCTGTGGCTTGCCGTAGCGCCAGGCCAAAGAGGCATTTGATGGTGAGACAGAACTGGATGGCAGCATCAGAAAAAGTTAGCTGCCGTCCCCGCCTGCCGGTAGCCGGTGCCAACCAGTTCATGCCTTTGTCGAGCCAGAGAAGGAGCTGCCCTCGTTGCTTGAGGGACTGGTTGTATGACTGCCAGTTGATGGTTTGGTACTTGGGAGGAAGGGGCTTGCTCATGCGGTCATTCTACCGGACGGACGCAAGCACTGATTTGTGCAACAAAGCCGTGCCGATATGTGTTGATTCGGCATTGAAAACTTGCATTTTGAAGTTTCGGCCCAGCTCGGCATCGCGGACTTCTTTTTCCTTTAGTCCGCGCATTTCGCTCCACCTTGGATCATCCTCAGGGATCTCTTCGAGATAATCGCCGAGCTTTTTCACGACCTTGACGGCGGGTGCGATCTTATCAAAGTCAAATTCAATGCCTCTGGTCGTGGCCACCAAGCACCAGCGAACTCTATTTTCAAGGATGCCCCAGTCCTTCCCTTCAAGGACTGCTTCATGCACCGTATATCCCATATCGCGCAATTGATGCCGCAATATCTGAGCGGATGCGGTTTTACTGTAATTAACCACATTTTCAAGTTGGAGTATGGTGGGCTGGACGCGATTTATTACTGCCAGTGCTGCGAAAACGAGGTGACCAATTTCAGGATGATCCTCCATCATGGAAAGACCACGCTTCGCCTTACCGGCCGAACTTGCTCCGCTGCAGGGCAGACCCATCTCCAAAATTTCAAGTTTTGGCAGGCGTTGCATAAGCCATTCGTCTTGGACCAACTCTTGAACTGGAATAGCCAACGCCTCAGTTTCTTCGCCCCAAACATCATTGTGCTCAATTGCATGAGATAGAAGGTCTTCACGGATTTCGTTAGCAAATGCCATTTCGGCTTTGACGCCGGCCCTAATCAGACCTTCATGGATTGCGCGTGACAGAACACCACCGCCATGCGATAAACTACCCATCTTCAGCGGTGTGTTGTTGGCCAGCTTGTTGATTAATCGTTGTCGGCGCTCGCGGATCTGAAGCTCAGATGCCAATGGAAGTAAAAACACCCTGCCTTTTTGCACTACAACACGGATGGCTTCCATGCCTTGAAAGGCGCGAAGAAGCTCCTTGCTGTTAATGTCTACCACAGGCAACAGGCGCTCCCCTTTCTTCTTGGTGGACACCGTCCGCGAGCCATCCTGGTTAATCGTCAGAACTACGCGATCGCCGTCAACTTCGAGATCGTATTTGTCACCTGGTGCAAAACCCGCCCGGATGGCTTGAATGCCATCAAGCCAGATGCGTGGTGCGCCACGGTTTTGCCCAATTTGTTTTACCCAAACGTCAGTTTTCTTACGATCCATGACTCACCTCGCAATGGTCGGAGTTGCTAGCATGGCCGGGCTGGTGACGACGGCTTTTGCTACGTGCTCTGGTGTGCTGTAAGCGCTCTTGAGCTGAAGGATGGCCTCGGCCAGCTTTGACTCGTCAACGCCCGACATGTAGCGGGAGATCTGAGATGCTGCATTCTTCGCTTCTGCCTTCCAGATATCACGCAGGGGCGTGCCGGGTCTGTAGACATGTTCGAACCAGTGCATTTCATCCGTAGAGCCAGTGTCCAAGTCTTGGCATTCAAAGCTGGCCACGCCAACCACGCCTTGCGCAAGCAGGTCTTTGAATTTTTTGAAGTCCCCGTCCGTGTAGAAATCCCGAGAGACCTCTCCATTGAGGTGGATATGGAACGATCCATCCTCGTTCTCATCGAGTTCAAACTCATCGCGTCGCTTGCCATACCCTCCATCGGTGAAAGGACGAATAACGTCCTGTACGTCCACATCGTCGGCCAGACGGAATGTTCCGGAGAAGTAAGTGTTGAAGCCCATGTCGCATCCCTTTCCGAGTTGCATCGTTTCAATAAGTTGTTCACTATAATAGTAACGATACTAAAACAATATATAACAACTCTACACACAAAAGATGGATTTTCCAAGCCGCCATGACATGGGCTTGGTCACTTTTTTGGAGGGTGACTTACATGTCACCATGCAAGCAACACGATTACCAGGTGAGAAAAATGAGTTTGCTGCCAGAAACAACTTGTGACGCAGAGCGCCTGAAGCAAATTTTAGCGGGATTCCGGTTCAGCTTCGCGTCAGAGAAGGATCTTCAAGACGGCATTGCCAAGGTGCTGGAACAGAGCTGTATCGCCTTTCAGCGTGAAGAATCGCTTAGCAAGGCAGATCGTCCTGACTTCATGGTGGGTACGGTTGCGATTGAGGTAAAGATTCAAGGCTCGCTCGCAGCGCTTTTGCGCCAGATCTCGCGCTATGCAAAGCATGAAGGGATTGAGGAGATCATCGTTGTTGGTACGCCGCACTGGCTGCCCCGCGTTCCTGCTGAGCTGGGTGGAAAATCCATAAAAAGCCTGCGACTACTGAGGAGCCTACTGTGAATTTCGGACAAATAACCCACAAAGGTGATCACTGGCATATCGCGTGCGAGGCGCATGTTCGCACGAAAATCAAGCGGCTGTTCCCTGAAGTTGACCAGCGAGCTGGGGATAGCATTATTCTCTCGGACAATCCTGAAAATTGCAGAGATCTTCTGTGGTTAGTCGAACGTTACCCCATGGAAATCCATGGGCGGGATCATATGGCCCACCGAGCTGCTGAGCACATTGAACAAGAAAACGTTGTTGCAGCCCTACTCCAACACCGGATGCCTCCGGATGATTTCGAGCTGGCCATCCCAGCACGCGAATACCAGTGCCAGGCGGCCACCTTGCTGCACGTCAAAGAAGGGCTGCTGCTTGCTGATCAGGTTGGTCTCGGGAAAACAGTAACCAGCATTTGCGCCATGGCCCGCAAGCAGAACCTGCCAGTTCTGGTCGTTACCCTCACCCACCTTCCTAGCCAATGGGCCGCCGAGATCCTGGTGTTTGACGAGATACAAGAACTGCGCCGTACCGAATCGAATAAGTATGCCGCCGCTAAATTCATCGCTTCCAAGGCTCCGTTGCGGTTAGGGCTATCAGCAACGCCCATATATAACTATGGCGTCGAATTCTTTAACGTCATTGATGTGGTCCGCCCAGGTGTTCTTGGGACCAAGGAAGAATTCTGCCGGGAGTGGTGCAACGACAAGGAAAGCATCGCTGACCCCCGTGCATTCGGTGAATACCTCCGCCGCGAAGGGATCATGCTTCGCCGCACCCGTGCGGATGTTGGCCGCGAGCTGCCCCCAGTCACCAAGATTCCCCAGTACGTCGAGTGCGATCAAGCCGCCCTGGACAAGATCAAAGGCTCTGCGGTTGAGTTGGCCAAGACAATCCTAGCCGCCCAGCAGAACTATCGAGGTGAGAAATTTCGGGCCAGCGAGGAATTCAACGTCCTGATGCGGCAAGCCACCGGAATATCAAAAGCTCCGTTCGTGGCGGAATTTGTGCGCCTGCTGCTGGAGAACGGCGAAAAAGTTGTCTTGTACGGCTGGCACCGTGAGGTGTATGGCATTTGGCTTGAGCAGCTTGCTGCCTTCAAGCCGCGACTGTACACCGGGACCGAGTCCCCAAAGGAAAAAGAAGCCGCCAAACTGGCCTTTACTGAGGGCGACTGCCGGTTGCTCATCATTTCGCTCCGATCTGGTGCTGGCCTGGATGGTTTGCAGCACCATTGCCGCACGGTCGTGTTCGGCGAACTGGACTGGAGTCCCGGCGTACATGAGCAGTGCATCGGCCGTGTGGACCGCGACGAGCAGACAGAAGCGGTAATGGCCTACTTCTTGATTGCTGAAGAAGGCTCAGATCCGATCATCGCTGATGTCCTGGGGCTGAAGCGCAACCAGATCGAAGCGGTACGTGACCCGAATGCGGAACTGATTGAGAAGCTAGAGGTAGAAACCGGCAATGTGAAGCGCCTAGCCGAATCCTATCTCAACAAAGTGGGGGTGGCTTGTGCTGCATAGCGCAGAAAGCCACAAGGAATATGGATCAGATGGACGCAAAATTGAAAGGCGAGACAGGGTCATGAGCACGAAGCAAGAACGGGTCGATCATGCAAACCAACTTATCCGGATCATCGCGGCACATGGCCGTCGGCCTCACCTGGCCAGAAGGCGAAGCGAAAAATTGCCGCAGTATCTCGCCGTAAAAACCGCAATAAGTAACTGCAAGAAAGGATGATCATCATGGGAGCCGCAAAGCGCCGGAAAGCCGAGATCGACCGGCTCAAACAGACCCCAAAACCGAAACGGATTGGCCGACCAGAGGCCCGTGCCAAGGTGGCAATGGCAATGGTCGAGTTGCTTGGTGATGTCCTGCATCCCCTTCTCCGGAAGTAAGCATCAATGGCTACCTATGGGCTAAGGCCATGTCCCTGGTGCAAGTCTGCCCCAGCAGTTGAGCAGGACGGCGATGATTCTTGGTATGTGGCCTGCAAATTCCATGGTTGTGTTGTTGCTCCTATTACTGTTGGCTACAAGTCCGCCATGCAGGCGCAATTGGCTTGGAACTGCTGTGGCAAGCCAGACTTGATGCCTACCCCAATTCGATAACCACTTTTTGACTAAATAAAACATGCCTGGCTTCGATGAACTGATGGCGCAATACCGTGATCAAGCTGCCAAGGAGCTTGATCCAAACCGGTCAACCGTAGCAGAAGAAATCGACGCAATGGACTGGCAGCTCAGCGAGTTGGCCAGGCTCATTACTGACCTTGAGCGCCAGACGGACAGAACGGCCAGAGAGTTCATGGCCAACTCGGCCAGACGGCACCTGGATACGCTCGTGCAGCGAGTCTATCGGGCAAAACTGATTTCGCTCGGTCAACGAGTTACCAAACAGAACTAGCATTTAAAGGGAAACCATGGAACAGATGATTGAGCAACTGAAGCAGCAGGCCCGCGACTCATGGCCGGGGGCGACTGGTGAGGAACGAGCCGCCAAGATTGAGGATTTTCTGCTCAAGATGCTTGCAGAATACTCGGCAGTTCTCAATGTCCCGAAGGCTGATTTGCTGACCGCGTTCGAGAAGAACCGGACATGCACTGCCATCAATTACTATCAGGAAGCAAATTTCCCTTCGCTGGACGGGGTGAATGTGCTGGAAAATCTTGCTGAGTTCCAGAAGCGCTATCCAAGTAGAGAATATCGCTGCCCGTCCTGTGGTGGAAAATCGAACAATCCGTATGAGTGTGATTCTGGCCTGAATCGTACCAATGGCGAAGCCTGCAACTGGAAATCTTATGGCCTATTCGGAACGATGGGCAAGGGAATGCGATTGACATTCCGAGAGGGCTTTGTTGACCGGCCGAAGGTGGATGAAATTTTCATGCCGATCGAGGCCGAAGCCAGAGTTGATGCCGATCCGGTGAATGTGTAGAACTTCCTAGAACGACTGCCGAAACCAAGGGCAGACAGAGTACGAATACACGCACCAGACCGCATGCGGATATGTTCGCGAGAGCGTGACAGCAAACGGAGACGCAGTAGATTGCAAGCTGTGTCTGCAATCTACCCACATGGCTCACCACCATGCGATCAATGGGACATTCTCCGACTCGCAAGGGTGTTACTAAACAACTCAGAAAAGAATTTTATAATGGAATTTGATGTGTGGTCAGATACAGATGGAAAACTCACTGCAACTCAGGTCAAGCAATGCTTTGTAAGCGATTTGGATGCGCCATATGGATTTTCACGTCATGAGATTCGAGTAGTAGCAAAGACTGCACGGGCTGCCATAGCGGCATACCGCGCAGCACGATAGCTGGTCAGGGCGGAAAATGACTATGGATGACCAAGCCCTGATTTTGGAACTGAGAGCAGCTCTTGGGGCTGCACTCGACTACATTGATGCGCTGCCGTCCGACTTGGAGCTCCCTGCCATGCCCGGATTTGATCGGGACTGGGCAGACGGTCTTCTTCACGCCCATACGGCGACTAACAGACGGAAATTTCTATGAAAAAGATTCTACAACGTCACGGTCGAGCCATTGGTGGGTTATATGAAGCCGTGGATGAGTCCAAGCTCATAGACGAATAACCCTCGGACAAGGACTGTCGGCAATGAGTAGCACGTGGCGGTATGTCAGCGAAGCGCGTGGCCATCTTGTGGAGATTTACGAACGCCTACTGGATATGCCGCAAGAGAGACCGAGGGGTTGCTTTGTTGGATTGAATCCCAACCCGATGATGGTCGCGGCCTACAGTAAAGCTGCCGACGAGTGGCACGATCTGCGTGTAGCGAAAGTCATGAACATCGTTGACGTTCTTGGCAAGCATGACATACGAGAAGCAATCACCGACTGGCGTGAACATGCAATCGCATACTTGCGCAAAACGCCTTCGGCGCGCTCTAAACAGAAATTTCACGATGACGACGATAGTATTCTCTTCCTATGTGTGACCCTTTGGTATGCTAGGGTCGCGGTTGATTGGTTGGTCAAGCGTGATGATGAGGGATTATTGCAGGGCGGCATCTCATACCGTGATATGACAGCGAAAGCCGCTGAGTTCGGGTCTCGTGAGGGGATTCCGGGGCAAGACTTACATCAGATCCTACCTGAAGAGGCCAGAATCGTAGACGAGCTTGACAAAGACGATCCGCGACTTGCGCGGTACTTGGCTTGGACCTACATCAGCCTCGACATCGATCACTTCTTATGAAATCGGGAAACAGTTGCCTTACCCATGCCGGCATCACCGGCATCAGAGGATTCGATACGCCAGGCCGCCACAACGCGGCCTTTGTTGCGCCAGGAGCAGAGCATTGAGCGAAGAGCAGAAAAAAGCAGGCCCTGGCCGCCCGGCCACCGGACAGGCGATGAGCAGTACAGAGCGTTCCGCCAAGCGTGACAAGGATCTGATCGATGCTGGCGGACGGGTGCTGCGCAATGTGCGCCTCAGTCCGGAAGCGGCGAAGGCGCTGGAGGCGCTGGCCGCCCAACATCCGTCCGAGCGTAGCGCAATTGAGACAGCTCTGGTCGAATGGCATAAAATAAATGTGGTGCCCCACGATAAATAAGCTATGATTGAGCTATCAATAACCGGCGGCACAGATGGAGGCTTGCATGGCCAAGCTGACACAAGAGCTGATCGACCTCATTACTGAGCAGGTTGGCCGGTTCAATACTGACGTGCTTACTGGCTGGGAAACTGGCCTGCAAGGCAAGCAGCGCATTGGCAGCAGACTGTATGAGCGCCACGCACCTGCGCATCTGGAAGGTCAACGCTATGCTGACTGGCTTGCGGGCAAGGTAGCCGCCCAGCGTTACAAAGATAGCATACGGCGTGAAACGCACTTCGCTGGCCACGGCCCGAATGGCGCGATGCTGGTGGTGCGCAAAGGCTGGGTGGCCAGAGGCAAAGTCATTACTCAGATGGAGAAGGCTGGAGCCTGCGGCGATGTCCTCGTTTTCTACATGGAGAACGGGAAGATCAAGCGCACCGAGCGGTGCGGAATCTAGAACGGAAACGGCTGGCTACGACCGAGACGATAAGGAATACGAAGACATGAAGAAACTGGCACTCTTCCTCGCCTTGCTGACGCCGCTGGCCCACGCAGCAGATGCCCCAGGCAGCGCAGCAGCAGCTAAGGCCATGGTCCCTGCTTACCTCGGCCAGCTCTTTACCCTGGTTGATACCCCTGTAGTGAAGGGCGATCACGCCACGGTACACGCTCGCATTCTGGACCAGTCCTGTGACCTTACTTTGGTCAAATACCCAACGGCGAACGAGTCCGGCTGGGTCGTCGAAAAACAGACTTGCAAGAAAATTTAACGCCGCTGGAAAATTTCCAAAGGACATAATTCATGCTGAACCTAAACAAAATTCCAGCAGACATCCTGACTGACTTGCAAAAGCGCGGCCATACGGATGATGACATCAAACAGATGACACCGAAGCAGGCGTTTGCGGAATTCTGTCGCTGGAACGGACTGACCGACTGGAGTAACACGCTGTGGAACGCTGTGCATACCCTTCAAGCCGCAACCACGCCAGCCGAGCCCTGCGGTGAGTGTGGCGTCCGCCATGAGCCGGGCCAGAATACATTGTGCAGCAAGTAGCGGAAATGACCATGCCAACTGTGCTGATTGATGGAGTCGAATACGTGCCCCGTGCCGAGGTGCCAGAGCTGTCCGATGACCGCTTGAAAGCAGCGCTTGAGGAGTTGGTATCGATCCAGTATTTCCGGGAGGAACACAAGGCTATCGCTCAGGCTTGGAACGTGCTTCACGCCCTTGCCCCGCAGCTTGCTGAACTGTCTAGCCGAGATCCACTGGCCGCATATGAACGTATCCACGGAACGGAATAGAGACCAGAAATGCCTGAACAGATAAAATGGATGGACGCAGCTATCCATCAACCTCCAGATAACTCCCTGCTTCTGATTGTCGAATTCACAGGAAGCGCCGGCCGAGTTGGCGATATGGTGACTGGCTTCTATGCAGAGGGTGAATACCATATTGGCACAACCTCAGCGGGTGACCCACTTGATGCGGACCAGGTTGTTCGATATTGGGCAAAGCCCATTTGGCCGGCTGGATATGACGAAGATGGCATTTGGCAGAATTAGGGCGGAAAATCCATTACAAGCAGAATTCGCGCCAGATTAAAAAAATCCAGGAAAAAAAGACGTGCGGGGAGCTTGACCAGTGGACGGCGGTAGACGATACTAAACTTGCGACAGTTATACGTATGTGTACTCACCCTACACTAGCTAAGCGGGGCACTTCTCTTAACGGGGAGGTGCCCTGTCTTGTTTTTAGCTTCCCATTTGTGGTTACTGGGCCATGATCTTTGCCAGCCCGGCCGTCGTATTGCTGCCGGTCTCGCCACTGCCGGCTACATTGTCACCCGACTGATGCGACCAGCTGGTCACATTCCACTTCCCGTTACTGCTTACCATCTTCACCTGGTACTTACCGGCGAATGATTGGCCAGACTGCTTGGAGTGGAAGGCCAAATCAACATCACAGGCCCACTCTGTCCCGGCTTCCTTGCAGCTGATGTTCTCGACCTTGTCAAATGACAGGTAACGATTCTCCGCCCTGGCAACCTTCAAGGTTTGAATAAAACCGGACGAAACAGCTTCTGTGCTCGGCCCGCCATTTGAAGAGCAGGCCGTAAGCACAGAAACAAAAACAAGCGGGAGTATCGACTTCATCAAGACGCCTCATAGGTTGTAGATGACGGAATTGTGCCCAGAGGAAGATCAGTCTTCCTTGGCGCTGCCATTCTTGTGAGCTTCCAGAGCGGCCTCATAACTCATGTCATGCCGCCAGGCTGTAAAGCCATTGCTGCCACCATCAATTGAATACCCCAAGCGTGCAACCGTCTCATACGGCAAGCCGCACCCACGAGAGATCTCCATCCAGCCATAAGTGCAGACAGGAGCCTTCTGGCTGAGCAGCAGCTGATTCACATGATTTTCCAACGTGGCCGCATCTCGGTTCTCGGCGGCGGCTTTGGCCTTCTTCTTCGGGTCAGATCCACTGTAGTAGTTTCTAGCCACGGAAATCGGGTAGGTCTTCATTACGCAGTGGCCCTCACGCTGACAGGTGCTGCTCGATCAGTTTGATGATCGTGCTCCGGCCAGGCACCTCCCCGTCCGGATAACCGTTGAGGGCGGCAACGGCAAACTCTGTTTGCATACCGGTGGCCATGCCCATTTGTTCGGGCGTGCAAGCCTTGTAGCGTAGTTCTCGCGGGTCCAACCCGTACTGCTGTTTGATCTGCGCCAAATCCGCGTCAAAGCTTTCCAGGTCATGAGTGTCTTCGAATCCGCAGCTATCGCCGAAAAGACCGCCTTCGGCCGACATCGAGATGTATTCATCGTCATCGTCGTCATAGCTCGACAGCGTGAAAACAGTGCCACCAACAACCTCAGCACCTCTCTGGATCGGAAGCACCGCAAAGCTGTGTGCCTCCGGGTAAGCCTGAAGCCGGGCTACGGCCTCAGCAAAGCTCAGCAAATCGTCTTGCATCCTATCGCTCCCAAATCGCATCCTTAATGCATAGGCTGACAGTTTGAAGCAAATCGGCCGGCACGGATAGTGGATACCAGTGTCGGCCGAGCTTCAGCACATTGTTACACTACATCGCCAAAGCGGCAGCGGGCGTTACCGCGATAGACTTTGTCGGCTCGTCCAGTTGCAGTTCTTTCCTTCGAGCCAGCGCCTGGCGAATGGTGTCCATGTTCAGGCCCTCACGATCAACATTAGCCGGCATGACGACCCCAACGACCTCACCCTCCAGCTGGACAAACACCTTTTCCTTTGGATTGTTCGAAGACATGCCGAAAGTCACATCCTGGCCAAATGCACGCTTGCAGTAAGCTACAAGGTCCCACTGTATGCAAACAGCAGCATCGTCACTTAGGGAAGGCTCTGGCTGGAAAGCAACCACCTTGCGGACGACAGCATTTTCGTCATTCTGGCCAAGCCTCTTCATGTCGATTTCTGCAATCGGCGTTAGCTGATTCACAACGTCGCCTGCAAGCATCTTCGAAACGTTAATCAACTTGGCCGGATCATTGCGCTCTTTATTGATATGCGAGATCCACTTGGCCATTTGCGGCTCTCGTGACCGGGTATCAATCAGCCAGCCATTGGACCAGCCAACCTGCCCATTCCCATGGGTGACGCGAAACCAACCATCGGCATGCATCGCTTGGCTTGGAATGTCCAGCCTCGCCGGCATCGGCGTGATCGCCGACAGCTCCTTCTCGGCCAGCAGCCATGTTTGCCGCTCTTCAAGCAGCTCTGTCATGCTATTAGCTGCAGCGAGATACTTCTGACGAACCGTCAGTAGCTCTCCTCGTGCCGCCGGCGACAGCTCTACCGCATCAGCGATCATAAAGCAGCAGGTAAGCGGGATCTCCAGTGCATCTTGCTCGATGGTGCCGATGACATCCGTGATCATCTGAATCTGCGATGGCAAGGTGTCAGCGCCCTGCTTGATGCTTTCCTGAATGCCATTCAACGCTCGCGTGGCCATCACAACACGATGCTGGACTGCCTCAATGTAGTCGCTAACCAGCCCGATCTTCCGATCGGCTGGGTAAGAGAAATCGCTTGGGGCGGGCTTGCGATTGAAATTGGAAACAAATACGGCCGTGCTGCCTAGGCGATCAACAACTTCCAGCAAGGCCTCCCCTACTTTATTCGTCGCAGATTTCAGCTGCGACTTGCTCATCGTGGTATCGAAAATCTCTTGCGCCAGTACCAGACGATCAGGGACGGACTCTGCCGGTTGGGCGCAGCTCTGTTCAATCGTGGCTGATTGCCAGCCAGCACTCATCCATACGCTACGGACTTCCCCCTCTGGACCAGAGCTGGCACAGTGCAGTCGATAGCCAGGCTCATCGCCGGCACTGCGAATCTGCTCGACTACTACGCCCTCGATCGTGACCTCACCCATCAGCGGGTCTACACGGTTGAAGCTGACATGTTCCCCGATAGCGTGCGCATGCGGGGTGTTACGCAGCCGTGCATCCGGCAAGATGTAGCTATCCGGCAACGCATAACTTGGGGCATCGTGTAACAACGCCCGCAGTTCGTTATTTTCTGGCGTCCCGATATAGAACAAATCGTCCAGCACCACATCCGGCAGGTCTTCCCCTGCTTTGGCCGCATTGCGGATCTCCGTGATCCACTCTTTGACAGCTGCTTTGCGACTGGATGGATTGGCGTATACCTTCAGGATTTCTTCACGATCAATACCAAGCTGCTGCCCCATCGCAATTCTCTGAGGCAGTAGAACCGACTGGAAGTATTCCTGGAAGGGCAGCTGATAGGCGGCTCGATAATCAGGAAACTCTCTCTGCAAGATGGCGCTGACCAGTTTTTCACGCCTCCAGTCGCCCTCTTCCGTTACCTCTCCGTCCTGATTGAGCAACGCGACCAAGTCATGGCGCTGCATCGCCATAAGCTCAAATTGACGCTCTCTGCGGGCATCTTTCTCACCATCAGGGATCAGATCGACAAGCGCCCCATCCCCTTCTCGTGTGATATCACCCAAATGCTCGGCCAGCTGCTTGTATGTGGCGCAACTGAAGGCAAGCTCATCGGAAGCACCGAGAATTTCCCAACGATCATACTCACGGCTGAACAGGATCTTGTGAATCGCACTACGAACCTCTTCAGCTGGCCGTACCGCTACATCCGAGCCATCGGTTTTGCGACTACTCCACTGTTGCTTCGTCAGTCTTGCGGCCATCCCTCGCTGCCGGCCGGCAAGCATGGCCACATCCACGTCGGCCATGCTGCTCAGCCCCTCTTGCAATACCACGGTCGAGCCAGCCAGCTTTTCAGAGTGGGACAGTGTGAAAGTCCAACCAGAAAGCTTGCCGTTCGCATTGCGCTCTCGGCGAGCATCAATCCAGTACACCCCGCCATTTTCGTCGTAGTAGTTGCGACCGGTCGCATAGATCGGATCGGCCCTGCAGTCCGAGTAGGCTTCTGCCAACTCAGGCCGCACCTGGAAACGTACATGCGCTTCGTGACTGAATTCCGGCTGGCCATCAGCCAGCGGAGTTGTCGTTACGATACCGTGACTAAGGCGGCTGCTGACTTTGATGAACAAGTTTCCGGCACTATCTCGAACGATGTCACCATCGCGAAGTGCTTCGAGATGGTGAACTGGAGATTCGGACGGCTCATCATCCCAAAGCTCTACTCCATTCTCACGCATCCAAACCGCCTCGATGGCATCTTGGCCAAACGGAATGCCTTCCTTTGCACGTTCTGCCTCGGCATTTTTGACAAGCTGCAGCACACGCTCAGCACCAACCTTCTCAATACCTGCCTTGGCATCGGACAAGGCCTCCGCCTTTGTCTTCCGCTGAGAAACGATTGCCAGTCCAGATGACTTCTCAATAACTGCCCACCGTGAACGGGGCGTATGTAGTGCTAAAGCTTCAAGTTCTCGACCAACAAAAAACTCACCATCAACGGCAAGCTCTACATCAGAAACATCAATGTAAGGAACAGGACCCGGCGATTTCTTCCCGCTCAATCCGAATGCAAGAGGTCGGCCAGAGTCCCTAGCCAACTGCCATACATTTTGCCATTCCCCTTCTTTGGCAAAGTCGATAATAGTTTCATTCAGTGAGCCACCAACACCGGTCACCTTGTTTGCAGCAGGTGCATCACGCTTGGCCATGGCGGCCTCAAACTTCCTCCGAAAGGCCAGCAGACGTTCTTTGGTGTTCAGCACCTGGAATTTCCCGTTACCTGGCGTGCTGATCGTGATGTAGCCAATAGCTTCATCAAGCTTCTGCCGTACATATGCGCGACGGCCCTCTTCAGCAATCGCAAACTTTCCAGCCTCAGAAGAAATAGCCTCTTTGGCCTCTTTCCAAAACTGCTGAGACAGTGCATCAATGTTCTTGCCGCTGGAAGCCGCACTGATGGCTGCATCAATCTGTCGTAGCCCTTCAAGCTTGATTTCATCTCGGCCTGTTTGCGTGGCTGACTTAACAATTTTCTGGGGCGCTTTGATGGTTTTGCCACCCGCACGATCGACCATTTGAACCAAACTCAAAATTTCAGTTTGTAGCTCATAAGATTTCCCGCCACGGCGAGAAGACAGAACAATATGACGTCCATCTTCACTTATCGAATTGATTTCACAACTAGTGTACGTTCTGCCGTCATTCGTGCGGATCTTCGAAAACTTATCGCCGGCTTGCCACCCATGCTCTGCCATGGCCTGCGCTTGAGCCGCGTACGCCTGCTGTGATTCAACGTACTCTCTGGCATGGTAAATTTCATGGCCGATATCTCCATTTTGTACCCCGGTAACGTTCCGCTGCCAGGCCTCTTCTGGGATATACGAACCCAACTCATCTTTGACAAAAGCATTAACGTCAGTATTGTAGAACTTGCCATTGGCAATGGCATTCTGTACAGCAGTAATGAGTCTTGCCTGATATGGTAGTGGCTCATACTCCTTCAACAAACTTCCCTGCCAGCGCTTGTATACCGCATCTTTCTCAGTCTCAACACGAGGGAAGCCATCTTCGTAGATCGTGGCAGACCGTTTAGCCAGGTGCTCCCCGGTGCTGACCACCGGGGCAGGATCACCATCCGTCGCCAGTTCATCGCCCTTGGCGACAAACAAGCCTTTCAGATTCGCCCTGTTTTTCGCCGCCCAGTCACGGGCCATCTGTTCCGTCTCAAAACCAACCGAGTTGTACCCGGTCATCAGAACAAAGCGGTTGCTGACAAGCGAGTCATGGAATAGCGTCCAGCCATTGACCTTCCCAAGGCTGTTCACGCTCTTTAGCCATGATTTGAACGTGGCATCACTCATCAGCGTTTTAATTTCAGGAGAAGCCTCCTGACGATCGACAGACTCAGTTGGTTCGGCTTCTTCGACGCGGGAGCCATTCTCGCTAAGCTGATTTTCCTGCTTGAGCTTGTTTTTCAGCCAGCCCGGAGCAGCACCAACGGCCATGTAGTAGCTCACAACGGACTCAGGCAATTCATGGCCAGCATCAATTGCCTCAGAAACAATCGTCCAATGCGCTCTTGCTGCTTCCGTTTTTGCCTGTGAAAACCATCCGTCAGAATCTGGGGTAAACCCCATCTTTTTCAGATACTGGCTGCCCGTAAGTTGCCATTCTGCCAAGGCATTCAACGGCCCCAGTGTGGCAATCGCAGCAGCAATCTGCGCAGGGCCAGTATTTTCCGAATAGTAGAAATTCTGACCAACTGCCGCCCCTACACGCTCATCCCCAGACTCACCCAAGAACACCATGGACTTGCCGTTGTCAGCAAGATCAACACGGGCAATTAGCTTTCCATCAACCTCAAGAACGCCACGAACACACCAATCACCCCCATGGGGCGATTTTTCATACCCCCCCCAGCGGATGATCCCACCATGGCTTTTCGCCTCAGCGTCCATCAGCTTTGCGCTGCGGAATGGGCTGTAGGAATCCACATCAACGGAATCAGACACCCAAACCTTGAAATCATCCGTGGCCGACTCAAAACGGTAGGCAGCGTCCACCTTCGTAATCAGCAACTGCTTAGCATTATCGGCGGCTTCAGGAGCCTGTTGCTCAATCAGATACTGAGCAAAATCCATGGCTGTCTTGGTGATGTCCGACTCCATCCAAAACCCACCAGTCGGCCCAACCAGTCGCCGCCCTGTTGGCGTGGCCACAACCTGGTAGCCTGCAGCAACGCACTGGGCCATCATTTCCCCGCGTGGCTTTACTACCCCATTGAAGCCCTGCTGCTTGTTAAGCGCAGCAATTGCCTTCGCCTTACGGGCAGGATTCATGCCAACGACAAACCCATCCAGTGCGACAGGCTGGCCACGATCGACGGCCGCACGTTCCGAGGCGGCCGCTTTTTGAATGGCAAGCTGTTTTTCATCGTGGGATATCCGACCACCAAGCTGAGCTACGTCCAGTTTTTCAGGAAGGGTTCGGCCTTCGGCACTGATCAGCAGGCGACCATCCTCATCGACACCGGACACCTCACACTGGCCATGGACAGAAAGCCACTTTCGGCCAACAAAGGCATACGTCTCAGCAAGGACCACTCGCGACGCATCAAGGCGATCGCTCACCTTGGCCATAAAATCGCGAACAACCTGGCGGAGATCTCGCTGCGCTTTGGGAAGCTTTACCCGGTCGTCGAACAGAGATTCGAATGCTTTGCGGGAAATCTTATTAGACGGGTCAAGAATCTCGACCAACAGCCCTTCATCGCCAGCCACAATGGCTTGGTACATCTTCTGCACGGTTTTGAGCAGACCAGCTGGCAGCTGATCAACCTGGACGCCTTGCGCGACAGCATAGGCATGCTGAATCTTCGCATGCAGAGCGACCGTATCGTCTGTTTCGCGGACATGCCCATCAATGGTCTTGGCAGCCTCCAGCTGGAGAGCCTGGCGCAGCTCACCAAGCGCAATCTCCATGGCCACCAGGTAGTTGCCTCCAATAACGGCGACTGAGTTGCTGGCAACAGCCGTAATCCCACCATCATCTGCGAGATCGAGTTGCCGTACTTCCAGCTTCTCAGGCTCACCATCGGCATTGCCGACGATGAATTTGACGACACGGAGCGGACGTCCTTCGATTTGCCGGTGGATCGCCACAGCCGCATCGGATGCCCCGTATTCCCGGAAGCCCTCAGGCATGTTGTGCTGCAAAACCTGTTTCAGCTGCTGATCTACCGGCAATGCCAGAGCTTCTGCGTCTTCTTCCAACAAGAGGGCGACATAACGAGCCTCTTCTGCCGTCAGTGCGATCACAATGTCATGCTTGCTGCTTACCAGTCGCCACTGCTTGACAGCCCCTTGCTGCACCTGTTTGATCGCCCGGTAACCTTCCACATCAATCTTGTGCAGCAAATACTCAAGAGCAGTGACTTCCTTGTCGCCAAGCAGGTAGGTTTTCTGGGAAAGGGAAGTCCGGAGTTCTTCAAGGAGATCCAGCTTCGCTTTGGCTTTGTGTGCCAGCTGCTTTTGCTGGCGCTCGGCCCGGAGGGCCTGATTTCGCCGTTCCCTCTCCTCAACACCCACACCACACCACTCATCCACCTGGCGCAGTCTCTGCGCCAACACCCCAGTAAGTGGCGTACCAGACCACGCAGCAAAGAAAGCAGCCGCAGCCGGGTTCAAATCGGAGTTGCCCAGAATAGGGAAAAGGGAATCTGCATCTCGGCGCAGAACTGCATCAACAAACCGGATATGGAATTCTGCAGGGCCAGCCTCGGCCTGGCGCAGTCGTTCGGACATCTCGCGTTCCGGCGATTCGTCATTCCCTGCTTGGCTTGCTGCCAGGATCTGTGCGTCAAAAGTCATCCACTGGTAAGCCGTTGGCTGGAGCGCATGCGGCATGTGAGGGATGTACTTCGCGGCAGAATCAACACTGCCCCCAGCAGAATAAATCAAGGCAGAAAACTCGGCCGCTGGCTTCAGCATGCCCGAATAGGCCTTCTGAACCAGATCTGTACTTACCGGCTCAGATTCAGCGCCATACTCGGAGTACATTTCAGTCCCCGGAACGCTCACAACACGGCCATCGCTCAAACGAACTTGGATGGCTCCGAAGTAGCGGATGTAACCATCCACATCGTAGGTCTGAATCTCGGGCAGCACATCGCGCACCTGGTGGAAGTTCTCCACGGGTAGCACATCAGACAGCCCCTTATGCCACTTCAAGAGCATTTGCGCATGTTCAGCGGCGTCCGGCCAGAACCGCAACATGGCACGCTCTACGGCAGCAGGCAGCCCCCCCTGTTCCACCCCAAACGGATGCGCCTGTTCCCAGGCACTAATCCAAGCAGAAATGCCGGGAGCAACGGTTGCTTGCATGGAGGCAACCGGATTCGGCATTGAGGGGTACTCGCGTGACAGCGCCTCTTTCAGGGCAGCGGTGCTCGTGAACGCCTCTTTCACGCGCTCATAAGCCGAACGATCAGCTTGCTCGGGGGCGTCCTTTTTTACCAGGCTGGAGACAGCCATCAGATCCATCGCCATGACGACCGCGACTTGATGTAAAGCTCGACGCTCTTGCTCTGCTTCCGGCAGGCCAGCGTATCCGGGAGAACCAGTTTTCAGAACCAGACGGCTCAGCAGCCCGTCCAGCCGCTGTAGCGCCGCCGTGCCATCAGCACCGAGCAGCTTTGCAAATCGAGTTCGCCATGCATTCGGATTCATATCACCCTCATTTCCATTAGGTAACTTGTTATTGGATGATACTAACTTTACTATACCTATTATTCAATCAGAGTTTAATCTTGCACTTCACAAGAGTGGGGTTCATTTGAAAGGGAATGGGTAGATATGGCCTCCATCTGGTTCAAGCAACTGTCTTTCTTCCGCCTATCAGCGGATTTTGTCATCGACCTGGAAAAGCTCAATGGGGCGCTTGCAGCCAACCCCTTCCAGCCTTGCAACGGGCTGGACTGGTTCTCCCAAGGCTGGATACCCCCTGCAAGCCATCTCGATAGCCACGTTTACCGCCATCGCGACTATTCAATGGTCAGTCTCCATCGAGAAGACAAGGTACTGCCGGCCGGCGTCATTGCCGACCATCTCGAAAAGAAAGTCGAACAGATCGAAGCGCAAGAGCTACGCAAGGTTGGCCGCAAGGAAAAGACCACCCTAAAAGAGCAAATCACGGATGACTTACTACCCCGAGCTTTTACCAAGTTCAAGCGGACAACTGCTTATATCGATAGCCAGCGCGGCTGGCTGATGGTGAATAGCAGCACCGCCAGCAAGGCAGAAAACCTGGTATCCACCCTGCGCGAGGCGCTGCCGCCCTTTCCTGCAGCCCTGCCGCGCACCAATCTGTCAGCACACAGCGTAATGACTGACTGGCTGGCAGCCAGTGAGGCTTCGAACGGCTTTGAGCTAGACAACGAAGCGACATTGAAAGACAGCAGCGAGAACGGGGCCATCATCAAAGTGAAGCGCCAAGACCTAACCGCCGACGAAATCCGCGACCACATTCAAGCAGGCAAGCAGGTCACCGAGCTGGGGCTGATCTACCGTGAGCGCATCCGCTTTGTGCTGACCGACAAACTGCAGCTAAAAAAACTGCAGTTTCTGGATGTGCTGCAAGAAGAGGCAAGCCAAGCAGGAGACGACCTCGCCAGTCTGTTCGAAGCGACATTCCTGCTGATGGCAGAAGAGCTGGGCGATTTGATAGACGCCCTTACTGCAGCAATGGGCGGCGTGGAAGAGAGTCAAGCCCATGCCAACGTCACCATGGTTCAAAACACTGCCTCCGGCAATGCGGATAGCCCATGGAGCGAGCCAACCGCCAAGCAGTCGGCGGCAGCCGACCAGACCTATCCGGATACTGACGATAACAAGCTTTATCAAGAGGCTGTCAAAACCGTAAAAATCTCACAGACCGCATCCATATCACACGTGCAGCGCGTACTCCGCATTGGTTTCAACCGTGCTGCACGCTTGATCGAGCGAATGGAGCATGAGGGCATAGTCTCGGCGATGGAATCGAATGGCTCACGCAGCGTCCTGGTCCAATAAGCAATCTCAGACATGGCCATCTCTCGGCCATGTCGTATCTGGGCAGTGCTGTGAGACAATCTGCCCATAAAACTCAGTCCCACCCAACAGTAGAAAAGAGTAACAAGACATGATCAGACTGACACTGAACACCGGCAATGATGCCTTCAAAGATGACATCCACAGCGAAGTTGCTCGCATCCTGCGCGATGCCAGCTTCAAATACGCAGAGGGCCAAACTAACTTCCCGATGCGCGACATCAACGGCAATACCGTCGGAAAACTGAGTACCGATGACGCAAGTCATGCACTCAATGCTGATCTCTCGCTGACGATCGAAACTGACAATGCCGCCTTCGAAGATGAAGGCTTCGAAGATGAAGTCGCCCGCATCCTGGCGTCCGCCGCCGACAAGGTGGAGGAAACCGAACTCGACTTCACCCTGCGTGACATTAACGGGAACACTGTAGGCCGCATGTCCGAAGTCCAACGCACCCCGACACCAACCCGACGCCTCACGCCGGGCGGCCCTTCGCTCTAACATCTAGCCAATTCTGCCGGCCAGGTGCCGGCATTTATTTTTACGGTCACTTGTTGGCGCGCCCCCTAAATCGATAGGATGACAGCATCAACAAGCAACCAAGAAGGATGACCGAAATGGAACAGGCACAACTCCCGATCGATGCTTTCGATATGCCGCTAGTGCAAGGTAGCGCAAAAAAAGCGATGACTGCTCTCAGTACCCCATCCCGTGACTTGTGGCAAGTTGAACTCAGCCAGATCAAGCTCATGCCCAACTTCAACGTCCGCATCCACGATGAAGAGTATGAGGAACACATCAACTGGCTGACTGAATCCATGGTTGCTAATGGCTACCGCCAAGAGAGCACAATGGAAGGCTTTGTCGCCAAGGAAGGTGATGAGCTGATCATTTACCTGAAGAACGGCCACAGCCGGTTGCAGGCCATTGAGCGGGCCAACAAGCGACTCCCTGAAGACCAGCAGATCAAGCGTGTTCCGATGATTGTGGCCTCCCAGGGGACCGACATCCAGGACATGACGCTGGATCTGATCCTCTCCAACTCTGGCAAACCGCTGCGCCCGTACGAAATGGCCATCGTTTTCAAGCGGCTGGTTCGCTACGGCTGGGAAATCGCCGCCATCGCGAAGCAAACCAATTTCACAACTACCTACGTTGAAGGTCTGCTCCTGCTGGCCGGCGCTCCGGCAGAGATCCGCGACATGGTGGTCAGCGGTCAGGTTGCCGCAGCTGTTGCGATTCAGGAAATGCGCCAACACGGCAGCAAGGCGGTTGAGCGCCTCCAGGCCGGCCTTGCTGCGGCTCAAGCCAAAGGTGGCAATCGGGTAACCAACAAGCACCTCCCTGGCGCTGCGCTCAAGAAGGTGCTGAAAAAAGAGGCCAACAATCTATACCACGCCGCTCGTAGCATCAAGGAAGACCCCGGCTTTGCCTCCCTCCAAGAGGAGACCCGCGTCACGCTGGAAGCTCTGCTGCAAAAGCTGCAAGAGGCAGAAAACGACCTCGCCACTCAGGGCGAAAGCAACGGCGAGAATCCGGCTGAGTCCACCACCGAAAGCAAAGGCAAATGAGGCTGGACAGGGGCATCCAGGTGGATGCCCCTCTGTCGGCTAGTTTCTGTCCGTACTGCGGGCAGCCGCAAGCTGATAGTCAGCAGTCATTTTTGAAGGGAGAGCTTCACTATGCTCAGCGCAAACCAAAGTGTCTATGATGTCCAAACCGCCCGTTACGCTGGAACGGCTTAACCATGTCTAAAATGCCCCCACACGCCGTTGTCACCGACAAGAGGCTTGCCGACGAAAATCACCAGGTAGTGACTGTCGAAGGCGGCCGTGGCGGTTACCGTAAAAAGCCATGCAAAGACTGTCCTTGGCGGAAAGACGCCGTAGGTGTTTTCCCAGCTGAAGCCTTCCGGCTGTCTGCAAACACTGCCTATGATATGGCAGGAAAAACTTTTGGCTGTCACGCCTCTGGCACGAGCAAACCCGCCACCTGTGCCGGGTTTTTATTGCGCGGCGCTGGCCACAATCTTTCTGTGCGCCTTGGTTATATTGCGGGCCGTTACCACGGCGATGTGACTGATGGCGGGCATGTGTTACACGACAACTACCGATCAATGGCTATAGCAAATGGCGTTGATAAAGATGATCCCGTCCTGGCTTTATGCCGAGACTAAATCAACACGAGAAAAAGCATGAATACCGGCAAACTGATCAAACTCCCGGCAAGCATTTCGGCTGAAGATGACCCGTTCCCTATCGCCGGCATCGATTTTATTGAGGTCCTGCGCAAATCCTTCAGCTGGGCTGATACTGATGAAGGCCTTTACTGCGTAGGCGCATGCAACGGCCACGATGAACTGGAATGGGTGCTGAGCAGCGACTATGAGTTTCGCTCTGCCGGCCGGAAGGATGGTCACTCGCTGAAGAACATTCTCTTCGCGGAGGCCGATATCGAACTGGCACTGCGGATGGTGATCTATGGTGCGTGGTCCGACAAAACGCACTACATGTCGCTTTACAAAACAGCGCCCCATGAGATGGGCTTGGCCATTCGGGAGGTGCTCCGCTTTCAAATCAGCGAACCCGACCGGATCATTGGGCCAATCCTATTTCAGGACACCACCCTTTCCTTCGACCTTTTTCAGTGGATCGAGCGTTTCGAATACGAGCGCAAGGCTCCGATCTGGTCGATCAACCCTCTCGGTAACAGGCATGACGCCAATCAGCCTGCTTCCGTGTAATATAGATGCATTGCGTACAGGAGAACGTCATAATGGAACGAGCTTTTGAACTGATTCAGGCCTACTGTTTCCTGGTCTGGGACATCTACTCTGCCTACTGCGAAAAAACCGAATTCTGGCCGGCCCCGCTTGTCATTGCCCTGCCGTTCGCAGTTGGATTCGTCCTGCATGCAATCCTGCCCTATTTCGTCTTCATGCTGATCGTTTCTGCCATCGCGGTGCCGCTCATGACCATGCTTGCCACATTCATGATATTTGGTATGGCAACAATCAAATCCCGCCGCTAAACAACATGACACAGACAAGGCCCGGATGGGCCATTTTCTATTGTCAGCCACTTTTGCCGTCACCCAGAAATACCCCGGCGCAAGCGCTGGCTGCTGCCTTATAGTAAGCTTCGAAGATGATTACTTGCGCCCCTATGCGCAGCTAATACTCATCGCCTCTTGGCCTCTGCGACGGACCAAGCTAGGCTGGAAGCACACTGGCAAGGCTTCATCGAAAACCACGCAAAAGCCCCCCTCAACTAAAGGCGCGTCACAAACTACAAGGCTCAAATGAAAGCAGAATTTACGGTGTTCGAGGAAGACGGGTTATTTTGGCACGTGCCAAAAGCAGAAGAGAATGCCGCAATGGCCACGCCGGGCGCATTCCGCAAAAATCCTCACAAGACGAAAATTGCCGCGTGCCGGTCTGCATTAACTGAGGCCGTGGCCATGGGAGCAACAGAGCTACACCTCTATGGCTTTGGTTCAACCACGAGCATAAAGCGCGAAGCCAAGCGCCATGGCATCAAGGCTCTCGTCTACTTCCCGTCTATCGCGACGAAACTAAGCTGACAAAATTAGCCAACCATCATCTAGTCGTATTGGCCAGGTCTGCAATGATCGCCCTGTGCTTCTCGATGAGGACAGGGCGAGCCTCATTGAACTTCGCCCAGGCCTCTAAGACAACATCAGACACGGATCTATCAGTCGCCACCTTGGCAAGAGAATAGGCCAAGGAATTGAGCGCATCCGTAGTGTAGTAATCCAGATCCCTCAGATTTGCCACCATGCCGGCACGAAGCTGGTAGCTCTGAATTGAGGCGATAACAGCCACCTTGTCTTCAATGGCAGTAAGCGCCCCAAAAGTATCAGACATTGCAGCAGTGCATTGCTCCGTCAGGCTGTCTTGCTTAACCTGGAGCGACTTGCGTAATGAAGCAGCACGGCCATATCGCTCGGCCATTGATTCGAGCAATACGGCCGCCTTGTTAAGCACGTCCAATTCGCTCTGTGTTAGCCCTGAGCTTTGGGCGTTGCTCAGTTCGGTACGCAGACCTCCGGCTACTCGCTTAAGCTGCGTACTTCGGCGCTTGTGACTGTCAGCGCTATCCAGAAAAGATGCGGCTAGTTCGTCAGAGCTTTTCATGACTTGGTAACCCGGCTAGTGAATGGTTGATTTTCCCCGATCGTCCAGGGGCTGGCTACACCTCGTGCATTCTCTCAAATGCGGCTGCTGGATCACGAGCGGCCAATTCGGCCAATTCGGGGATCAGCGCATTCAGAACATTCCAAGACTGGGCAATGGCCTTGTGCTTCTCTTGAAAATACTGGATGGATACCAGCTCTTGGAGAGCCAGCCTCAGCCTGGCGTCAGTCAGCTGGGGCACGTACGCGACCCCATCAATCAAGACTGAAGGCATGCGTCCTCCGCCGATACATCCTGAAAGCCAGGGTGATCCAGATCGACCCAAATCGCACGCTCGCCGTCGTCGGTGCTTGCATTTCGCTTTGCCCACTTCCTTCGTTCGGCAGGCGTTCTCTTTTCGCATCCTCGCTCATGCCGTCGCCGCCACACCTTGGCCAGCCCCTGCATATCTCGGTTGAAGATAGTGAAAATCGAATACTCAGCCCCGCAATGCTTACAGATCGCATGCCCTTTGTTATTGACCCCCATGATGTTCCCCCGCTTTGCCGTGCTGTACTTCGTTAAGCCGAAGCCAAGCACGGTGGTACTTGGCCACGCGCCGCAGGTCCTGTTCAACTAGCTCATGCAGACGAAGAACATTCAGGTTGTCCTCGATGTCAGCCAGCTTGATCAGCCTGGCCACAGGCTCCGGCCGAATGCGGTCGATGAAATCTGAATAGGTCTCGCCTTTATTTCTGGTCAGGCATATAACCGCCCATACCACAGCTTCAGAAATCCCCGCCAGCCTCAGATCATCGGCCGTCATGTCCGAGTCTTCCAGCACGTCATGCAATACGGCTGCTGCTTTGCTGACTTCGTCTGGCATTTTTGCCATGACCCGCAATGGATGGAGAATATAAGGCTGCCCCGCCTTGTCCGTATTGCCCTTGTAGGCCTTCAGAGCAATCTCAAGTGCAATTTCAATCTGGCTCACAAACACCCCCTTGTTATCAACTATGCGCGAGAGCATCGGCGGTCATCCACTTCAACAGCGACTGCCCGGACAGGTTTTTCCCGTAGTTGCAGCGCACCCAATAATTGCCGTGCTTATCCTTCTGGATGCGAACAACAGTGGCCTTACTACCTGGCACGCTGTCTGCGAAAAAATAGCGCGTTTGTACGGCAGCGCCTCGCCTCAACCGCGCAACATCAACGGCTGGCAGATCCAGAGGCTTCCAAGAAGATTGCATGACGACTCCATGTGCCATTCTCACCATGCCTCTATTTTCCACTCCGCAACAGCTGCTACAAAGCGACCGCCCCTGTTATCGAAGTCACTTCTTCAAGGAGATCTCAACTGCCAGACTGGACGACACGTAGATGAAAGGATTTCCAGCATGATCGCGCAACACCTCGGGCTACGCCCGCTTGATCGCCTCCAGATCAACGACACCAAAGAAATGGCCGAAATGTACTTTGGCATTCGAGCTGGCCGGCCAGAGGAGCTGCCATTCTTCTACTTCCAGCGAGTCGTCAATGACCGACTAGAAGTCATGGCTCCAGGCGGGTATAAAACTGTCGTTCACCCAACTGACGTATGCGACATCATCCCCGGCAAACCGGTCATTGTCAGAGCGATGCCTCAGCCGGTATTCCTGGACAGGCTGAAAATCGCTGCACACGATCGGGCAGCACCAGGTGAGGAGTGCTACGCCGACGCTTACGTGCTCCACGCAAACAAAAACCGCTGGAACCAAGTCGAACCCTATGTCTGGTTTATCGATGAGAGGCTAAATGCCACAGGCCGCCCGTGGCTGGCACCAGTACACCCAGACGATAGAGCACGGCTTATCAAGGTGGCCAGACGTACAAACATGCCGGTAACCAGCACCACCAGCAAAGGGAACCACTCGGCAGATCAAGGGCAGTCGCAAGAAATGCACTACAACACCCTCGTCGTTCGAAAACTGATTGATGCCTCAGTCTCTGGTAACGATGCTGCCGTCAGCCAGCTGGCAGAAGCCGGCGTCAAAAAACTGACCATGGCCACGCTAAATCGACTAGCCCCGCCAAAATTCTGGCAATATCAAGAGGTATGAAATTCAACTATTAAGATATTTTTATTCTGGCCATCGTTATTTTTATACCATTCACCAGCCACTCTTTCTCGGTGAAAAAACAAAAGGCAGGCACGAAGCCCGCCTTTTTACTGCCCCACTTTATGCGCAAGCGCAGCTACGGCCGGCGCTAGATGCGCTCCTCAAGCCAAGCCAATGCCTCCATCTCTGCTTCTGCCTGATTGGAAGCCACCATATCAGGCGAGTCATAGACAGGTTTGGCACCATCAAGAAGGACAATCTTCGCCTTGGGGCGATAGTCCACAGCCTTGATCACCACTTCCAAAGACTCGCCAGTCTCCACCTCAAGAAGGTCTGCTACCCCCAGATCCGGATATACGGCAAACATCAACGAGGGATAATGCTCCCGTGCCGTTTGATCAACATGGTGGACATACACCGTTGCCGGCTCATCGCCGTCAACCGGCAGAGCGATCCAGACATTGGTCAAAAGCTCCTTCTGGACCTTTACCTGTCGCTCACAGCCCCATTCCCCTGCCATCACTCCGTTCAACAGGTCAAAAATTTTCGCTTTGGTCATCATAGACCCGCCTCCCGCGCAACTTCCATAATCAGACTGTTCAAGAAATCATTGCCACGATCGCTCTTGATCACCTGGCCTGCGGCCTCATCAACCTCATCGAGGCTATCATCATCGTCGGCAGCCTTCGACAGCACGTCGCTGATGGTATCACTGACCCGAGCAACTTCCCCCATAAGGACCTCTTCGTCCTGATCCACTCCAGGATCGGCCAAGGTCGGGGCAAGCTGCATCCCGCCATCGGAAGCGACAGCGCCTCGGGCAGAATCTCCCTCGCCCCCCCCCTCTTCTTCAGACGCTTGCTCATCATGCGCAGCGGCTACGGCAATGCCTCCGCTGTTATGGCCAAAATTGAACAAGGCATCAATGCTGAGAATGTCCTCATTCCCCGCTGCCGGAGCAGTCTCAGACTCAGTTTCACGCAGTGCCCCACCAACATCGCCACCACCTCCAGTTACACCAAAGAATGCGGCCGCAGAGAAGCCTGTCAGCGGCAAACTTGTCCCTTGCTGAGTATCCGGCGTGAGCGACATCCCTCCACCAGAGCTTGATCCTGTTTTACCGGAGCCGGATTCATCACCAGATTGATCGCCCTCTTCGTCGGTATCACCATCCTCCACATTGCCCTCTTTCTCTTGGGACGCTTGATCAATCAGGCTGTCAACGAACGATGAAAGATCGGCCATGGAAAGATTAGCCATCGCCGACTCTTCCCGTTCAGCGACTTTATCGGCTGCTGGAACATCACCGAGTATGTCGCTGATAGTGTTCGCTACGGTCGTCACCTGAGACGCCAGGTTATGCTCGGCATTCAGAATGTCGATTTGTTCGGCAATCGTCACCGCTGCAGGGGCAGGCTTGGACACAACCGGCCTAGCAGGAGTGGCCGGCATAGAGCCTTTGGCTGGCGGCGACCCACCACTGCCATCGGCTTCCCCATCCCCCTCATCCATATCATCAAGGGTAAGCGGAACCTCCTGCTGCTCTGCAACCTTGAATAGGAGATCCACATCGATGAAGCCACGGCGCTTGAGGCGCACTGTCTTCTCTCCGGCCTCGTTTCTTTCCGGAATACCGACAACGTCCTGCATAATCCGCGCAGCAGTGGCTGCTCGCGCCAGGTCTGTCCCGAGCGGGAAAAGCGTGTTGTGCTTGGCCTCTTGGACAACCTTCCCATCCAGCTGGACATAGAACGTGTTCATCTTAATCAGATGGTTTCTGTTCATGAACCAGGCTTGGCCCTCGGCCAGATCGACAAGGTCGAGGTATGTCAGCCGGCTCTCTTCCCGGTAGTTCGCATCCCCGGTATCAACCATCTTGTCTGAGTGCTCAGACAGTCGTTTACCACCCGCCCAGGCGTAGACCCCTTCGCCCGCCCGCTTGATAGCGATATCGGCAGTCTCTTGATCCTCAGTCTTCAAGAAGACTTTCACCCCCGTGTTGGCCAAGATCCGGGAGGCTTCAATTTCAGACCCCTTCTTGAACGATGGGAAGTCCTGGCCAGCAAAGATCACGCTCACGCCAAGAGATCGGGCCTGAGCCGCAACATCACCAAAACCTTCAACAGCGTAGCTCCCGTATTCATCCATGATGGCCAGCAGTGCCGTATCCGAGTTGGTTGGCCGCGAGTCCACAATGTCCTTTTTCGTGCCGGTCAACTGACCCTTCAAGGAAACAGACAATGCATTTTTAATGCCTGCAACGGTCAAACGGCCGAGGTTAGCCAGAGACGAGGGGGCTTTCTCCAGCGCCGGAAGCATGACGTACAAGATACGTCGGTTATAAACCACGTCCTGGAAGTCAACATCACCCCATTCGACGTTACAAATATGCCCGTACGTACCAGAGAGCAGGCCAAGCAGTTCAGTAAACTGCATAGTCAGGAAACCGTGTTGCTTCGTGGCCTGCTCCCAGTATTGGCCGAATGCTGCCGGGTCAGTCTCTTTGACTTTTATCGCATCTCTGTAGCCCGGCAGCTCATCCAGATAGCTCTTCAGTTGCTCGCGTGCATAGCTCGGTATGCCTTCATCTGCTTCAAGGTATCCGATTTTGTCGAGATTCATGTAATCCCGGAGAACTTGAACAGACAGGGTTACCTTGCCGGCCTCGCGCATCGCGACCAGTCCACGCATCAGAGAACGAATCATGGCCTCGGCACGGCCACGCCACATGCCATCACCACCACCCTCAGGACGCATCAGACCAGTGACAAGCTCCGTTAGAGTGTCGGCTGAGCCATACGTGAAGGGGTTGAACGTGTTTGAATGGATCTTGCCCAACAGATCCAGCTTCTCTTTGGCTGTGTCAGCATCATCCTCATCAAGGATTGCCAACTTCTCAAAGCCAGTTGATGAAATGAAGTTAAGAACGAGAAGATCATCTTCACGCCCGTACATCTTTGCCATGGTGACGATGTCAAACCACGTCTTCGGGTCAGACTTACCATCGACCATAATCACGCCTGAACCATGGCCGATCGCCTGGCAGATCTGCCCTTCGAGAGCGACTGTCTTACCACCGCCAGTGGTTCCAAAGAGCGCCATGTGAGCACGAATCGTATCGTCCGTTACCCAAATCTCCTCTTTGGTATCCATTGCATTGCCCATGCACCAGACGCCCTTCCCACCCTTGTCAGGGGGGCCCTCCATTCGCGTCCAGGTCAGCTTCTTATCGCCGCCGGCCACCGGTCGCCAGAATGGGCCTTCAGGATGATCGATTACTCGATCTCTGGCCAGAGCAACTGCAACGGCCGTTCCAATAAGCGTAAAAAGAGGAAAGACAGGGCATGCTAGATAAGCAATCCCCACGGCCGAGAGGAAACTAGGCTCCTTGCGGCGTATCCAACCAAATAGCTTATGTGAAAACGGGACAACGTCCCGCTCCACCTGACTCCGGCGCATCGGTACAGGCATTGATACTCTCCGGCAGGACTTACTGCGCTCGCAGCTGCTGCAACTTAGTTTTGAGGATATTGGACACTTGGAACTTCGTAGCAAACTGCGCCGGCACCGGAACGCTCACCCCAGACTTCGGGTTTCGGCAGGTTCGCTCAGCTCGGAGACTCACCTTGAAGGTTCCAACCTTGGGAATTTGCACGGACGACCCTGAGGACAGCAATTTGTAGAGCATCTCGTTATATGCATCTACAAAGCCCTCAATCTCACGCAAGGAGTAGCTGTAGCCTTGAATAGCCATCTCTTCCTGCATAGCCTTGAGTACATCTTTCTTGCTCATTGCGGCACTCCATTTGTTTGGCCGGCCGTATTCTGAAACTCAGCTTCCATCGCTTTTTTCAGACGCGGATCAGCCATGTTATAAATGCGATCGAAAGCAACAGCCTTCACCTTTTCGACCTGGCTTTGAGCGGACAGGCTCTTCAGTGAGTCAATCTTTTCCTGCTGCACATACCAAGCACCAGCTCCGGCCACGCCACCTACTAGCGTGGCCACTACCACTACACATCCTACAAACTGCGGCAAAAATCGTTTGATGTTGAGGTCGCCGGTAGCAAGTCGCCGCTGATGCTTTTCGGACAAATTAATCAATTTGCCCAGCCCGTCCTCAACCCCCATGAAACGATCATCAATGAAGCCGATGAGGTCGCGCTCTAGCGCATCAATATCCTCTTTCATCCCACCCTCTGGAAAAGCTATATGTTTCACATAGTATGAATTATATCAAACTTTTTATATATCATTAGGCTATTTTCAAGCACTCATAGCCACAAAAAAACCGACACAAGGTCGGTTCAAGCAGGCACACATCATTCGTTAGATGCTCAAAAAGCGGATCTGCATCACTTTGGAGGCAACAAGTCGGCGGTCGGGGGTCAGTACATTCATCTTGATGCTGTACCAGCGGTTTTTCACAAACCGGCCATCGTTACAGCGGGCGTAGTAGAAGACATTGGTTTTCACCATAGTCTCAGCACTATCGCCTTCAACGGTCGAGGACTGCTGAATGATGTACTGCACAGGAGTCAGCAAATTCACAGGAACCTCCACGCGGAGGCGGCCACACTCTCCCGGCCGGAGGCTGGCCTTGTCCACCACGTCAATCAGCTCGTAATCGCTGTCTTTCGTGGCCTGGTAGTCGTAAGTACCCGTGCGAGTTCGCCCAGTGGACTCCCGCAGCAACTTCTCATGCCGGGCTTCCAGTTTGGCCTGCTGCAATGCATTTGCACCGGCAGCTTGAGCGCCGATATCGATCGCACTCACCACGCCAGATGGCAACCCTGCCTGGATGGCCGCATTCTTGGCCGCGCTCTGCATGCCAGCACAACCGGTTAGCGCCAGCGCGATTGCCAATGCGACCGCCTTTTTTGCATTCAACATGTCATTACTCCCGAATTCGTTGTATGCGGCATATTCTGCCTGAGGCAGGTATGCCGCACCAAGTGACGCCATCAAAAACCCAGAGAGGGTCTACTCACTGCCGGGCTTTTGCTGGTGGTCGTATTCTGTGGAATACGGGCCTCAATTTCTTCAAGTTGATCAAAGTAAAAATCCAGATACATAGAGCTGTCAGCAGTCAAACGCCCATCATTCTGCGGGCCATGGATAAGCCACTCCAGATAGGCCTTCTCAGTCCGCAGCTCCTGCTGGCTCAACTGAGATACCACTCGGTGGCCGTTATGGTCCTCACGAAAAAATAACTGCTCAGCGAGCGGGGGGAATTCGGAAATAAATTCCTGAAAAAATTCGGAGGGGATTTTGACGAAAAAACCTGCCCTTTTGTGATCGTATTCACTGCACTCAACGTGGTAGGGTTCCATGATCTCCGCATCACCACTATTGGATTCGACAAACCCATAGTACGCACCAGTTTGAGCGCCGTGGCCAAGGAGGGTGCGTAGTTCATTCTTCAGCGCCAGACCCCCTGAGTCATGCACAAACGGCCAAGCCGTCTGGATGGCAAACAACATCCCTATCTTTTGCCCGGCGACTGACTCAGCATTCACAAAGCCCCCTACCTTAGATTTCGCGCTGTTGCTCACGAAGGGGGTGTTTACATACTTCCAGCTATCCTTCAGCGCTTGATGCATTCGTTTCTCGATCGCGCTCTCAGCACCTTGCACCATGTACGTTGCAGTGCCATCCTTACCCAGGATTGAATCCATCATCCGAACCGCAGCCATCCCGTCCCCCTGACTAATCACATTGCATGCGGCATCATAGTCGCAACCCAACGCACTCATTGCGATTGGCAAATCATCGCCTTGTTCCCCGGCCTCAAGCCGCGCCCTGACACTGGCAGCAACGGCCTGCCGTTCATCTTCCGTTACCCGCCTACCGTCCATGAGATTGCAGAGAATCGTGTCGATATTCATCACCAGTCCTTCCAAGCAGCAAGATTACAATTTGAAGGGTATCAGATTCTCCGATGCCCTCCTCAAAAGACAGCCTTAGAAGCCGCTCACCACGGATTCCAGTCGCCCTTTTGCCTTTGGCTTTGGCGGTTCTTCTACCTGTGCCGGAGGCAACGAGACAGCCTTTTGCTCTTCCTCTGCAATGGGCGACGCCGGGGCCTTCTTGATGAAATCGCCCTCAACCACGTTCTCGATGAAATCGTAGAAACGGCCGGAACTCAAAGCTCTCTGCTTGCCCTTCTCCCCCTCAAAGATGGCCAGCCAGCTGCCATTCGGCGACTTCGACTCAATGCGAGCGACACCTTCCACCAGCTTCAGGCGATCGCCCACTTTAGGCAGATAGCCGACCAGCGGAGCGAAATATGCGGCATAGCTTCGAATCTGGGATTCCCGCGACTCTACGTACTGCTGGAAGTCCACAACCCAGCCTGCGGCCTCGACCGCCTCAACCAGTCGCTGCGCGTCACAACCCGGATCGGTTTCGTTGAACGCCAGATAGATCCCACCTGGTGTCATCCGAGAGTCTTCACCACTGATCTTGTCTGCAAGGCCAAGATCGATGAAATCTTGGTGAGAAACTTTGAGCCAGCCGCCTTTTTCATCGCGGAAGGGTTGGATAGAGATGGTGCGATCGGCAAACGACGAAGATGCTTCAGGCTCCGCAGGGCCACCAATGGAGGCGGCCGGCTCAGCAACAGCCGTATCGGTCGCTTCAGCATCGATCGCAGAGTTCACGCGATCCATGCGGCGACGTTCCTCGTCCGCAGCAAGCAACGGCTCAACCACCTGAGACTGCTCTTTGAGGAATTTCCGGAACAGATCTGCGCCAGTCAGGGCCGGCTTGTCAAAAGCACCGCCTTCAATGCTCCCCGCCACCCACTCAGCAAATTGCCGGTGAATTTCAGTATCCGTCTCGTCAGAAATGGCCTCGACCTCGTACTCGCCAGCCAAGATCGGCATCAGCTCAGCAGAGGACAGCAACGAGACATCTGTCATCAATGCATTACGGCGTGCGGCCAACTCATGGACAGTCAACCACTCGGCGCTTCGGTTCGGCACATCTGGCGCACCAAACTTTCCCGGAATGATCGGGATCGGCTCAGCGGACAAGAAGCCCCGGCTATTCTTCGAGCGAACACCCGCCTCACCCTCAAAAAGCTCCTCGCCCAGGTGATTCACGCCCACCACATTTTGCGCGGGCTTCTCTTGGCCAAGCGAAGGGGAAGCTTGCTCAACAGCAGCGGCCCGTACCTCGGGAACCGCCTGCACCGGCTGGGCAGCAGCCTCTACGCCGGCTTGGCTCGCCACACTGTCACCCAGCTCCTTCTCCTGTTCGGCAGAGAAGGTTTCGGCGGTGAAAATGTTCTGCTGGACGAACTGATTTTCGGCCGCCATCAGATGCGCCAAGGTAGGCGACAGCTCGCCCAAGTAGCCAACGATCTGCTCCGCCTGGTTGGCCGCTTTGAAGATTTCGCGGTGATCCTTCTGCAAGGCAGACAGCCAGCTCTGGATGTAAGCCGCATGGTCGGTGATGTGGTTCGACAGATCATTGTTGTAGCCGATCAGTCCGCCCAGAATTGCTGACGCAATTTCTGCTCGCAATTCCTCGCGGGCATATTCCGGTGAGCCGAACGCACCATTAAGCAGATTCCGATTCAGGCGGGAGGCATGGCCAGTCCAGTGCGAAATTTCGTGCATACGAACAGCCGTGTAATCTTCCAGCGATTTGAAATGCTCAGGAGGCGGCATTTTCACTACGTCAGCAACAGGCGCATAGGCCGCGACGCCGGGAACAATCTGCTCACGAACGCCGGCCTCAGAAGCAATGGCATTCCCCAGGTTAAAGATGTGCTCGCCATCATGGGTAGCAGAATGCTGCGGATGCACCAGAGGCGGCAGCCCGCTGATTTGCGAGCCGTTGAAGACCAAATAGCCCTTCAGGACGAAAACCTTCCGTTCGATCATGGGCGCATCAGCCAACGAAGCACCCTTGCTATCATTGGAATAGCCAGCCTGAGGCTCTTTGATGATGATCGGCTTTGAAAACACAACCATCGCCGATTTTGCATTTTTCTTCAGGCGAATAGCTGGGTTCTTCTGCTGAAGCGCTTCCATCTGCTTGAACGTCATCCAGCGCGGATCGGCCGACCCCTGAGGCAGGGCTGCATGCAGCAAAAAACGGTTGATGCCCTGATACACAGTGCCGGACACGGGGTTAAAGTGGCGCACCCGCATCATCGGATCATTGAACGGAAGCGGTGCTCCCGATGCCAAAGCATCCGTAATCTGCTTGATTACCTTGTCAGCAGCCTCTTTACCATAATTGCGCTTAGTTTTCTCTTGAGCAGTCATTACTCACCCTCCATCAAATACAAGCCAGCCACCGAACGATGAAGATCTGCAACGGATCGCCCGCTCATTGAAGACAATGTTGTCAACGCTGAAAGATAGTCATCGGCGGCATGCGCCAACAAAGGATCTTCCTGAGACGTACCCATGGCACGAACCCCTTCCAAGCCCTGCTGATCCAGCGGGTCAAATTCCACGTCATGATCTTCAGCAAGCACGACCATGACGCACATCCGCTCCACCGCTGCCTTCAAGAAAGGCATCACAGCCCAACGAGCATCCTCCTCCTCGTCAAGCGCCTCAGCCGGCAGAGGACCAGCCATTCCCATCTCACGGGCCTCGTCTTCGGAGAGTGCGTCAACCGGGACTCTCAGGGGGAACACCCCTCCACCAGCGACAATAGACTGCGTCTGCATGCCGACTTCCTTTCAGTTAATTGATATGCTTTAGTGGTAACGATAGTATAACTTGCTAAAGAAACCTGCAATAAAAAACCCGCCCATTCGTGGGCGGGTCAGGCACTCGTTGTTATGGGCCGCTATGCACCGACCGCATGCGCACCAGGAGCGGAAACGTTGAGATCTTCGTAGAGGCGCTGAATATCTTGAGGGGCACCGTTTGAAGCAGCACGGGCAGTCCTTACAGGTATAGCAACAACACTGTCGCTGGACTGGGTAGCCGCTTCCAATTTCAATGTAGGCACAACCTCCTCAGCAGCAGCATCAATCACCTTAGCAGACATTTCAGCCGGCTTTGGCGGCTTGTCGAGGAGTGGAATGTCGTCAACGCGACGAACCATCCCCGAGAGGGCGGAGCCGATATCTTGTCGAAGCGTGTGTCGGTAGTTGACCGTACCATTCACTTTTGCAGTAGGCATGAGCAGGACATGGTCAGCGTAAATATCACCATCCAGGTGGCCGGCAACCACAACAACACGGGAGTGAAGATCACCAGTCACATGGCCAGCCGGACTGACGAGAACTATCGGATCGCAATCCTCAACACCGCCATTCGGAATCAAGCTGCCAATAACACGACCGGAAACCTTTACGCCCTTACCGATGAAGACATTGCCATGGATCTCCATGTCGATCTCGATAAGGGAGCGAATCTGATCACGGGTGATGGTCGGCGTGCTCACCTTGGGAGCTTCGGCAACAGAACCATCTGCCGCCTTGCCGGCTTCTGCCTCCAATACTTCGGACTGTTGAATTCTCTGAAGCTTGCCGAGAGTATCAGCCCCGAGCAGCATTTTGGCGAAAAATTTACGCATGACAAAACCCTTTATGTGCCTATATAGAGGGGATGCTGCCTGAGAGACCCACCCCCAACCAAGTGACCTTGGCTAAAAACTCACTTTGTAACGACCGCGATCCGTCTCCACTATCTGGGCTTGCTGATCAATACTCTGGATCACCTCACCATTTTTGAAACGGTCACCCACCTTCAGCTCGGCCGTTTTCCCATTCGCCTGCGTCACCCAGACTGACGCCGCAGACATGCCGACAACCCTATGTGCAGAAGCACCATCAGCGACTTTCTTTTGCTGACCATCTTTCGCCGCCCGAACACCTTGTGCGCCAGATTTTGCGAGCGCCTTCAGACTGCGGACTTCTCGCTCTAGGCGCTCCACTTTGGCCTCAAGTGATTCTTCAGATGCAGACATCTTGGCTGCCGGAACACGCGCTGGCGAGGTCCCCGCACTGGTAGCAGCTGGGGCCGGGGTAATGGCCTTTGCTGATGGAGCGAGGTGAGCCAACTGACCGCCAACAGACGGCGCGAACTTGGGTTGCTGAATCGCCATTGGAGCAGGCGACGACAGAGGAGCTTGCGCCTTCAGCTGAAGCGGAGCTGAAGCCGGTTGTGTCGGCTGCGGAGCGGATGACACCAACGCCTGCGGAGTAGGCTGATTTTGAGCCGTTCCACTATCCACACCACCAACAACACCCCCTCCCCCCAAATCACCTATTGCCTCGCTTTGCGGGGCTGATGCAGCCGGCTTCTTGTCCAGCGCATGATTAATCGGCTGGAACGATGGTGCGGCAGTTTCTGGAATGGGCTGTGGCGCTAGATACTTGTGCCATACAGAATTTCCAACCATGCCGACTGCGATAAGAGAAATTAGCGCGAGCATTACAACTCGGGTGATATTACGCTTTGGGTGGTGCGGCTGAGCCACATCCAGCGAGTCACCCGGCTCATCGAACCTCAGGTCGTCATTCGGCTCTATCCTTCGCTGAGATCCACGTGCAGCGGGGGGCTCCACGCCTTCTCCTGGCTTATCATCACCATCCAAGGCAAGGCTCTCTGCCTCACCAAAATCTTGCCCGTGCTGCGGTTCTTGGTTCATTGCGCCACCTTTCAGATAACAGGTTAATCCTATTGCTCAGATATATGTTATATTGAAGTACCTATTAAATCAAACATTATAGCGGAGTAATCATGCCACTGTTTGATACACAGCCAGTAAACCCTCTGTCCATGCCATACCGCGCCGAAGCTCCCCAGAACTATGCTCAAGGGCGCGACCTGCTAGTTAAGTCTGGCCTCCGCGCCATTGACATGGCGAAAGCAAATCTGCAAAAAAAAATGGCCGACCAGCCCCTTCAAGCTCGAAGGGCAAACTACATTGTCAGCCAAGGCCGAATGCAAGCCGGTCTTGGATTTGCAAAGTTGGCCATGCTTGCCGATGGCAGCCCCTCAGCTACGATCACGATGTACTGGAAAGTCGGCGAAAAAATCATCTTCCAGTCCAATGGCACCCCCACACCCGATGCATGCGATGCTGTCCGACGAGTATGGATGTCTGGCATCTGGTATGAGACTTGGGAGAAAGGGATTGCCAAGAACTTGGCAAGCATGAACAACCTACAAACAGTCATGTTCGAGTCAGGGGCAGAGCTTTTCAAAAACAAAGGCTACGGCATGTTGCAAACCAGCCAACAGATACGGGATGCAATTAATGACGCCGGCCAGATGCTTATCATGAATCGCCCCCGAAAACTGTTTTACCAGTTCGACATTTCAAAACTGCTCATGAACTACTGCCTAAACGGCAGCATGACCTACTCAGACATAGGTGCAGCATTGCCTCTGTACTCTGCGCCATATCCTGGACTATTCAAACCCTAGAAAACAACATGACCCTCTTAATTAAATACGAAGGCGAACAATTCATTGCCATTTTAGCGCTCGGTCAATACCACCTTCATGCGTGCGACAAAGGACGCATCCAGCAATTTCTTGCAGGAAAACAACTGAGCCATGAATGTACTCCTGATGTTGTCATCCCAACAGGGGCTCGTGATATTTTTGAGCGGGATTTCACCGCACTGGCCGAGCAAGGCGAAAGCGGCGTCATGATTTACAGCTCGGACTTAGCAAAAGGAATACTGCCTGATTGATATGATTACCCCAAAAAAACACCCCGCACTGGCGGGGTGTTTGCATTGTCGGGTAGCTTAGTTGTCTCGGTAGTATTTCGCTGCGCGAAAGAAAGTCACGACAAACACAAGGAAACCGGAGGCCATCAGAGCCACGCTCAAGGTTGGGTGCGTTTCGCTCACCGCCTTGGCGACGTGAAATGCTGGGTACATCAGGACAACCAGCGGAAACCACGGCTTCACCAGTTTGAACAGGACGGCTGGCACAGCCATCAGGAAGCGGAACGGCAAGGTAATCATTTCCGCTACAAAACTGAGCATATTCAGGGCTGCGTTCATTTCATCTCTCCTTCGCTGTTTTCATGCTTCCACTATAGCAAGGTGCGTACCCCCAAAAAAGTGACCATCACAAACATTCCGCTAACAATGACGATACCCTGTCGATTTCGTCCTTACTATGAGGCGTACCACCAGCATTGATATCAAGGTAGTAGCGAAGGAGGTCACGCCGATGTGTAAACGCATGAATGGCAAATTTCACCCAATAGCTCTGCCGACGCGGGTTAAATGAAGAGTCTGCGAAGTCATCAACCACCATCCAGAAGGCACTGAGCCGACCGGACATAAACATTCGGATAGCTGTCAAACGCTGCAACCCATCCACAATCTGAATTTCGTTCGCCAAATCACCACCGTGATTGTCATCTTTCCAGTGAGTGGCATTGAACTGGATGATCCGCTGGTTATTCCCGACAGTCCCGCGAAAGAAACCCTCGATGTAGGCTATTCGCTGCGAGTCAGTCCAAACATGCCCACGCTGAAAGTCAGGGTCTAGATTTAGACCAAAGTCTCTCGCGTAGCCGTCCAGCTGGCGCTCCAGGCTATTAAACTCACGTCAACTGTGTGCCGTGGGTCAGGCAGGGGGCAGATGATTTCCGTCAGTCGCGCCGTCTTGGCCACCCGAGCTTCACGAGCGGCGACCTGCTCGGAGGTGAGTTTTTTTGCGCTCATGAGGCATCCTTGAGTGAGGATGCCCCACTCATCGGCGGGGCTACAGGCAATCGACTTAGTTGTCTCGGTAGTATTTCGCTGCGCGAAAGAAAGTCACGACAAACACAAGGAAACCGAAGGCCATCAGAGCCACGCTCAAGGTTGGGTGCGTTTCGTTCACCGCCTTGGCGACGTGAAATGCTGGGTACATCAGGACAACCAGCGGAAACCACGGCTTCACCAGTTTGAACAGGACGGCTGGCACAGCCATCAGGAAGCGGAACGGCAAGGTAATCATTTCCGCTACAAAACCGAGCATATTCAGGGCTGCGTTCATTTCATCTCTCCTTCGCTGTTTTCATGCTTCCACTATACCAAGCCCTTTCGCATTAAAAAATTGACCAGACACATCACGCAAAAAAACGCCTGGATTTTATCCAGGCGCTCTATCTACATCAAACATCAAGATTTTTTACCAAACACCTTGGGCATCCACCCGCCCGTCTTTTGAGCCATCCAGCCAGGCCCGCGTCCTTGATTCATTCCACTAGGAGTGGCATCTGTCGGCTTGGGTGAGTTGACCACTGCCAACTGATTTTTACCTTCATGAAGGCTGTCGCTCTGCGGATTGATGTTGATCCACCCAGCCAGACGATGCGGAAGCGAGATGATCAAGCTCATAGTTAGGAAAGTCGCACCAATCACAACGGCCGACATCACTAGGGGCTTAAAAGCAATATCCATTGCTGCACCAACAGCTGAAGAACTGGTGATGGACATCATCATTTCAAAAGCGAACGGAATCGCCACATTGAACAAAGTCATCGCGGCACCAAATCCTAAGACAACAAGCAAAGGGAAAAGCGCAATGTAGGCCAGCAATCCCCAGCCGGTTTCGGCTCTGTTGCTCACCAACGTATCACCATCGGGAAGCATATGAAAAATCATCCATAGCGGAGATGCCATCGCGGCGACTACAAGCCAGATCACCCACTCCAAAGTCATCAGCACGAAGTAAATGGTCGGCAAAGAAGGCAAGAGCATCGACAGGACAAGACCTGCCAGCATTGCTGGCTTTGCCATCATCCGCATCATGTCAGCAACACCACTACCACCAAGAGACTTGATCGCATTCACTAGGCCGCTATCAGAGCTTCCGGTATCTTTTGCCTCGCCAGACTTAATATCGATACTGTCGTTGTTCTGCGGTGCGGTGCCATCACCCAAATACTTCAGCGTAAGTGAGCCTACCATTGTCATGTATATGCCTAGGCGCTGAACAGCATCCATAGAACCAACATCAAAAGCACTCTTCCCCACCCCGAAAATCAGTCCACGCAGAACCTTATTCTCTCCTTCAACCTGCGCCCAGGTAATCGTATCAGCCGCAGTATTGCCGATGCCATCAACTATCGCTCCAGAGGATCTCAGTGCACCTTCCCAAGTGTAGTCGAAAGTGTTCACCGCACGTTTGAATGCCATTTGGCTTTGATCACTAAGCGCCATACCTGCCTGCGTTGCATCACCAATATTCTTGAAATCGAACTTTGGGTTAGAAGAGTGGTAAATGTAATTGTCAAACTCACCACTGGCAGCTGCGTACTTCTGAAAAAAATTGCCCAAACCAGGCCAACCCATCTGTTTCACAGATTCAGCATTTTTACTGATTACGTTGGTCAGATCCGGATTAATCGCGCCTGTCATTGCATCACGATATTGTTGCGCGAGCTGGAACATATCGCGGTCTGTCAGGATGCCTTTATTGGCTTGGAGTCTCGACTGAATTTTTCCCTTAAAATCCTGGTTGACTTGTTGCACAGCTGTGCAAACCGACGGGTATTCCGTGACACTGCAATCCATAACGTCAGTCGGGTATCCTGGATTAGGGTTCTGCCCAGCACTAACCTGAGCACCACCGCAAATTGTGGACAGTGAGGTCGTCACCGGGCCAGTGCTGGGACTACCGTTGGTAGCCTTACTCCACAACTCAGACGCAGCAGAAACAGGCCCAGTCGCCTGTGAGCCTGTGCTGCTACCCACCCCCGCAGTTGGCGTGCCCGAGCCATAGCCCAGATTTCTGGCTGCCATCATGCACACTTCAGAAGCAGTAAGTGACGCAAATGCATTTGCTTTCGCAGTATTGTCAGTCATCGGTGCTGTCATTTTCGACTGTACAAATCCAGAGCCTGGTTGGTAGATTTTCTCCGCCAAAACGTTTGCCGCCTCGTTACCGATGTAATTACCGAGGAGTGCCAGGCCAACCACGAATATCTGGATAGCGGACAATCCACCGGGAACAACCGGGGCAGAAAACATAAGACCACCGACACCTCGCAATGGCACAATTACTGCCGACCAGCGCTTCCCAAGTACAGTTCCCTCTTGAGATGAGTAAACCAAGCCCATCCCTAAGATATAAAAGGTGATCAACGGCATGAACCACAAGGCGACATCTGCCGCCATTGCCATGCCGGATGTCATCGGAGCGGAATTTACCCCGCTGGCCTGAATGCCAAAATACCCAAGAGCATCAGACCCGAGAAGCCTCTCTAAAAACACGTAGCCAATACCCTTGGCTCCTTCACTCAAAGCACTCATAACTCCTCCTAGTGTCCAGCAATAGTGCCGACAGGTGCGCCTTGGCCAAGCTCACGCAAGCGCCCATCACGAATCATCTTCCCTTCCATCCCAGCCGATGACGCATGCAGCCTTTCAAAACGAAGTTGAGACTGAAATATCTGCAACTGCACTTCTGACGACAGCTGATGCAACATCGCACTGCATCCATTTGTCTGGCCTACGCTCAGTCCATCAACCACCTGAGGGGTAAACATCTGCACTGTGCTCATCAGCTGGTTGATTCGATCCTGGAACATCCAACCCTTCATGTAGCCGTCGTAGCTTTGCGTCACCACAGAGGTGTACTGCGCCCGCACGGCCAATTCCTCCTGAAAACCTGGTGTACCGGGCTGAGCCGTAAATGGAGGAGTGGGCTCAATCCCCAGTGTCAACCAGGCATTTCGCCGGACGTTTTCCTTATCATCGTCAGATGGTGGAACAGGCTTGCCTGAAACATCCAGCCTGGGGCCAATGACATATGGTTTCATGATCTCCGCCCTGCGATCAGCAGGGTAATTTGCCAACCAGCCGTAGACCGATACCGGCTTGTCACCGTAGAACAGCCACTCGGCCAAAGACCCGCGATCTTGAACGGCGAACTGCTCAATAACACGCTGATTCGAATTCATCCCTCCGGAAGTGCCAAACACGGAGGAGTCGATCTGCCGTGGATAGGATGGTAGCGGGGTACGACCCCAGATCAAATCACCCTCCTGTCTCTTCATTTCATTTTCGTATTCAGTTTTTTTACGATCTAACTTACCCTCTTCCTGCTTCTGTTCATTCTGATGAACATTGTTCATCCACTTCTGCCGCTGAGTGAGATACCAGCTCAAGAATGGACCGACATAAGGAATGCTTTTTACAGTCTCAGAAGAGATCTTTGTTGTAATATTTTCTTGGATAAAATTTCTAATCCATACCTTGAAGTAATCTTCAGCCTGTTGCTTAAAATAAACCTTAGCTTGATCCGTCAAGGACTGAACAAAAGAATCAGAACTGATATTATTCAAATATTGAATAATTGGATTGTTTGAATTGTAAGCAATATTACCACTCGACTGCGATGATGCCGATGAAAAATCATTACTCATTGCTTGTGAAATCTGCTGATTCGACATTTTATTTAATTCATCAACAGAATATTTTTGCATCAAATTTTGAATAAGAATGCCTTTTGTTTTACTCACAAGCTCATTGGCAATTGCATTAGGTTGCCCGTAATATCCAATACTTGCTGCCTCAGAAAGCGAAGAGGCAATCCAAGAAAAATTGCCGACTGCATCTTTGTAAATGGCAGACCCAACAGAGACCGGCAGACCATTTGCCTCATGGATCAGCTTGTCTATCTGCTGCTGAACATATTTCTGCTGTAGCAGAACATAGTTATTCAACACCAAACTCTCAGCCAGAGCGTCGAGTCGCTGCGCAAGATACGCGCTTGATTGCACAGAAGTGGCCGCCATCGCGTCTGCGCGGGCAACAGCAATCAGCGGGGCAATGCCAGGCACCATTTGGAAGCCGATGGCACAGGCTAGAGTCACCCCTCCTGCCTGCTGCCAAAACTTCGCTTTGCTGATACTCATAGAAATGGCCTTTATTTCTCGAAGCTCTGAACAGCTTGACCTTGTGTCAGCTTGCGCAGACGGTCTTTCATAGCCAATCGAGCATTGTTGGAGGCCATTACAGCCAACAACCGCTCCTGACGCAGAGCAGACTGGTATTGGCTCAATAGCAGGCCAGACTGGATAGCCAGCAGCTGTACCTGGGCCTTCATGGCAGTTCCAGGATTCATTCCCTCAACCGTCTCTTGGGACATCGAGAGAAGCACGTCCGAAATGGCTTTTACTTCTTCCGCCGACATATCGTATTGGCGATAACTGTCGTAAGCAGCAAGTTGCGCCGAGTTGTAGCCAATTCGGCGAGCCTCATACTCTTGTGCGGCTGCATTCTTGCCAACCTGATCAGACGAAGCCGGAATAGTCGGCTCAAGGCCGATAGTCAGTTTGGCGTTGTAATCCGCCATCTGCCTCTCCTTAGGTGTCGGCACATAGCCAGGCTCAAAAGACAGCGGCTGCATGACCTGACGCCGTTCATCAGCACTGGCTGCCTGATACCAGCCAGTCATGGCCCCGTAGTAACCCTGGATCGCGGTAGACTGATCCATGTTTCCAGCCATACTGCTTGTGATGGCTTGAAGCTTGGCAGTAGAGTCACGACGAGCAGCTACAGCAGCACCCGGTGAACCTGTTTTTTGCGCATCATTCGGCACGGTCCCCGGACTCGGCAGAGGCTTGCCGCACCAAAATTCACATTGTTGCTGACGATTTTTCTCTTCTTCCTCGCCAACTTTATCCCTGCTTTTTTGGCCTTCCTCTCGTGTAATTTCCCCCTGCTTCACCTGCGCTTCGAGCTGGGCATACCCCTGCTCAAGAATCTGCGTCACTACATTCAAGATTTTCCCGAAAATATCACTCCAGTCAGCAAACGCAGCCGTCGGGGCAAGGGCAAGCGCTCCACCTAGAACGATTACTGCTGCTTTTTTCTTAAAAGAAAAACTCATGAATTTCTTTCCGATACTCATTTCGTCAAACCTTTCACTTAATAGGGTTTGGTTTTGCGGCCAGGATCATCAAAACGCCACTCCTGAGGCAGCATCGGTGGCGGCTGGATAGGACAAGCTTCCCACTCAGGATCTGGCGCATCTGTATCTTGCGGCCACTGAACTGTCTGTGCTGGATCACCCGTCCCACTAGCCTCACCCTCCGTTTGCGCCGGAGATGCACCATCACAAAGTAGGCTGCTCGGCCCAACCGGAGGGAATGGGTTTTTATAGACTGGCGTGTGAGCCTCCCAGTGCAAGTGGGGCCCTGTACTCACCCCTCCGGTCATCCCGGAGTACCCGATCAGATCCCCCGTTTTGACCATTTGCCCATTCTTCACAGAGATTGAGTTCAGATGCAGATAACGGGTCAGGTAGCCGCTCGGATGCTGAATTGCGATGTAATTGCCGGCACCTGGTCGGTTAAACGCCACACTCTGAACAACACCATTAGCTGGCGCGTAAATTGGGGTGTTCGACGGCATCCCGATATCATCACCATAATGAGGGCGCGTAATGCCCAGCGTCGGGTGTTTACGAGCCCCAGTTGCATGATTGGTGATTCGCATCGGAACAGTGAAAGGTTTCGCAAAGCAAAAGCTAGCTTTCCCGCTGCTGGTAACTCCACCAGTACCTGCTGCGGCACCTGCCTTGAAAGACATACCGACAACCCCTGCGCTTCCGATCGCAATGGCTACAGTGGTCGCAACGAAATATGTGGTAAACGTCTTCATTTTTCGAGTGCATCCATTTTGTGCCATATCTCACGGCTAGCCTCAATGGCCACTCGGTACTGAACGTAGTAAGCCTCATCGACCTTGTCGTGCCTCAATCGAAGAAAGAGAGACTTACTCATCTCGTCCGCCATAACGGCACAGGCCGCATTGTCCGGCCGTTGCATTGCAGGGTCGAAGATATCCAGCCCTGTCGAAGTAACCGCCGCGACATAGTCGTATCGGTTGAACTTGATAGAGGCCAAATACGCATTGCGTTTGGATCTGGCGACTTCAGCTTGTTGTGCCAGCTTCAGCCACACGTTCTTCTGCCGTTTTGGATAACGTGACGACTTATGACACTTCAGTTTTGCCTCATCTTCATCTCCCCCCAATTCTGTACACCACGCAGACCCCGGCCCGGCCAGACGGTCAAATTTCAACCGCACGTCTAACCGTTCCTTCTCTTCCATTGGTGTGGTCTGGTAGTTGTACCGGAAGTAGTCCCCGGCCATTTTTTTGCAGCCCGCCTCAAACATGACCCCAGTCAGGGCCATGACTGCCTTTGTCCTACGGCCCCGGATGTTCGCCATCAGTGCATCCGCACCGTTGTCTTTCAGGAAAGTGACAAACGTTCCTTTGGGGTGAAATCGGACAACAGCATCCTTTGCAACATTTTCAACAGCCCTGGCAATGATCACCTCTGCCTGCGGACCTGAAATCTGGTCTGCGAGAGCTGAACTGGCAAATGCCAGCGGCAGAATTGCTAAGGCTAAAAAAGATGGCTTCACATCCGCACCTATCAGATAAATGTTTATCCAAGTATATATTAAATCAAACTTTTACAACAACACGAATGCAAAACCCGCCAATTAGCGGGTTACTTATCACCTACCCCAGTCACTTGAATAGCGTAAACAAGCTACTTAGTTCACTGGCCACCTACTTAGCCTTCCGGCCAAGCACCAGATCAGCAAGTCCAGTGCTCACGACGAAGGATATGATTTTTTTGCGGCACTCCTCATATCGATCACCACTCCTTCCTGGGTCGATATCATCTAGAGTGAAGTTGGCAAACATGTAGGCACCAACAGCATGGCAACATGCCATCACCACTTCATGCTGTATGCATTCATCAAACTGAAAGTCTGTTGCCTCATTGATCGCATGCTTGGCCATCATAAGACCCGGATTTTGTTCATCATCCGTTTTCGGATAGTAGGCGCATAGAATGCTGGCCAACAACTCATCGCTCGATCGCTCTCTTCGCTCTTTTGCTGCCACAACGACCAGCCCCTCCCCCTGATCACATAGGGAAAGATTGCAATCGAAAAGCTGAGCTGCATCAGAAATCAGGGTAACAGTCTGGTCACTATGGTATGACGCCTGATACGAGTCACCGATAACTTGCAACTGCGCTTTCAGCGCCCCCAAGATAACTTCCTCCTGCGGAAGACTTACGACAACAATTCTATTTGTACTCATGCCTCGTCATCCTTTCAGATTAATGTCTGCGTGATTACATTTTCGCATACGACATAAACAACTCCAAACAGCCCATATAAAAAACCCGCCATGCGGCGGGCCGGGTGCTCTCACTGTTGATTCGGCGACTCTTTTTGCTGTCGAACGCCTTTTCGACGAGGAGGGGGGGCCGGGATTAGCGCAGAGTTCAATGCTGCAATATCCATGAACTCGTGAAGCATATCCAAGCTGTGCGGCGTCGTATCCTGCTTTACAGCAACATTCTGGGCCTCAAGCTCGATCGCAGACCGCATGCAAGCCAGAATGTCGTCTTTGCCTTTTATCGCCGCATCAGCAGCGGCGTCGTCAAGCTTCGCCATGAGACGCTGAAGGATCATCAATGCGCTGTCACGATCTTGCTCCGCCTGCTTTTCGTAGGATTTCAGCAGATCATCCATCTCTCGCGCAATGATTTGCACTTGAGGCTCGGGTTTAACTTGCTTTCTCTCCCAGTGAGAGACTGCAACTTTACGCCGGCCAAAGAGTTGCGCAAACGAGTCCTGGTTGATCTGAAGGCGCAGGCGAAGCGTCGGCATATCGACCTGCCCGAACGGGAATCGCTCCGGATGCGCCGCATACCATCGTACCAAGTTAGCGATCGCTCCATCCACGGGCATTTCGGCATTTTTCTTCACAATCGTTGACCACCGACCATGGGTTTGTATCCCCAAGGCAGCCAATGCCTGGGCAACCGTCGCGCCAAAATAGTCCTTGAATGCATCAAGATCCTTACCCAGAATTGGCCGATCATCTGGAAACGTCAGCACGGCAGGGAGTCTGCTTTCCGGCGAAACATCCAGGCTATCACTTTGGCGGTCAGCCGGAATCAGAGATTCTTGTTGAGTCATTACAGCCCCAATACTTATATTGCAATAGATACCGCTCTAGAATGGTCGAAGTATACAGTATGGCATTCCGAACGACCCTTTAAACGTTGCTCCGACGACTGCCTGTACTACTCTTACCAGTAGGCTTGTAAGTTTTTTTGCAAGTCGGGTAGTTGGAACATCCATAGAACTTGCCAGTTGGCCCGTTACGAGGTGACAGTTTCCCACCGCACTCACACTTCGCGTCCACCTCCTCACGAGGCACTGGCTTACCGCCTTTATCGTCCATGAAGTGTCCGTTTGAACAAACCCAAAAGTGCGCAGCACTATCTTTCTTTTTGCGCCGCGTAGATTGCAACCCGCAACCCGGCGCAAGGCAAGCGACCGGCGCTAGCGCTCCTACTCCCTTCGGGATTTTCTTCAGCCCACGCCCGGCCTTCATCTCATCGAGCATTTTCACAACGAAGGCCTCAACCGTCTGCATAAACTGGGGCAACGGCAGCGTCTGGCTTTGCACACGTCCAAGTAGCTCTTCAAAGTAAGCTGACATGTCCGGCCTGAGCAGCTGATCAGGCAACGACTCGCATAACTCTCTGCCTTTTAGCGTGGTTTTGATGTTCTTATTTTTTCCTTTCCCGACCTCTTCCAAGTATCCCTTCTCAAAAAGTTCCTTGACCAGGTTGGCTCGGGTGGCCTCAGTCCCTATCCCCTGCACAGTCTTGAGCATCGTCTTCAGCTGCGGATTCTCGATATATCGATGTGCGTTCTGCATTGCATCAATCAAGTCAGGCTGAGTGAATGGCTTAGGCGGCGTAGTTCGCTTTGACAGTACGTCTCCCTTCCCCATCTTGCCTGGATCGCCCTGATTCATCTCCGGGAGCTTTACCGCTTTTTCATCTTCGGACTCTTCGGAGTTATCCCCTTTACTCCGGAAAAGTGCCTTCCACCCCGCCTGAATCTCGACAACGCCTTTTGCTGCAAAAAGCTCAGACTCAGACACCACCTCAACCTCTGTGGTCTCGAACAGACATTCCTGCATGAACTGCGCAAGGTAGTGCTGAACGATCATCTCATAAACCAATCGCTCGTCTTGACTCAACGCCGCAAGGGAGCGAACTTCAGATGTAGGAATAATCCCATGGTGAGCAGATATCTTTTTGTCATTCCAAGCGCGAGACTTCTTACCAGTGCTAAAACTGAATTTTGGGAAAGCATCACCAAAGTTTGAACGCAGCGCATCAAGAATGACTGGAGCATCAGCGAGCTGAGACTCGGGCAGATATGCACAGTCAGTCCGGGGGTACGTAGTAAGCTTGTACGTTTCATACAGCGACTGACAAATCTCCAGAACTTTTTCTGGCGCAAGACCAAAACGCCGGCCTGCTTTCTTCTGGATATCTGCCTGAGAAAACGGCAATGGCGCATTGCTCTTTCCCGGCTTGGTTTCTAACCTGGTGATTACGCCAGCCTTACCCGAAACCTTATTGATGGCATCCTTAACAAACTTCTGGTCCAAGACCCGGCCGGAATCATCGACTGGCACCCCTTGCGGCGGGCACCAGGTCACGTTGAAGCTACCATTCTCGTGCTGAAAAATGCATTCACCAACGAAGTAATCAACCGGCTTGAACCTGGCAATTGCCATCTCACGCTCGTAGACAAACCACAGCGCAGGCGTCTTTACCCTCCCGATATGCAGCGTTGTCCGGTTACCTCCTTGCTCCCAGAGCTTGGTCACGCCTCGGCTCATATTCATACCGATCAACCAATCAGAGCGCGCACGCCCCTCTGCCGCAAAACTGAAGCCCTTATACTGAGACTCTGGGACAATGTTTTCCATACCACGTTTAATACTCAGCGTGTCGAAAGCAGACAGCCAAAGGCGCTTGACGGGCAATCGATTATGCAGGTGCTCAAGCACCTCATCCACCAGCAGATTCCCTTCCCGATCAGCATCCCCGGCATGGACAACCTCATCAACCAAAGGAAGTAGTTGCTTAATGGCATCAACCTTTTGCTTGCCGTCCTTCCGCACGCGCTTTTTCCACTCTCCGGGAATCATAGGCAATACCCCGAGATCCCACTTCTTCCACTCCTGGCAATAATCTTCAGGCTCATACTGCTCCATCAGATGGCCAAGACAGGAAGCGACATAGTCTCCCGAGTTTGTCTGATAGAAGGCTGAGGTCTTCTTCGCAACACCAAGGAACTCGGCCACTGATTTTGCTGTGCTTGGTTTTTCCGTGATGATCAATCGTGCCATCAATTCCACCCTGGATAATCTTGCTTGAGCTTTGCCCAAATCTGCATGGCATGGGCTGCGTAAGCCCTAGCACGCCATGGAGTAGGACTGTGATATGAACCAATCCCCCCCTCCCAACTGCCTTTCCGCTGCACCTCACTACGGACTAGCCACGCGGCGACATGGGCGTTGACGCACGGGTCGTACAGCCTGGCTCGGTCTATACCATACGGGGCGAGCTTAGGAAGCCAAAAATCGTTCACCTGCCAGTAACCCCTGTCAGAGGTTCCATTACTATTACGACGGGTGACGTGAGGGTTTGTAAACTGGACGCCGGATTCCTTCACCTTGAGCGCCATAAGCAGCAAATAAGGAATCTCGAATCGCTTGGACGCATCCAAAGCACAATTGGCAGTCCTCACAACATCGAAGTGCTCGGGTGGGGCTTCCGCAAAAACGGACTCCGACGCGAGCGAGATGCTAAAAATCAGCATCAAAACTAATCTTTTCATCCCGGTCACTTGATAGATTAATGTGTGTTCTAGTATATATCTTATTAAACTTTTTGTCACAAAGACACAACAAGCATCCTTAAATGGAGTATAGGCACATGAACATCATCTCCCTACCCGCAGTTGGCATCGATATCGGTCGCTCTGGCATCAAGCTGGCCTACACGACCCCCGATGGCGCACAAGAGACGCTGCCGATTATTCCGGCCATTGCGTGCCGATCTCAGCTGCTGACTGACCATGACGAACGCGAGCGGGCCAAGCATGAAACGGTGACCCTCTCCAACGGAGAAGAATGGTGGTATGGCAACACTGCCCAGATTCACGGGCTGTCCGAGCCTGGCATTTTCTCAGAGTGGTCCAAAACGGACGAGTACGAGGCCCTGTTCCTAGGCGCAATCAACGAGCTTCGCCGCAGAGGTATTTCTGGCTCGATCCGCCTTGTTGGCGGGCTTCCGTCGGAAGCGACGGAGCAGCAGCGCACCGAAGTGGCCGAACTCTTTACCAGCCACCTACCTGAGGGCAGCAAGGTCCGCATCTTGCCTCAACCGGCCGGCGCATTCTTTAGCGTGGCTTCCACCAATCCGGAACTGAGTCAATCGGATGTCCGCGTCGCCGTCATGGATGTTGGCCGGTACAGTACCGATTACGCCCTAATTCAAGGTGGCCGCCCCGTAAGCGGAGCATTCTTCTCGGCGGAGGGTGTCCGCTTTATGGTCAAGCAGCTCGGCGCGCTTGTGCGCGAGAAAACTCAGGTAGAGCCGCCTTTCGAACGACTTGAGCGTGCTCTTCGCGAGAAGAAAATAGTGATCAATACCATCCCCCATGCAATCGAGGAGCAAGTTGCTTCTGTCTGCTCTGATTTCGGCAACGTGCAGCTCCGCAAATTCCAGGAACTGACCACCCGCGCCAAGGGGGCAATCGACTACGTCATCCTGGCCGGAGGTGGAGGCACATTCGTCCAGGATGCGCTCAGTCAGACTATCAACATCACCCCTGTGACCCACGGTCGCCACTCAATCGCAGTGGGGCTTATGATTGTGGCAAATCGCTTGTAGAATGCTCATCCTTCAATCGAAGAGCCGACCTTGTGTCGGCTTTTCGCATTTTTCAGTCACTCGATGCTGGCCGCATATCGAAGTCGATATTGCACAATTAATACTCGACTACACCATTATTCCTAACATTTCCACTAATTGTTGGAGGACTAGAGAGGGATACCCCTTGACAATTTCGGCCTTATCGGAAGGCCGGGATGAACAGCCAACATACGCACAACCGAGCCTTTGGAATCGTCTTACGAGACCTTCGAAGGAGAAAAGGATACTCGCAAGAGGAGCTTGGATTTGAAGCCGACCTCGCGAGAAATTACGTCTCTTTGATGGAGCTAGGCCAGCGCTCGCCTACGCTAGACACGATTGTATGCCTTTGCAATGCCCTTGGCATATCCCTCCCGGCCTTCGCTGCATTAATCCAAGCGAAGGTGGAAGAGATTGGACAAGAATCAGAAGCTTAAAGAGACCCTAGAGCACTACCGCAACCGTGTTTCCATCCTCAAGAAAGGGTACGCCCAAGAGCGTTACCGCATTGAGCAACTCAGCCGATCCTCTCTTGGCAACCTTATCACCAGAGAAATCACGAGCGTGGACGTTGCCACCTACCGCGACCAACGCCTTGCCCAGATAAATCCAAAAACAAATAAAAACATCTCAGCGGCCACTGTCCGCCTAGAAATGTCTTTGCTCAGCAACTGCCTGGACATCGCACGCATAGAGTGGGGTGTTTGCGATAGCAATCCGGTAAAGAACGTCAAGAAGCCCAAAACTCCGCCAGGGCGCGATCGCCGGCTAACAGCACGAGAAGAGCGTCTGATTCTTCGCTACTGCCACAACCATTCAAACCCCGAATTGTACTCGATCGTAATCCTGGCACTGGAGACGGCCATGCGGCAAGGCGAGATTCTCAAGCTGGAGTGGGAGCATATAAACCTGAAGACACGCATAGCCCATCTCCCCGAGACAAAGAACGGGACCAAGCGCGATGTACCCCTGTCAGTACGGGCCAGGGACGCCCTAATCCGCCTTGGCGCTAAAACCAAAGGTAGGGCCCTCTCCTATTCTTCAAACGGGCTGAAGAGCACGTGGCGTTTTATGCTGATCAAGCTGGGAATCGAAGATCTTCACTTCCATGACTTAAGACACGAGTCGATAAGTCGCCTGGTCGAGCTTGGAACTTTGGACCTTCTTGAGGTGGCGGCAATCAGTGGCCACAAATCACTGTCGATGCTCAAGCGATATACCCATCTTCGTGCTCAGCGTCTCGTGAGAAAACTAGAAGGGAACAAACACAAAGGTAAGCAAGCGGTCCTCGACAATCTGATCCCTTATCCGGCCAGTATCGAAGAACACCCAACACACATCGAAGTACGCCTGCTAGATTTCGAAGGCCTTGTCATGCATGCGCCATCGAGAGAGAACGCCATCCAGGCCGCACAAGACACTTTGCTCCGAAAAATACTCACATCTATGCGCGACGCAAAACCAATTCCTCAACCAGATCAATACCTTGACCCAGTTGATGAAGCAAAGGTGGTGATGATCGACCCGCTTGCCAGTCAGTACGCTTAACACTTTATTTTAAAGAAAGTATCAACCTGAATACAGATAGATGAATGATTTAAAACGTCATTTTGCCAATCCGGTAGCTGGGCAAAATCATTTTCGATGGAGACTGCTCGTACAGTAACAAGCACTTTTGGCAATGTCTGGAATGGTTTTCCAGATGCCGGTGTGGCATGGTGTTCGCCGGATGAAGTCGTGGTTTCTGGTGGTGGCATGTGCCAAGATGCAATTAACGGTAAATTGACCGCATCCGCACCAATCAAAGCAGGAACCCAATGGTGGGGCGTACAGATAGCCCCAGCAGATGGTTGGATCGTAAATTGCTATGGCGCTGGAACTGATACACCTGCAGCTGCTATCTCATACTGTGTTAAACGAAAATAGCGTATCTATTCTCATCTTGCCAATCCGGTGGTTGGACGACCCTGGTGCCTAACGCTGATTTTTATGGGACAAGTTATTACGCTACGTCTACTTATGTATGCGAAGACAAAATCGGTTGGGTGAGCTTAGTAACTACAGAAAAGAAGGGCTTTGTTGCACAAATCAGTGCTTGCGTCCGTCCGGTAGAATGACCGCATGAGCAAGCCCCTTCCTCCCAAGTACCAAACCATCAACTGGCAGTCATACAACCAGTCCCTCAAGCAACGAGGGCAGCTCCTTCTCTGGCTCGACAAAGGCATGAACTGGTTGGCACCGGCTACCGGCAGGCGGGGACGGCAGCTAACTTTTTCTGATGCTGCCATCCAGTTCTGTCTCACCATCAAATGCCTCTTTGGCCTGGCGCTACGGCAAGCCACAGGTATGGTCGAAAGTATGTTGCGCCTGGCTGGCCTTGACTGGGCCGTCCCCGACTTCAGCACGCTTTCCCGCCGCCAGAAAGACCTGCAAGTCCGCATCCCGGTACAGAAAAAGCAAGGTTGTCTGCATCTCTTGGTGGATAGCACCGGCATCAAGATGATGGGTGAAGGCGAGTGGAAGGTGAAAAAGCATGGCGCTGATTACCGCCGCCAATGGCGCAAGCTGCATCTGGGCATAGATGCGCAAACGCTGGAAATCCGGGCAATGGAAGTGACCGACAATCGCACTGGAGATGCCACGATGCTGCCAGAGCTGCTATCGCAAATTCCGGCGGGAGAGGGACTGGTAACCGTCACCACGGATGGGGCGTACGACACACGCCTATGTTACGCAGCGATTGCAGAGCGTGGGGCGGCAGCCATCATTCCCCCACGTCGAAATGGCCAATTCTGGAAAGGGAATTTACGGGGCAATCAGGCTCGCAATGAGTCGCTACGAGCGGTGAAGTATCTGGGGCGCGCGCTCTGGAAAAAGTGGAGTGGCTACCATCGCCGCAGCTTGGTCGAAACGAAGATGCACTGTTTCAAATTGCTGGCAGATCGGGTTAAGTCACGGGACTTTGACCGGCAAGTAGCGGAGCTTCAAATCTGTGCAGCGATTCTGAATCGCTTCACAGCACTGGGCACGCCGCAAACGGTCCGTATGGGATAAATCCGTCTGGGGATTGGGGTAGTTCGACCTACGGCTGATTTGTGCAACAAAGCCGAAAAGAAGTATAAGTTCTGTGCAATCTCTTATCTCGGCAATTCTAACAGTGGTGGTGATGCAGCGGTAAGACGGAATGCTGATGGAACATGGTCTTTGCTAGCTTTTGCTCACAACGGCAGCCTTGGTCCATGCGTTAATCCAGGTATGCTGTGCATTTAGTTTGCCAATCCGGTAGCTGGGCACGGCCCCCAGTTCCCACAGCCTATAATGATTCTTTTGATGGATCGGGGTTCGTAGTCGGGCCAAATTTGTGCTCATACGCCAGCGTACCGCAAAGAACATACAATCTGATTTTGTCGAAAAAATCGCTGGTATTCATGTCATTGATAGCCAGCAACACAACAAATCCACCATTCGCAGGGGCGAGTTACAATGGTAAAGTTTGTGGCTTTAATTATAATGCGACTACAAATTCAACGACGTCCGCCAGTTGCGCGTTCATTCTCCCATCAGGTACGCATAAATTTAGTTTCTGCGTGAACTCAAATTCGATAGATGTAAGTGGCTCGTTTGTAGTGCTTCCAAATGAATAGGATTTTGCCAATCCGGTAGCTGGTCAAAGCAATCAAAAGTTACATACATAGTGACAACTGTCGGTGCTATATCAGATTCAACTTCATCTATTGAGCCGGGTCTATGTGGGGATACTCATAGCCCGACAGATTTCTCTAAAGGATGGGCGGGACCAGTTGGATGGATGATGGCTTGCGGCAGTCGTTACTGTATAAACAACGGCTATAAAGGAGGTATGGTTCAAGAGATTTGGGGGCCATACTCTTATAGCCCATCAACAGCCGCATGTTTCTGAAAAATTCTATTTTGCCAATCCGGTAGCTGGGCAAAAATTTTTCATGTCTCCCAGCCCACCATCCGAGACGATGGTCTTTATGGCACAGATGCTGACTTCCAACCATGCGCTAGCGATGAAATCGTAATTGGTGGAGGTGGTTCTTGCATGGAACCTGATAGAGCATGGGTACATGACTCGTTTCCGGATCAAATTAATAACGGATGGATTGTTAACTGCTTTGGGCGAAACGCATTTGACTGGTCTATCATGCAAGATACGAGAGCACGTGCATTTGCAGTATGCTTAAAAAAACAATGAGATTGCCAATCCAATGGCTGTGGCAGCGATGGAGGGGCGCGGTTCTTGATTACTGAAACCGGTTCGCCAGTCGGCTGCAAATACACAAGGTACGTTTATCAATGTAACAACGGAACCATATCTTATGCGGACGTGAAAACATCTAATAGTTGCTAAATTCTTTTTGCAATAAAAGCCCGATCTCGGGCTTTTATTTTTTCCAGATTAGATATCAGAATGGCGGAAATTATTCATTAGGAAGAACAGTTATTGCCCCCTTCAGCCACGAAACACTTGGTGAAGTGCAAAATCCGAAAGAATGAACTCCGGGAGGTAGTACAAAAGAGCAGCTTGCCGAAGTTGTGGACATCGATGCTCCTCCGCCATTCCAATAATCATACCCGCACAAAGAACCGTTATACCCGATTCCCGTAATGGAGCCGGGGCCAGGTTGCTGACTGGTCATCGACATAAATACTAATGAGCGCTTAGAGAGATTTAGCAGATAACTGCGTTGAGGCAGGTCTGCCCCTGAGCAAAGATTAGGACCTGAATTGAAATCGGACGTGTCAAATGTGTCAGTGTATGCGGATGCGATTGGTTGCTTTGACCAGCTACCGGATTGGCAAAAGACCTAGGAGAGCAGTAGCGATGCCACCAACGCCGGGATGGCCATTACAGTCATAGTACCAGCCATTATCGCTCGCTATGTATCCCCACTGGAAACGCTGCATTATAAGGAAAGACGATTGCGTTGAACTTGGCCAAAAGATGACACACCACCACAAATTATCATCATTGCTTAAAAGGCATGCGCAATATGAGGAGATACTTATAACTTTGTCATTTTTCCAGCGACCGGTTGGCAAATGACTATAGAGAATCAACAAGAATGCTATGGGCGATGCATACCATGGGAAGCTGAAACATCTGATAGATGGCAATAATTTATTTCGGAGCCACTGCTATTGCCAGAGCAGGTAACTGCAAAAGCAGCATTGGGAAATGGCTTTGTATAGGTTGCGTATCCTGCAGTCCCATTCAAGTAACCCCATTGAATTACTAAACCACTTGGAAGCTCAGTATAGCCGTTTAGTGCCTTTGCGGCATTGTCGCCTCCGCCAATCTTAGCCCAGCGACCGGATTGGCAAAACTATTTCTGGGGAATAACCGTTATTGACCCATTGGATATGTTAGTAGCAGCGCAAAATTGAAATTGATGAACTCCAGCTGGTAAAGATAGCGTACAAGTTGACGATGCAGTTGATCCGGGGCTCCCCTCATTAGCATTAAATCCGCAAATCTTACCATTTTGACTAATGCCCGCAAAACTAAAGCCATAACCGAGATTACTATTCAGGAATGACATTAGTACAAGGCTGTCTTTGGAAAGATTTAGAGAGTATGTTTTTTGCCATGTTGGGCTTGCGCTGCAAATATTAACTCCTGAAATCATTTCTGAGCCATCAAAGCTGTCAGTGTAAAGTGCAGGCAGCGGTTGCTTGCTCCCAGCTACCGGATTGGCAAGAAAGTGTTAAGCCTGCCGCGTCCTTAGCGATGGCTCCAGAGGCATAGCCAGCGCATGAAGTCCCTTCAACCACCTCCTTATTCGGCGTCAGCACATCGCCAGAGACCACTCCCCCAGCAGTCACATTCTGGCCGGCAGTTACATGCCTGGCCGCCGTAACGTCCACGCCTGCGGCCACATTACCGCCAGCAGTTACTGTCCCCGTGCCGTTGAAGTCCTTAGCGTTGTTGATACTATTGGCCCCCATATCCAAGTTGCCCGTCATGGATTTGGTGCCATCTCGGCGCAAGAACTCGTCGAAGTCAGCACGGATATACCCACCCCGTACCGCAACAATCCCGCCTGGCGTGCCTGCAACTGGATTAGGGATCGTCTGCGGTGCTCCGGCAGGACTTTGGAAGGTCAGGTTCGCATTGTTCGGCGAAAAAGAGGCTCCACCATTGATCCCGATAGTCTGTACGGCCGCAGCGGCCGCCATGTAATCGATGTTGTCAGCAGCTCCCGGATAAGGCATCACCAACGGCTTGTCGATGTAAGTAAGGGAGTTAACATTGCACGTTGCTTGGATGGCGCACGAGCTGCCAGGGCTGAGAACAATTTTATAGCTCGCACCGGGAATTGATGGGGTTGCCCCCAACCCAGACATCCCTGCAATCTTGATGATCTCAGCAGCAGTCGGTTGCAATGCGTTATTGACAATGACAGTCCCACCGCTATCGGTGACCTGTGTAGCACCACCGAACATAGCCGCGACGATTTGAGGGTGATACTGGGTAACAAAACTATTCACCCCCTTACCCAGCTCAGCAAGCGCACCGCCAACGATCTGGCCGCGAGTTACTCGCCAGTCGTTGATCTGTTTCAAACCAAAATAGGCCAACACCATGCCGATTGCCACGGTAGCAATGACCAAACCGATCAGAATCTCGCCAGCTTGCTTCTTACGCATCACACACCTCTGCCCTGTACGTTTTTACGCCGCTGCAGCTCGATTTCACCGTCAAGCCGTGCGTACTCCCCTTTACTGATATATTGGGATAAATCTTTACGATCGCGAAGATCCAGAGACAGAACCTGAGGTATCCCGTTATCAAGCCGCTGATGGAATGACATACGGAGAGCATCCGCAATGAACTCGTCGGCCTGCGACTCACCTCCGGCCCTAGCTAAGGCGGCAAGGCGACGCAGCCCGGAAGGAATGTCGCGAGAGTGGATCGTAGAAAGAACCAAGTGCCCGTCCACTGCAATACGAAGCAGCTCTGCAGCACTATGTCCATCACGAACCTCTCCAATCATCAACATGGAACGGTCCCTGGCAGGGAAAGAGCGCAACGCAGATGTGATGGCCTCCGCGTAGCGTCGGTCAAAATTGAATTCCATACCTGAGGGCGACTCACCAACATCGATCTGGGTGCAGTACCCTGCACCATGCCAACCTTCAATTACGATCTCAATCGGGTCTTCCACCGTCTGGGCGAAACCGCCAAATTGCTCCAACCTCGACACGACCATGCCATTCATGGAAGTGGTTTTCCCGGAGCCGGTAAGCCCTGAAAACAACACGAGTCCACCACTTTTACGCAGCTCATCAGAGAGCATCATGTTGGCGTGGCACTCCAGCAACTTCAGCTCACCGAGCTTTGGCGCACGATTCATCACCAACCGGCACGAGTATCGGTATTGCTGTATGCGCTGAACACGCCAGCGCATACCCTGGACGGTGACTGGAAACGAAGTTCGCCGACCAACAGCCTGCTGCTCAGTAAGCACTACCTCGGTCAACTTGGTCAGAAAACCTTTAAATCCCTCACCCGGCTTGATCTGCCCAGGAAACAAGACGGACTGCTGCCAGTCACGGACATGCAACTGAACGTCAGTTAAAACTTGCTGCTGTTGACTCATGACCACTCATCCCCACAAAAAAGCCCGCCCCCAGTCTGAGTGGTGGCGGGCTTTTGGCGAATTAACGAACAAATTCGTACTTGATGTTTACGGTTGCGGCAGCATTGCACGCAGTGCCCAGTGCAGTGGCAGTCAAAGCAGTGCCCGCCGTAATGTCTTTTACAACGGTTGTGCCGATAGTGATTTTTGCGAACATCGCCTGCACGTTAGGAACAAGCTTGGCGCACGCATCACTATTGTAACCGGACGAGGTAACAGCAATACCGTCATTGGTGCCATACAAGTTCGACAAGCCCCACGTAACAGTGCCACCGAAGCGGTTCATAATGTTTGTGCCGGAAATTCGATCAGGCGGCGGGAGCTTAAGGTTGATCGCGGCAGCTGCATTGAGACCCGTCAGGTCTGCACCAGAACCCGACACGCGAGCGGCATTCGAAACGGATTGCTGTATATCACCAGTCTCAGCATTCACCTTGATGTTGGTCATCACAGTCGGGACGGCCAGGAAGGCGATCGCCATGATGAATGCAATGATGGCAACAGCCACAGAAATCTGGACAAGGTCAAAACCGGCCTGCTTCTTGAGCGAAGAACGCTTAGCAGACTTAAACGCGATGCGAGAGATTTTCATAAAAACTCCAACCGTTGGAAATTAAGAAATGTTGCTTATAATTGATACTATAACAAACTTTTTTGTGTTCTTGCAAAGAATTACATCATCCCGCCATTCATCTGCTGCTGAATTTGATTGCCCGACTCAAGGGCTGTTAGGAACATGCCCGCAACAGTCAGCAGAATGAAACCACCAACAACAACGATAAGGATGTTTCTGATCAAAGTCGATCGCTCGCTGATCATTTCAGCAATCTCCTCAATCGTTCCAAGGCCAATCTTGCGGATACCGTCCTCAAAGCTACTTCGCTCGGCGTACTCAGTGATTCGGTCGAATATTTCTTCAGAGAACAGTCCAGTGTCCAATGCCGCCAGGATGCTCCTGTTGCCGGTCAACGAAAGACGAATTCTAGCCAGATGCCAACGCATCCAGGGCGTCGCACCCTGCTCTAACAAACAAACCGCATCAAAAGTGGCCGTATTGGCCTGAGACATAGCCGCGAGAGACACCAGGAATTCACTTGCTTTCAGGTCACGGTAAATCGAATACGGCACATGTCGGTCAAGCTTGTTCCGCATCGCTCCAGTCCATCGCTGGAGAGACCAGAAGTACCCCGTAAGCAAAATTGCCGGCAAGCCATAAATCACGAACCAGAAATCCCGAATAAGACCGGACATCCAGTAAAGCACCTTCCCAATAAGCGGGAATTTCGCTGGGGGCATGATCTGTTCCATGATCGGCATCATCCCCATGGCAACCCCGAGTTGCACACCCGTCATCAAAATCAGAAGAAATACCGGCAATGCAACAGCCACTTTGACAGCCTTAGCATTGCGCTCACGAATCTTGACCACCCTGGCTAAGAAGCGGAGCGCCTCAGGCAAATCGCCCCGTTCGCCAGAACCGATCACCATAAGATCGTCAGCTGGGATCGTCCCATTCCAGGTATCCTTGAGATTCATGGAGGCAGCTCGATCGCGCCACAGGGCAAACAGCGGGGCCAAAGTATTGCCTCGGTCACGAGCCGTAGCATGCTTCTTCGCAAACAGCTCATACGGATTGGCACCATCTTCGATCGAATCGGCCAAGTCACTGTAGAACTTGGCCCGCAACTTCAGAAACTTTCTGACTGCCTTGGCCAACCCGACATACTGCTGACTGCGAGACTCTGACACTCCCATAAGACGTTTGAGTTTTTCCAGCATTACATCCCTCCCCCGATTACGCGGTAATCAACTACGCCAGCCTGCACAGCATTCAGCAATTTGGAGCTGATTCGCTGATCATTGCGAAGTCCTTTTTCAACCAGATCCGAGAGCATCGTCGCCCCGATTTCTTTCTGAAATACTCGACTGTCCCATACCTCACTCAACCATACTTCCCCGGCATACCCATTGCCGCAACACGGATCTTGAACATTGCGAGTACGAACTGTTTCGAATCTAGCGCCACGAAAGTCACTCACAACTTCCGTCAGCTCACGCGCAGCTTGGTCAGCATCGACAGGCAACGCGCATACAGGGCACAAGCCCGGCACACGCACTACACTTACCCCCATTACAACCCGACCTCTCGCCCACTCCGGATCTTCGCCGAAGATGAACATAAGCGCTGACTCCGGAGACGCTTTTTTTGCTGGGTAGACCGCGATAACAGGAGAAGCAAATTGCCGGAGAACCTCTGCGCGAGGATTCACCAGGACAGTCGCTACGCCATCAATCGAATTCCCCTGCTCTTGAACAACTGGAACCCCGCGATGCCAAGCAGCAGCCACGAGAGAAGCAGTCATTTGGTACGCCAGTTCACCCGCTACAAACACGATCGCCCCCGGACGGGAAAACTCTGCCATCAGGCGATCTATCGTGACTTGATCATTGAGGCCGAAGGCTGACAGCGGAGCTGTCTTGCCGTTCCTCTCCTCCCCAACACCAAAATCACACACCCACACCCCATCACTAGATGTGTTCATAAACAGCGTAGAAGAACCAGCCGCGCTCTTCACCTCTTCTTCACCCAATGCCACAATCGCCTCTGTGCCATACACTGACTCTTGTAAAATCAAACGGCGGCCGTTTCCGATGGGGGCCGCATAAGCACGCGATGCATCGCTGACGGATAGCGCATAGATAGCATCACCAGAAACCACAATCTCCGGCCAAACAAACCGGCGAACCGCCCAGCGGTATTCGTGGGAAGACAGGACGGCTACAAAGAAAGATTTCCCTGCAGCATCCAGGCTATTGCAAATGGTCTTAACGGCAGAAGCAGCTACAAGTGAGGAGCCATCCACGACGATCAGCGCATTTGTCTTACGGCTATCGCCTTTTAGGAAGAAATATCCATCTCGGCCAAGACGGTCACCCTGCCGAGTACCTTCCGGCAAATCAGTCCGAGCGCTAATTGAGAGCGAGGCAAGCTCGGAAAACTCAACGTAAACTGCTGGCACAGACCAGTGGGACACGACTTGCTTTGCATAAGCTACGTCGTCAATCAAGCCGAGAGCATCAATACCTTGAAAAACATCAAACAGACTTTCGCCAAGAAAACCCAGCTGAATTGCAGAGCGCGCCCAATCTGGCAGTAGCGCATTCTCACTCCCTTGATCAATCGCCTTTAGCCCCCCATTAGAATGAAGTCCAACAGATGCGATATCTACTGAGTAGCCCATGTCGAACGATTCAGTAGTTTCAGCTCCCTCACCACGTGCCTCCTGGGCAACCCGCTGAAAAAGAGCCATCCGATCTGGCGAAACCCCCTGTTCCTGACGGACGAGGCGAGCGGGCGACGCACCAAAACTTATATCGCCGTTCCCCTCTTCTACATCACCAAAAACCACACCACGCTCATTCTCGACAGCAGAAATCGCCTCTACCTTTTGTACAAAACTCTCGCCGGCATCAATAGAAACCAAAACATCAACATTCACGCCAAAGTTACCAGCCCAGCCGTCAAGGGATTCCGGGTTACTGGTGGCGTCCACTTCGCCTAGAGAAGCACTCTCAGCGAAACGCGCCTTATCTTCAGGTGGAGAAGAACGACGAAAACGAGACAATAAATTCTTGAATGCATCTTCAGACATGTTTACTCCCGGCTTAATTTACGGTGTTATGTGGGCGATACTTTTTCAGCTTGCGGAACGCCGACTCGACATCTCGCGGATCAAGCAATCCGATCGACATTTTATAAATCGCATGCTCCATTGCTGTTTTTCCTAGCATATTAGGATCGTGTAACTTTCCATTACTCATAGAGCGCCAATATTTTTCCGCCTCCCAGAATCGTCCTTCCCGAATCATTGGCAGCATTTCTTCAGTCACCTCACACACCTCAGCTACCACAGTTTGACCACTAGTCCCCAGGTGGCGGCAATGAGGACACCCATCGCCTTCCACTCTAATTTTTTCAACATCCAGGCCAAGCGATGCGATAACCATTAGATAATCGTCGTCAAGCACTTGCATCCCCGGCAAACAGCACTCCGGACAAAGCACTGGAACCAACTTCTGATAAACCAGCGCAACTAAAAAATCAGGCGAGGCCAATGCGTGTAGCGGCATGCCAATTTCATCATCAGAAAGGCGAGGAATAATGCCGAAACAACTTGATGCGTGAACAGTAGAAAGAACCTGGTGCCCAGTTTGCGTCATCGATTTCGCAAATGACCCTGTTTCGCGATCTCGTATTTCTCCGCTCATGATTTTGTCAGGATCACCTCGCAATACAACCTTTGCTGCTGCCCCGAATGGCGTCTCTACCCCTTCACTCTTACTCTCCTCAGCTTTCCTCTGGACTGGAATTTGAGTCACATGAGGCTGAATATACTCCACTGGATCTTCAATCGAGTAAAACTTCTTTCCTGAAGTTCTCTCGTACGTCATCAAGGTACGAAGCGTCGTCGTTTTACCAGACCCTGTTTCACCTGCAATGATCAAAAGACCAGGAGATCGCTGAACCGAATCTTCCAAAACTTCCACCTGATCCTCAGAATAGCCAAGCTGCGAGAGACTTAGGATGTCACTTTCAACCGCTTCATTTAGCAATATTCGGAGAACAACATCATTGCCACGATTCTCTTTAATACTCTGAAACCGCAGCTGATAATCTCTATTCCTTAGTGATATCGGGATAGAACAACTCTGATGCTTGTTCTCATCAAAATGGCCATGACTACGGCTATTTGAATCTGCCCGTGAGTTAAATGCGGTTGAAACAGCGTCCATCATGGCATTAAAATCTCTCGACAACCTATCTTTCTTATCGGTTTCTCTGAGTTTGCTATGAATACGGTATTTCACCACAACATGACTTTTATCACGAAACTCAAGATGGAGATCTGACGCCTTGAGATCAATACCCTTCTCAACTATAAGATCAAAGTTCCGATAGCCCCCGGTCTTAGGGTCCCCATCTCTAGCATTGGACTCTGCTCCATGCTGTTGTAACTGAGAGTGGACAAGGAGGATCTCCTCCATTGTCCCAACAAATACACCGAAGCAAGCCAACTTCGTTTTTGCGCGAACAGCCGTATCGAAGCGCTGAAGAAAATCAGTTTTCTGAAATTGCCTATAAGCAACCTCTTCCAAAAGCAAAATATATTGCTTGGATTTCACAGAGCAGAGAACCATCGAATGATTTTCATAGCCGGAAAGTGACAAATCACTCTCCGGCTTCCAGCCATGATGGCGAATGGCCTCTGTCTTAAGTGCACCAATCCTACGGACAGACAGACCAGTCACCGAACCTGGACTACGTGCCCCCTGCGAAGGACTTGGCTTGGACGCAGAAGTCCAACCAAAATTATTTTTGATCCACTCTTTAACCATGACTAGACTGCCCCTTGGATATCGCTTTTAACGCTGATCGGAAGTTGCCGTTCCTGCATCCATCAGGAGTCGCTTAATTTTTTTACCTTTGGAAATATCGACAAAATCTTCTCCGATTTTTTGAATTTTCCACCCTTGAACTACATCGCCTGCTCTTGCCAATTTTCCATATTTACCATCTATTACCAGATAAACTTTATGCAAGTTACCTTTTCCTTGAATGAATACGATATCAAACAATTGAGTAGATCCATCTTTCCCAGGCAACTGACCGCCTGCTACAGGAATTGGTGGAATACCTGTAGGGATGGCGGGAAGTCCGATCGCAACTCCAGCAGGAGCCCCCGGAGCAGCAGAAAGCGTACCTTTGGCAAAGCGGTCGATCGTTTCAGCTGAGACAATTGCCGGGATCAGCAAAAAAAGCACAATGTATTTATTTGACATAAAATTTCCCCTGCGCCGTAAATTCAGGCGATTTCTCATCAAGCACAACAGAAACTTCGGTAAGCGACATATTTCCTGCTTGAGCCATAAGTCCCGAAACAGAGTCGATGAAAGCAAGATGGCCCTTCATACTCCAGTCACCTTTAGAAATGACCTCGACTGACTTTGATCGCCTTTTCAATGAAACTGGCAATGGAGCAATGGGCTCCAGCTTTGACAGAGAAATATTCATGAGCTTTTTATCCTTTTCGATCTGCTTCCCCGCATCTTCAAGAGTCTGCATCCGAACCCCAGCCTTCATGTAAAACAGCTCACGAGAAACCGGAGACACCTCATTCCCACTCCCCGGCGAGTCAAAAAACGTAATGTTTTCGACAGCAGTATTCATATCCTGAAACTGGGTATTTTGACGTTGTGCGAGAATGGTTTCAAACGTACCCCCTTCACGACGCACCCAAATGACCATGCATGTTTTTTCCTTGCAAAGTAGGCGATTTACCTTCCAACCACCCACCTCACTTGGCAGGCCAAGGATAATGGTCTCCACCGCCTTCGCATAAGCAACTCCGCTGCTAAGCGGCTCAAGCTTCAGTGCATTTTGGAGTTGTGCCTTGTACTCAACGACGGGATCGGGCTGAGCTGCGGTAGCCTCTGCTATTTTGGCCTGTGCTTCTTTCTCAGCGACATCCGCCCACCACCAATACCCTCCGCCGAGGATGGACAAAGCGACAATCAGCAGCAGGAGTCCGCCGAAACCTTTAGACGGCAGAGGGTTCAGCTTGTACCCAGATTTTTCTTCATCAGTCAGTGATGTGGCGATGTCCTCTAGATTCACATGCCGAGTCACCTGGATCTGGGAATCATCGATATCTCCCAGAATAGTTACCCCGGCTCCGATTTTCTGGATGAAATCTATGGCAGCATCAATAGCAGCAGCTCGGGGTAATACACGATCACTCTCCGGCTTCCCGTCCTGAATCGCGATGAAGACAAAGTTTGAGATATCATCTGGATCAGTATGCAAAAAGACAATGTTCTGATCATCGGTAACCGCCCGAAGCAAACCTGCCAGTGCAAAAAACTCAGTTTTCCGAACATTAGCAGCCAAATCTGCCAAGCCAGCAACGCGAGAACCCAGCGCGTTTTGCACAACCAGATATTGCTTGCTGCCATTCCTACCAGCAGCAAGCTCTCGCACCTCGTCGGACTCTTTATTGAGACCGAGCAGGTTCTCCCACTGAAGCTCTATAACCAGATTGCCAAAAAGCACTCTGGACATATCACACCCCCTCAGTTAGTTGAGGAGAGATCACGATGATGATCTCTTCATCATTTTGACCAGCAGACTTCGAGCCGCCTTCATAGGCGTAAACGCCTTTGCGAGAGACATTATTCTTCGACCTTCGAAAACCGCTCAGAATTAAAGTCTGGCCGGATTTCAGAGATGCTCGCTGCATCGTTTGCACGGAGGAAGTGCTCGGCGTCTGAATGGTGCTTTCACCGGAGCTTGCTTCTTTAAGCTCTAGCAGCTCCGACATATCGATCTGCACCTGAAGCATTACGCTGCGGTTATCCAAGAGTGTCGGCAGCAGATTCATTACAAAGCCAGTAGTAACCACGCCCTGCTCAATACCAGCCAACGGGTTGGTGCCGGTAGTCGCAGCAGCGACAGTCACCTTAGAGAGGTAACCCTGGTTGCTGGTGACAGCAACAGGTGCCGGCTGATTATTCAGGGTCACAACATTGGTATTAACAACCGTGCTTACACGCCCCTGCTGACTCAATGCCTTAAAGAGGATGGAGGAGCCTGCAAACTGACCTGAATTCATCGTTACGCCAAACACACCAGACCCTGTCAAAGCATCTCCGGCCATTTTGAAAGATGAGCCCCAGCCGCTACTTGCTGCTTTGTAAACCAAATTCCAGTCAATGCCGGCCGCCGAATCTTCAGTGAGACGAACGGAGAAGACCTGAACGGAAAGATTGACCTGGCGACCAAGAACAGCGTTTTCGCTGTCGATATAACGACGTACACGCTCAACGACATCGGCCGAATCAGTCACCGTAATGGAACTCGTCATTTGCGATGGAATTGCCTTACCCATTGAGGACAACATGCTGGTAACGGTTTCGCTCAGCTTGTCCCAGTAGTTCAACTCTGAGGTCATACTCACAGAAGAGTCAGAGCCGAAATTCATCTGCATACCACCAGTAGTGCCACCTGTGCTAGCCGAACTACTCTGGGAGCTTTTCCCTACTTTTGCCGAGTAGGTCGAAGCTCCGGGCATAGTCTTGATCTGAAAGGTTCGCGTGACAAGTCGTGAGAACTCGACAATGCCATTTCGATAAGTCCAGTTCGTGCCGGTTTTGTTTGCAATCGCATCGAGCAGCCCACGTAGGGTGCCGGAATAATTCAGCAAAGCTCTTGGCTCGGCATCATTCGCGAGGTTTGCAGTGCTGCCACCCGAAAGACCAGGCATAGACATACCACCAGGGATGGGTGGCATACCTATCGGGGCGGTTGGCATCGCAGCCGACCCACTTGTTACGGGGTTACTACCAGTTCCGCTGGAGGTCTTAGAAGGTGTGATCCCAAAAATATCGCGAGCCAGTCGGATGGTAATACCCTGCTCTTTAGCCACTTGTTCGGTAATCAGAGACAAGGCCAGAGCCTTGCCCGTCGCGAAACTGGCGGACTGTGCGAATCGAGTTGGAAGCGTATCGATCTCATCGACAACGATAGAGCGCTGAGCAAACCAAGCCCCACTGCCGCGCTCGATCAACTCAGCGGTCGGGTACGCCAGATTAGCTTCTGCTTTCCTCAGCACAGCCTGGGAATCATTGATTCGATTATCAGTTGCCTGAAGCATTCCCGGAGTACCACACCCCGAGAGCACTGCAGTCCCACACACCGCCGCAACGAACTTTTTCATCCGGGTATTCCTTATCGTGTCGCGTGGATTACGCGAAGAACCTTGTTTGCCTCGTAGACCTTGACGCGCACAGGAGAATCAGTGTTCTGAAGAGATTTTGCAATTTGCTCAATCACATCCAAAAACGTGCCGTTGAATGTCGCCGGATAATCAATGGGAAAGTCACGATCGACCTCCCAGGCGAGTTCCCATCCATTAGCGCGAGCAAAATCACGCAACACCGAAGATATCCGCCCCTTGCCCGGAACCAGTTGGAGAGTCTTCCGCTCAGCGCCGAAAACGATCGGCTTACCGTCCGAATCGAGTTTTCCAGGCTCTCCTCCACCCCCTGCAAGCACATCACGTCTCTGACCAGCTTCTGCTAGCGCGGGCACTTGCTCCAGGTAGAGAAATCCCGCACTTGCTTGCCCTGCTACGCCAAGGTACAGCAATACAAAAATCAGTTTTTTCCGTTTCATCTCTTGAACCTTTTAGATTCACTTCAATAGGTATGATATCAAACTTTTTAGATCATAAGGCAAATAAAACAACTATCCTACACTTGAGGTATTGGCAGACCTTTCTGCTGCAGTATCTGCTGTATAGTTTGGCTCAAGTAGCGCCGCATGATCACAAGACAGCCATACAGCCGCACATCACGCAATGGCTTCCTCTCTGCAAGCTCCATATAGTAGTGAGCCATGATCCCGGCCCCTTCGATAAAAACTGTCTTGCGGCCTACACTTCCCAGCGCAGCCCAAAGCTCCGGATGGCCGTTTCGGAAGAGAATTGGCCTTGCCCAGTCACAGCTAACCACACCGTGCTTTTCACGATGGTGGTGCAGCAGGCGAACCATGGCCGTCGAACGATATGCATGTTTATCACATGCCAGCTTGACCAATTTTGCACTTACACCTAAGCGACGGGCAAAACCCACGAGCAGCGGATCTTGCGGATTCGATGGAGCGCCAATCTGCGACTCAAGCAACATCAGGAACTTTTCATCAAAATCCGGCGCTTTGAAGTCCAGATTGTTTATCTCCATCCATTCTGAGACTTGATACAATTGCCGCTCTTTCGGATCAACACCCCTTGCTTTTATAACCCTATTAAACATCTGACGATTCGCAGGCCTATTAGACCAAACCCGCCGCACCAACATCTCAGTCTTAATGTGTCTAATCAAAAAAGGCGCAATCGGAATTGCAATAAGCCAGCCCAAGATATAATCCAAGACAATGGCTCTAGTCAAAGTAGGTTCGCTTTTTAGCCAAGCAGCACCATATGCGAATGGGGCACCAATGAGTGGAATACTGGATAGATACTCATACCGGCCGTACGTACTTTCCATCCACTTAACAATCAATTGCGGTAAAAAATACATGCCGACCAAAACCAGAGCCACCACCCCGACAATCATATACAAACGATCATCGCTAGAACCATCCCCTCCTTGACGAGCCGCCATCAGTCAGGACTCCTGTATTTTGGCCGTGCGTAGTAAGTTCGCCCAGCAATTTTCGACTTCAAATAGCGAAATGCCTGCTCGATTGGAACACCCTTGTATTCGAAGTACATCAAGAATGCAAAAATCAAGAGCATGGCTATCACGGTGTACCAGCGGCATTTCAATATAATGACAGGTAGAATATAAAAAGCCCTAGAATCAAGCCATGGCGTAAACCTTGGAGGTTTAGCCGCAGAAACCCACAATTGCCCATCCATAAATCACCTCACCACAGAGATTCTTTTCTAACAATATATTGAGGGCGGCCCTGCCCATCATGCCCCGCGTAACTCATGTTCGCTTCCGACGCGCCAGATATATTTCCTTTACCCTGAGAGTCAGACCATGCTGCCCCCACAGTCATACCCGCCAGGAATATTAAAATCCCCACGCAGGCCTGCAAGCCCTCGTAGGGAATCCTATTTAGAAATTCTTTAGCTTTTTTTAAATATTTATCAGGTAGAATCTGTTTTTTTGCCATAGAACTTAACCACTCATCAGATAGGTAATTACATCTTCTTGGCGCACTTTGCCTTGCTGAATCAAAGAAAGCGCACTCTCACGCATCGGCAAGCCATAAATTTTTACCTTTTCTCTCATTAACTGAAAAACGCGATCAGCATTAGAGGCGATCTCTTGTGCAATGCTACCGGCACCGCCCAGCTTGGTGAAGTCCAGGCACTCTCGGACAGGGATACGCTTCCCATCGATCGTAGGAACCAAATGCTGACAAACCACATATTTAAGGGTGGTCGCGAGGTTATAAATCATCACTGCCCGCATAGCTTGCGGAAAGAATTTTGACCAATAGTCAAACAGCTCTGGGATTGTGTTGGGATGCATCGTGGCGTATACCAAATGCCCTGATTGAGCTGCCCAAATTGCTGCCTGGGCCGTTTCAGCATCACGCACTTCACCAACCAACATGTGAGTTGGAGCCATTCGGAGATGCGCCCGAATACCATCAGAAAAGCTATCTACCGATGTTCCAACTTGTAACTGATCGACAACCGCAGTTGGCGCAGCGACATGCCCGTAGACAAACTCAACAGGATCTTCGATCGTTCGGAGAATACACGATGAGTTTTCGCGCTCCACATGATCACGAAGTAAGGAGGAAAGGGTCGCAGATTTACCGGAACCGGTTGGCCCAGTAACCAAAATCAATCCTGACCGCTGCGTACGGCTGACATAAACAAGGTCGTCGGGTGTGTCTGCTTCTTTCAAAGTCCACGGATCAGGCTTAATCCGGCGAAACGTAGCAGAAGGGCCCGATGTTTCTGTCTGCATATCACGGGCAACAGCAACACGATATCGCTGGCCATCAACCCCTTCGTACACAAAGTCCAACGACCTTGCCTTACCCATCACCATGTCGTAGCCGTTTACATTGTCCTTGTATGCGGCCGTCAGCAGGCTTCTCATCTCGTTCTGCTGAAGCCTGCGCTCCATGATCAGCTTGTTCCGACCATGCACTTTGGCAACCGGGTATGTGTCCTGCTTCAGGAACACGTCGCTCGCATCGCCAAACCGATTGAGCAGGCTCTCAAGGTCTGCACGAGTCGATTTGGTGCTTACGTCAAACTGACTTTCAGGTGCAGACATTACATCCCCCCCCCGAAGAACTCGGCAGCCCCGTCAGTCATGATGGCTTTCCAGCGTGTCAGATCCTTCACAAAGATAACCGGCTGAGAAATTACCTTGCGATTTACTTTCACATCGATGCCACCATCAGCATCCACAACTCGCTGCTCCTGCTTCACAACTTTCGGCGGATCAACCATGTTTTTCAGCCAGAGCATTTTGTACATCAGCATGCCGTTGAAGCTCTCTTTCAATTGGGAAAGCTTTGACTCATAAGCGCTTTTCGCAGCAAGAACCCCTGTAGCCCACCCCTGGCGAACACCATCATCCCATGCACTTTTCTCTTCTGGAGTTTGGGGCTTCAGCGCTGCGTCAGGCTCTCTTACTTCAGGCACAGGCTGCTGCATGTAATCCCACCAGGAAGGCGGCGTAGTCACAAAGCGTGCATCCTCTTTTACGCGATAAGAGGCCTCAACAGAAACCATGCTAGTTGGGCTATCCAAGCGGACAGTATTTCTTGCAGAAGAAAGAACCGGAGGAAGCAGAGAGTCAGGAAGGAGGAGCTTGGAAAAATCAAACACCCTAGAAAGAGACGCATCTTGGGATTGCAACATCGCATTAAGCCGCTCCGTCTCTCGTGCCTGGCCAAGCTGTGCACCGTATGACAATCCTGCATTGTAGACGGCCTTAACTTTCAGCGCGGCCTCTTCCGACAGGTATGACTTTGGCTGCCAGTTCAGCGCATTTTTTAGCGCGGAGCTATCTTCATTGGGGATCGGAGTGGCCGCATTGGCCACGCCAAATACACCAAAGAAAATCATCACCAACAATGAGCGTCTCATCTGGACCTCACTCTACACGCTGGTGAAGGCCCAGCACGTCGCGGACTCGACGCTCACCTGAGCCATCATCAACAAACGGGCCGATTTGAATCTGCAGCTTACGACCGACAGATTTGATTTGAGACTCGAAACCCTTGCTCTTATACCCCTTGGCGACTTGTACTGCCAAGGACTTAGAGGCAAACACGCCACCATCCATTGCGTACTTCTGGATCAACGGCTTTACAGCGGCAGGCGTAGTCGGCTTCTCACGAATTTCTTCGATCGTCCGAGTGTAATCAAGCACGATAGCCTTGGACTTTTCATCAACGGCCAGTACGAACGGGAACTGATCACCGACAGAACGAAGAACTGCGATAGCAGGCTGAGCCACGCTCTTGATACGAATAATACTGTCTACGTCCGGCGAGCCACGCTCTTCAAACCGCCAGCCGATCGTATCGGCAATATCCTTCACGATGCCATGCGGAACACCTACATACTCAGTCGAGTAGAGCTTGTTCAAATCGTCGCTTGGTTTGGCCGCGAGACTGGCTTTTAACTCTTTCATAGCCCTGTCTCCACTATTCACAACCGTCATTCTGGCAAGCAATTGCTGGCTGCGAGCAGCATCCTCAGCAGCCTTTACAAGCATGACCAGCTCAGGGCTTGACTGGGTTTCCTTCACAGCAGGAGCTGCGCACCCCGCCAACACCATAACGGCTGCAGCAAACGTAAGATGAATATTTGATTTCATTTTTTGCAATGCTCCTTGTTTTGCTTCAATAGTAATCATATCAAACATTATTATGCTACGCCGCTATTATTTCGGCGCAGGCGGTGGCAGTTCTGCTGCTCTCTCATCATTACCAAGCGCAAGTGCAAGCTCACCTCTCCGACGATCCAGATCCTGCCTCCAATCAATTAGCTGCCCTGGCACACGTTCAAGCTTCTTGAACAGCATGGTATGGGGGTGATCCCTTGCCCACTCACATAGCGAAACCATTGTGTCGTTCGGCATACCTATCATGCGAGCAAGCAAAATGTGCGATGGCAGCAACCCATGGAGCCGATACCATATCGCGTCACGCATGCTGGCCGAAGGACTAGCGTCCGCAATCCGACTCTCATTCGCGATTGCCCAGTCATTCGGCACAGATACATCTTCATCTTCATCCGCAAACCAGCGCCCCAATATTGCATGTACTTTTCCCAGTTTCATTACTTGTCCCCCACGATCTCTTGAACAATTTCGTTGATAATGTCGGCTTCGCGCTTAGCTCCACCCCAAGCATCGACACGCTTATCAACCTCACTGGCAGCAGTTCCACCAGGGAACTTCCTCGCCAGTAGTGTCAACGCTTCGCGATAGCCAACGAATTTTGAAATCTGCGAACGGATTTCCACATCCGAAGGCGTCGTTGCATATGCCCATAGCTCAACAGCGCCAGTCTTGAAATACAGTACACGTTCAACGGTTGCACCTTTAATCTGGCTATACAACAGCATAGGCGAACCCAGCGATGTTAAACCCTTGATGCGGTTCGCTAGCGCCTCATCTGCGTATTCGCTAAGATTCATCGTCTTTTTCAGATCATCACGTACTGCTTTAGAATCAGCTCGCAATACCCAAATATTAGTTGCAAGGTTAATAATGGATTTTGGGAAGTCGGTATGCTCTTGGGAAGCAAGGGCGATGTGTACCTTATATTTGCGCCCAACACGAACCATACTCTCAATCTGGCGTAACACCATCGGAGAGCTAATGTTATGAATTTCGTCATAGACGATGCGCTTTACTTCGTTTCTGTTTTTTCGCAATTCTCGACGATGGTACTCCATATACTCTGAAGGGCAGTCCATCGTAGGAACTACTTCATCATTCATATAAAAACCACGCGACAAGAATGTACTGGTAGCCAAGTACATTACCTCACCCTGCTTCTGCGAAGCTGCGCCTTGGCCTCCAGTAACATCGGCCAAGTCCACTGCAACAATTTTGGCACTAGAGAAGTCTAGCTCGGTCTCATATGCCAACAGAGGAAACCGACTACTGATAGAACCCAGCATACGATTAACAAAGTCAAGCATAGAAGAGCCGCCAGGAATTGTGGCATTATCGTAGTTATCCCGAATGCTTGGAGTTGCTTGCATTACCTGATTCAAGTCAGGAATAATTGGGACTGCATAGCGTTGCGCTACTGTAGCCGCGTGGATCTCGTTTTTGGCAAACAGCATGTCTACCACACTCCACCAACTCGTCCCATCATCAGGATGCAAATTACAGCGCTTCAATGCTTTATCGACCTCGACATTACGCCGTGGCTGATATTTTTTTGGCTTTTCAACTGAAAAGTAACGATAAGCCGCAGAAATAAGAGTATCAACGAGTTCGGCAATTTCAGGCACTGGATTATTTTGCCCAACTGGCGTCAGCAATAGCGTAATGAAATCAACCAACAACCCCTTTTCATCTGGAACCGCTGATCGGCAACCCAATGGAGTATCCATTGGGTTCATTGCATTTCGCTTATCAAGAGACAAACGATAGTGCTGAGCCAAATGCTGCTTGTCTGCAGGAAGTGCAGCCTTAGCTGTATCAATCAATCCCTTAGAAGAATAGCCGACGTCCAGAATTGCCATTCGAGGGATATCATCTTTACCTGGCTGGAGGATAGAGGCTAGGTTCAGTGCCTGTAGCAATACAGACTTACCCGAACCCATGGTTGCAAACATCACATCAACCCATGCCTGCTGTATCGTCGAGCCAACCTGATAGACAAATAGCTTGCCATCCTCAGTCAGCATCATCATGTTACCGTAATTCCACGGTGATGCTGGCCGCTCGATGGGCAGAATCGCTGAAATCATCTGTGCTGGCATCACCAGCGCCATGCCCATGTTCTTAAATCCCGGCAAAGTGCCAATCGCCATCTCAATTGGACTACCGTATTCTTGAATGACTTGACCGCCCCCCCAACCATTAAAAGCAGCGGCTAGTTCTGCAAATCGATCATTAGCTTCTTGTTCCGAAGCCCCCCATGTGGCGACAGAAATCTTAATGCCAACAAATGTAGCCAGACCTCCTTCTTCAAGGCCCTTTACTTCATTTATGGCATCAACAATTTTCGAGTTCTCGCCACCAAATGTGGTAAATTTCAAGAACTGGGCAACGGTTTTTCTCATCGTCAATTTGCCTGATGCACTGCCAGACATCAGTTGAAAAGCTATTCTAAATGGCACCGACGTGTTAATTTTGGCTGTTGGAAAAATTCGCAAAAGACCGTTGAACACCTCCGGCTGAGAAATTGGAAATTCGAAATAACCCGACGCATAGTAGCGGTTACCTACTCTTGCCACACCTGCTTCAGGGATGTTTTGCCCATTACGTCGAAAAATTTGCAGACCCGGCAACGGTGGAACGAAATCATCTCTCTGGCCAGCCATCACCGGCTTTACCCGAGCTTGGACTGATTTATTTGCTTTCATCGAGTCTGGCGTAATCGGCCGCAGCCCTTCTCCTGATCCATCCCAAAGATTAGCATCCAGGACAATTGCTTCTTCGAACGTCAGCGTTTTAGCCTTTAAGCTAAACGTACTAATTAGCGATTCAACATACTCCTTGCAAACACCCAGATGGCGATTTCTTAGTGCCGGAATGATTATCTCGCTTTGCGCCATTTCGCCACCTGACCAATTAGCAGCTATCTTTCTCATTTCTTTCGGTAAAATGGCAGGTGAAGTAGTAACAATGATCAGAGTAACTTCAGCAGCTACTGTGTCAGAAAGAATTTTCTCACGCTCATCTATAATAAAGTCAACGTCCATCCCAATTCGTTGTGTTGCTGATCTGATACTGTTTGTCTGATGCTGTACTTCTTTTATCGCAGACTCTTTATCACGCTGAAAGACAAAATCAACGGTAACACCATTGCGGCGTGGAAGGCTTGCCAGCAAAACAGAAAGTTTTACCAGCCTCTCTTTATAGGCCTCTCCATCAAAGGCCTGCAGCCCACCATCCACACGATAAATGGTCATAAGGCTGCCTCCGCTAAGGGAAATAACCCCGCCAGAGCCTGTTCGCCAAACACATTTATCCCAAAATGCAGAACCCCGCATTTTGGGAATACGCTTCATAAAATTATCGAAAGACTCAAAAATAGTTGTCATTATTGCCCCTATTCCCCAGCGACAAAAGAATGCATTTTCTGTGTAAACTCTTCTCTTGGCAGGTTATGGTAGATTTCCACTGCATAAAGCGTCCGAATATTGCTTGCTTTGGCGCGAGAGAGCGGACCAAGTGGCTTTGTTGCACAAATCAGCCGTAGGTCGAACTACCCCAATCCCCAGACGGATTTATCCCATACGGACCGTTTGCGGCGTGCCCAGTGCTGTGAAGCGATTCAGAATCGCTGCACAGATTTGAAGCTCCGCTACTTGCCGGTCAAAGTCCCGTGACTTAACCCGATCTGCCAGCAATTTGAAACAGTGCATCTTCGTTTCGACCAAGCTGCGGCGATGGTAGCCACTCCACTTTTTCCAGAGCGCGCGCCCCAGATACTTCACCGCTCGTAGCGACTCATTGCGAGCCTGATTGCCCCGTAAATTCCCTTTCCAGAATTGGCCATTTCGACGTGGGGGAATGATGGCTGCCGCCCCACGCTCTGCAATCGCTGCGTAACATAGGCGTGTGTCGTACGCCCCATCCGTGGTGACGGTTACCAGTCCCTCTCCCGCCGGAATTTGCGATAGCAGCTCTGGCAGCATCGTGGCATCTCCAGTGCGATTGTCGGTCACTTCCATTGCCCGGATTTCCAGCGTTTGCGCATCTATGCCCAGATGCAGCTTGCGCCATTGGCGGCGGTAATCAGCGCCATGCTTTTTCACCTTCCACTCGCCTTCACCCATCATCTTGATGCCGGTGCTATCCACCAAGAGATGCAGACAACCTTGCTTTTTCTGTACCGGGATGCGGACTTGCAGGTCTTTCTGGCGGCGGGAAAGCGTGCTGAAGTCGGGGACGGCCCAGTCAAGGCCAGCCAGGCGCAACATACTTTCGACCATACCTGTGGCTTGCCGTAGCGCCAGGCCAAAGAGGCATTTGATGGTGAGACAGAACTGGATGGCAGCATCAGAAAAAGTTAGCTGCCGTCCCCGCCTGCCGGTAGCCGGTGCCAACCAGTTCATGCCTTTGTCGAGCCAGAGAAGGAGCTGCCCTCGTTGCTTGAGGGACTGGTTGTATGACTGCCAGTTGATGGTTTGGTACTTGGGAGGAAGGGGCTTGCTCATGCGGTCATTCTACCGGACGGACGCAAGCACTGATTTGTGCAACAAAGCCGGACCAAGTCCACAATCAGCTGGAAGCTCTATACCCGATGGCGGCTCCCATCCATTTCTGGCCATATAAACATCCAAATCCATGGACATCGACTGCGGGCACACCAAAACCACCTTGCCACCACCATAACCAGACACGAAAACCTGCTCAGGAAGATCCAAGGAAGAGAGCCGCTCAAACACTCGACAACGCTCCAAAGCCTTCAACCACGGTCCCACAACAGGAACACCGGATGATCTGGCTTGAAAAATCATCTCAAGCGCCAAGCCATCAGAGAACGTCAGTGGATCTGGTTTGAAAGGCACTTGACCTGGCTTAACGTCCCCAGTCCACACTTCTTGAACGGAAGTCAGTTGCACATCAGCCGGCAACTCAACCGACATCAGATACTCACGCGGCTTTTCGGAAACCCACGGCCACACCAACTCACCGTGAGTAAATGGCGCGGCTTTTCCCCTTGCGAAGAACGCGATAGCATCATCCATCTCGTCAACTGGAGATATTCTCCATCGCCCAGAGGGAACCGGCATGCGCAAGACCTCACTAAACCACTGTGCTCGCGGCTGACGGTACGTCCGCCAGACCCGACCCTGACCAGAGCCAACAGACCGGCTTTTTACCCAACTTGTCGGACCGGCCAAGTCATTGACAATCGGCTCACTGATGCCAGCGGGCACTTCATGCGCATCAATCAGGCTGTTCAGCGGCCGAGCAAATCGCGTATCGAGATTGAGCTTTTCAACTGCTCGGCGAATGAAGTCATGCACGAACACAAGCGAATTCATGACCATATGGGGTTCCTTCGACCCCATTAGTTCAGCTACTAACTGGATTGGGGCAATGCCCAACCAGTTTTCAGCTTTAATGCTGGGATGTCCACTCAGGACCGCGCGATTGTCACGCATCTGCATGATGGTCAAATTACTGATCCATACTCGGTCTTGCGGAAGCTCATCCAGCTGATTGATGCGGTATACGCCATTTTCGTCAGCGGCATACCCACCAACTGATCGCAGGTCCACGTCCGCACCAACACGATCGAAGATAACAACGCCTAACATCAAACCTCCTGCTGTATGAAGCCACGCGCACGCGCCTCATCGTACGCACGTAATGCATTAATCCCTTGAGGCCGATACTCCTTCGGGAAAATCAGCCGCAACCCGTTCCTGGTAAGAAGCTCAATGGCACTCTCATATGAGTCTTCTCGTGCCTTAAGCAACACTTTTAGGTGCGTGGGCAACATGTCCACAGCACCTTTACTGCCCATATACGTCTCAATGATCTTGGACGACTGTCCGAAAAATGCCTCTAGATTTGGGCTTAGATCATTCTTGATAATCCATGGCATCGCCCGACAGATACGATTGATCGCTTCTTGCGAATAGGCCTTTACCCCCCCCCAGTAGGCCCCAGCTTTTAGGGCTGCACCTACATGCTGAGTAGCACGACAGTAATGACAAAGCACAAGCCAATTCTCCGGGTACTCATTTTCGTAATCCCCATCCACAGGCTCGCCCTCCAAAAACGAGAGCGAGTGGTATCCACAAAATTCGCAAGTGTGATCACGATCCTCGAACAGCGAAGCAAGAAATCCCGATTCAGGATCTTTAACAATTCGGTACAAGCCATCATCATCCACATTAGGATACTCGCGATTTCGGAATATTTTAGCTCGTGACATATATCAATTAAGTTTCATATGATTACTATGATAGTGAACATTATACACAACCAATCGGGGGCAATGACAACAAAAAACCCGCCTTACGGCGGGTCATGTTGGAGCGGTATTTTCACAGCAGGGAAGCAGCACCGATACCGAGCCAGTTCGGTGCGAAGTAGGCGATGATACCGCCTAGGAAACCAAACACCGCAGTTTTCATGTGACCTCGATCTTCGCGACCAGGCTTACCGCTGACATAGACGTTCCAGCCGGCGAAACCCATGCAAGCGATGCCAAGAAGCTGCAAGCCAGTTGCAAGTACCGTCTGACCGATCGTGAACAAATTGTTTACCTGATTGGCAGTGTCAACCAGGCTCTTACCATTAGCTGTCACGACAGGAGCAGCAAGAGCGGTCTCCACCATAACCAGAGCCAAAACACCAAGCAGGAAAGCTGCTTTAGTTTGCTTGTTCTTCATATTAATCTCCTGTACACGTATAGATACTACTATATCAAATTTTTAATCAAAAAATGCTTGGAAATGTATTTTTGATTAACGCCCAGCAATCTTCCATGTAGTACAAAAATACACCCGCGCAAAAAAGCACCATGACCTTCCAGCCGTCACCAGGTTGTGCAAATCTGGCATCGCCCGCGTTATACATTGACCAACCTGCCTTCCCCATGGAAAGCAAGCCGAGAAACTGACAAACCGTATACACCGCTTGCTGAATAGCATTGCCTGCTTGCAGCGCATCTCCGGATAGTAATGTTTGATCGAACATTACTTAGCTCCTGCGACAGCATCGTCCAAGAACAACACACCGACAAGCTCGTTTCTTTTGAGGATGACTTCGGACTTATTGAACTTAGCAGCACCAGCAGTAGCCAATTGAGAAATAGCCTCAACAGTTTTGCCCACTGCATATTTCGCTGGTTGATCAATCTTTGGCACAGCAGTTACCGAGCCGCCATTTACAACTGTTGTTGTTCCTCCACTTGTCAATGCCGTTGCGTAATTTCCCAGAAAAGCACCGGCTGCCAGCATGCCAAATCGATCCAGATAATGCCCTTGAACAGCACTGACCACTGCTTGGGAGTTTGTACTTTTGTCCACCAGAACTGCATCAACTGGAACGATCCGACCATCAGCCAGGCGCATCTTTGACAGCTTAACAACCAGGGCGTCATAGCCTTCGGTGTAGGTGCCGAAAAGTTGAGCATCCCGTTTCGGACCATCCTCAACGATTCGTACAATGACTGTCGTTCCCTGCTGGTACGACGATGTGTGGTTAGTCGTGACGGCGGCAACACGCTCACCAATTGAAGCAACTTTTTGCCCTTGTGGTGCGCTGGTTTGCGCACTGACTTGAAGCTGGCCAGCCACATCGTTTTTACTGTTTCCTGGAACAGCACCGCTGCCGTACCAATTAACGATCCGCCGCTCCTGCTGTTGCTGGCCTTCTGCTTTCGGCGGATTGTTCTGGTACTTCTCCATCCACTTAGATCGAGACTGAACGGTTTGTGCGTCGATGGGGGTTGGCATCTGGCCCTGAGGAATCGGAGGCATCTGGTTGCCATATCCTTGGCCACCACCCGGCTGCTGCGGATACGCCTCACCTCGTTCATTCAATGCACCGACTTCGGCCACATACGCACCACCACCGCTAGCAACAGCATCCTTTTGTCGATCAGCTTGTTGGCCATTCAGAAGCGCATCTGCTGTTGGATATGCAGCAGGCTGACTATGATCATCTGCCCCAGGTAGAGAACCAGCATCGGCACTCCCTGGCTCCTTCAATTTCTCAGGAGTAGTGGCAAGTGCGATCCCTTCAGGATTCTTGGCTTCTTGGCCGGCGTTATACTTTTTCATCCCCCAGACACCACCAAAGACCACTAACCCAATAGCGGCAAAAATCAATAACCGCTTTTTACTCGTATCCGCCCCGCTATTGCTCTCATTGGCCAATGGCGGCTGGCTATTAAAATCAACGGCTTCAGTCTGTTCACTCATGGAAAACCTATCGGATAACAATTGCACGGGACGTGCCATTAACCCCAGTGACAACAGATGCCGGCTTGTAATCGAATTCATAAGCAGCACCTCCATCATCGTCACGTGTAGTCGTCCGGAAATTGCGAGGAGACAACAACGTGACACCTGGCCTCATTTTGACAAAAACATGCCCATCCGCCAGTCGCCTCCAAACACGAATGGCGTCACCACCAGAATGAGATACCAGCTGCATTTCTTCGCCAACGATCTCTTTCAAAACTGACAATAACGCTCCTGAAAGTGGCGTCTGATACTCATCTCCCTTCCCTACGTTTATTCCCCCCACCCATGTCAGTCGAAGATCAGCGGCAAAATCGACACGCTCACCACCCTTAGGAAAAACTGACTTTACTTTGACGACCGCAGGTCTAATCGACCCTACAGGGAAAATAGTCACAGTAGTGGAGCCTGCTCCAGCCGGTTCAATAACAATTGCGTCTTTTGCTTCAGCTGCCGAGTTGGCACCTGAATTGCCACTAGCGGAGCCTTGTGTACTGCCTGTAGATGCTTGACCTTGAGCATCGCTAGGTATGGGGTGGACAGTAATGATTGACAGTCCAGGGACATTACCTGCAATTTTTACAGGCTGGCCACTGACATCAGTGAGCCGCACAGTCAGCGGATACCCGACAGCTACATTAACTTCAACGGTTTGGCCTACGCGAACGGGTATTGTTCTTTGCTCTCCCGAGACAGAGGGGGATTCCTTCAGCTTCTCAACCTTTTCTACCTGCCGGCGATACATCTTGATTTGATTGGAATCGAAAGGAACGGCATCTTTCACGACAGCGCCAAAAACCGGATCGGCATCCATGGCCTGCTGCAAAGGATCTTTAGTCTGGTTCTTCGGGGTGGTCGAACCACTTGAAGACTGTGCTGGAGTACCCTTATGTTGAACAGCCAGTCGAGGGTCATTTGCACTATCGGTCACAAACTGAGTTGCCGCAGCCTGCGGTTCTGCGGCATGTGCATGCACTGATAAAATGGCCAACGCAACGAATTTGAGTGTTTGCTTGTGCATTTTCTTACCCTCTGTCTTTGATCATGTACAAGGCAAGAATTCGATAGTCTTTTGTGCCATTCACAGTAACCAGACCTACCACGACCTTGAACTTCATCGTGTTGTCCGAGCGCTGCGTACGGTTTAAGTAGGTCAGCGTACCTTTCGCCTCAAACTCCCATGCATCAACGCCCCCCTGCTGGCCTTTGCCGACCAAAATCGGGGAGCTGGAAAACTTCATGTTACTGATGAGTTCGTTTTTCAGAACAGACTGGAAAGTACCTGCTGCTTCAAGTTCGTTCTTGAAGGTAAGCCAAGCATCTTCGGTGAAGTATTTTTGCGAGACCTCTGTGAAGTGAGGGTCCAGCTCAGTCCAGTTATAATTTAAGACCTTCGGAAGTGCATTGCTGATCCACTGTCCAGCCTGGTCTTCGTTAAAAACTGGATTTGTACTCGTGATCAACTGATATAACGTGCCGTTTGGTGTAACAGCAGCAAAATTTGGTGGCGGATCTTTTTTTTCCAACAAGGCAACAATGCTGAATTGCTGAAGACCGCAGACCGCAACCAGCCCTAAGATGATCATGGTCTTGCGTCGTCCATCATGACGCAAGTCCCCAGCCTCACCCAGAGCGCTTTTCAAGGCCGCATCGACCTCTTTCTCGTTCATATCGAGCATGGACTTCGCTTCTTCCGTTATTTGGTTCGATAAGATACCTATCACATTAAACATTTTAACCAGTGACGTGCGGTATTGCCAATAGATTTTGCATTTGCCATTGTGAATTTTTCTATGTAAAGACTGACGATGACCTGTCTTAAGGTGTGCGGCATCGCAAAGCGATGTCCACACCGCAAGGCAGGAAAACTCTTAAAGCCTACTTACAAAAATCTTTAACTTCTTAACATACTTAGCAAATTTCATACCATACCTAAGAGCCTTGCCTGGTGTACATCTCAGCCAATAACCATCGCTTCTTACTACCCCACTTTATGCGTTACCTTGCCCCCACTTTATGCGCTAAATTACCTCACTTTATGCGCTAATTTTCCCCACTTTATGCGCGATTACTCCCCCACTTTATTCGTGTAAAACCTTTATTATTCACAGACTTATCCACATTTTGTTGGATGGCACAGTTAGTGAAAAAGTTCGCATAACCGTGCAAAAGACTTCGCACTGATAGCGAAAAAAAGCGACAAAGAGTGTGGCCAAAAACAAGCCTCGCAGCTACAGCATCACCCCTGACGACATTGTGGCGGCCTTGTCATTTTGTTTTTGGGAAAAGCTGATTGACAGTTTGAACCATTCGGCCCACCCGCCACAGATGCAAGCGGACATTATGTCGGACGCACTACCGTACGCACCTGTAGCAGCCAAAGCCGACTTTGGGGATCAAGCATTCCGTGTACGCATCAAAAACCTACTCATGCGCATCCGAGACATTCGCAACAGGATCGGTCACCACGATGCAATCTGGACCACACCAGAATTTGATAGCTCCGGCCGTGTCGGATTCATTCCCAGAAAGCCGCGTCATACGATCACTAACATGGTGGCAACGATGGAGAAGATCGCCTGGCTTGCGGGCTGGATTGATCCAGCCATACCCGAATACATGAAACAGACCGATCACTGGTGGGCATTTAACACACTGCTTTCGCGCAAGGCACTGGCGATTTATCGGCAGCGTGGTGGCTGCGTTGAGACGTATAAGACACTACTAAATCAAACACCAATCAGCTCTATTCGCACTCTGACAGTGAAAATCTTCCACGTTGCCAATAAAAAAAGCGACAGGCCGACTGTCGCTTTTTTTGTCCCCTCGGACAAGTAGTCACGTGCGCGATGCAGACTATGGTGGCAGAACCTCAAGCTCTGAAAGAAGCTCGTCGTCCCCCATATCATCAACATTGCCATCACCAGCCATACCAAGAAACTTCAGCTCCGCCTCAAGCTCACGCTCAGCTTGTACGACCCATACTTGCCGCAATGCCTTTTCTTCGTCAGACATTACTTCTGCTAGGCGCATACGCTCGCGAGACAATCGCTCTTGGAGTGCTACCAGGTGTGAAGTGTCGCGCATCGTTTCCTATGACCCAGCACTTTCACTGACTTCACTCATAGCTTTCATGATCTGGCCGATTTTTTCCCGTAGATCATTCAGCTCGCCCATCAGGAATTGATCGACCTCATCCCAATCGGCAGACATATCCAACAGCTTTGCCTGCATAGCTTTCAGTGTACGCTTTTGCGCACCGGCCATTTGTCTTGCGGTTCGCGTTGCCATAATGCATTCCCCCCCGCTTAGCTCAATTTCAGGATGCTATCGATGTACGGGCTGCCGTAGGCGTCGCGCAGAAGACCAAGCACGTCGCAGGTCAGTTTCATCTCGCGCTGTACCTTGATAGCAACGTTACTGTCATCGATCCACGAAAGATCCTCAGCCAGTTTTTCGCTGCGCTCATCAAGCGCTTTAACCAGTTTTACCAGATTGTCTTTGTGAAACAAGTTTTCGAGTACGTTGCTTTGCGTGGTCATGATGTTCACTCCATTTCTTTTCTCGATGCCCACATTGTCACAGCTCGATCAAATGCAACAAAGTGACCACCAATTGGAGATACTGTTCAATTCTCGCTACAAAAAAATAAAGCTCCTCACGGAGCTTGCTTTGAGAAACAGGGACCTCTGTAGCCCTGTTCACGCAGTGATGATCAGTCCCTGCTTGGAGTCATGATATCTATCGGGATCGGGCATAAAGCCAAGCACATCTTTGAGATGGAGCCGGAAGCGCTCGCGGAATTTGTACATTGCACGATCGTTCTCAGCGTCCCGGCCTTGCCCGAACTGCTCAAATAATGTGGGCCATTCAACCAGGTGCTTGCCAACCTTTACGATGTTTGAGCGATACGAGATCCACAAGTACATGTCGATCGCCATCGGGCTCTTCAGCGCCCTGATGACATTCAAATTGATCGGTGCTGAGTGTTCCATACAACTTTCAAAGAAGTTCTCGGACAGCTTCAGCCCTGAATTCCAGATTGAGTCAGGATCACTTGGTTTTGTAGGGTTCCAAAGTAGAACACCATTGGAAGCGATATCCAGATTTTCAAACCCAACGCGATGCCCATCCACCTCTTTATGCCTGATGTTCGAGGTGAAGAGCCTCAAGGCCTGTTCTCGCACAGCGGTCAGGGAGCCATTTTTCCCACCTGTCACGTGCTTCATGCCAATCCGTTTGAGAAAATCATTGTAAGAAGATCCCAAGTCGATCTCTCGTTTTTTCGTGAGCTTGGCTTCTGTACAGATCCAGGCACTCAAGAGCCGGGGGATTTTTCCGGATGGCAGCCCAAAATCCGGGTCACCAGTGATGGTCAAGCTGCGCTTACCTACGCGCCTAGTCCAGACTAGCCTGGACGCATCGGTCAAATGATCTACCGATTCGTATGGAAGCCCAATGGAAAGTAACGTTGTCTCCATGAACCCAAGTTCCGGGTCTTGAAGTGACAGCACCGCCTTCTTTTTCGCTGCCGCCGTCAATTTTTTCACTGGCCCATGTTGCTGTTCTACAACATGACGCTGAAGTGGGCTTGCCAATCCACCTACGAAATCAAAGGCACCTTGCTGTGGTTTCGTTATTTCTGTCGTTTTTGGTGGCGGAGAGGCCCCTGCCTGGGCTGAAACCCTATTGACAGCGGCATTTGCGCCACCAGCCGGATTTACTTTCTTGCTTGCAAGCTCTTTTGCAACATGCTCAGGAAGACCAAGCCGTATGGCTTGCGCAATAAAGTCGGACATTTTGTGTTTGATTTAGTAGCTACTATGACAAACATTATATTCAGCCTTTTGTGAACATGGAACTGGAGCGTGCAACTTTTGTTCTATCGGTCGCTTGTTATTTACACATCAAAGTGCAAAAATAACAAACATGATGCTCAGCACAATGAGCGGACCGTACACATACATTGTCACTAAGGAGGATTGTTCGATGGAAGCAAGTCCATTGCGCTGCACAACCCCTATCGAACTCCGTCCTGCCCAGCTCTCCCGGCTCTTGGGGTATGAACTCCCCTACCATCGCCGAAAAGAGCTTTTCGGCATGGACGAGCCAGAAGATGGTGGATCTCGTAGTCGTAAGCAGTATTACAGCCCTGCACAGGTCGCTATGTACAGGGAAACCCATGAGCCCGGATTTTCACTGGCTGATAACCCACAATCTGTTCCGCCAGTGGTTGTTACGCGAATGACCAAAGGTGGAACCGGTAAGACTTCGTTCACTGCTAACGGCTCTACCATCCTGGCATCCATGGGCTATCGCGTCCTCGTCATTGATGCGGACAGCCAAGGTTCGATCAGTGAACTGTTCAACGTGGATACAGAGAACGAAAGCTTGCTGACCGCCATGGATCTCTTTCTCAATGGAGAGCCATTGGAAAAAGTAGTCATCCAACCATTCGCAGACACATCTCTTGATTTAGTCCCAGGTGATCAGTTTATCGCACGATATGACTCGACAGTGATGTCTGAACGTGGGCGTGAAAAGCTTATACAAAAGTGGTTTCAGGAGAATCAACGTCAGCTTGCCGCCAAGTACGACATTGTCATGGTTGATACCAACCCGGCAAGCACCATCCTCAACTACTCGCTGATGATGGCCGCAGATCTGATCATTACTCCTGTATTCCTTGATGGCATCTCTCTCAAAGCAATCAAATGCATTATCAATGAGTTAGAAGAAATCAAAACCGAGTATGGGGTATCTGTCCCGCTTCACTTTGTGTCAAATGGACTCCATAACGGCTGGCCGCACACGAAGATGAACGATGAGCAGTTGCGTCTCCGGTTCAAGGACCAAGTCTTCAACAAGAAAATTCCGCATTACGTAGGGTTCTCGAAGCAGCATTTGCCTGGTGAGGCCGCTCTTCCACTCTTCCTCAGGGACACCGCAAGCTCTGCGGCCTGGTCCTTGGTTGAGGTTGCCAAAGAACTGGCGAAACTGCTTCATTTGCGCGGCTCATCGAACCTTCTGTAAGGAAAAATCATGGCAAAAGGCATGCTTGGTGGAGGTAATAAGCGCTTTGGTTCCGCTCTGCCCAGCGGGGAACCTGATGGCGAGACCAAAAAGGATAACAATTACATTCCTAAGGGAAATCTACCGGCTTACCAACACCAAACAAAATTGGTGGTTGGCCAAGTTCACGATATTCCCTTGGACTTGATTGTTCCCTCTCCATACCAACCCCGGCTCAAATTTGATGATGAATCTGTCGTGAACTTGGCGGCGAGCATCGAAGAATCTGATTTGATCCGGCCGGTAACCGTTAGGCGTCTGGACAATGGTAAGTACGAACTGATTGGTGGTGAAACGCGCTTCCGTGCCCACCAGTATCTTGAACGACTAACCATCCAATCCATCGTTCAAGACATGGATGATCATCAAGCCAAGAAAGCCGTACTTGTAGACAATGTTCTACAAAAACGACTGACTGATTATGAGCTTGGTAAGGCCGTGAAGGATCGCATTGAAGATGGCACCTACACGAGCCTAATTGATGCGGCCAAGTCGATTGGCGTCGATCGGAAGCAGATCTATCGCTATCTGAGCTTCTTGGATCTGCCCAGCACCATCATCCGCGCACTAGATGAGATTCCCGACCTGATTGGTAGTAATACTGCTGAAGCGCTGAAAATTTATATCGGCGAGCACCAGGATAAGGTCACTGATCAGATCCTGGGAGACCTGCTAGTCGAACTTCGTGCTGGAACGTTAAAGCAAAACATGGTTGTCCACTGGCTGACGAAGAAGCTCACCGAGACTGGTACTCCCCCAACAACGATAACTGAGATTCCGTGGAAATGCGAAAACAAGATTGTCGGTAAGGCAGAGTTCAAGAAGAAGAAAATTATTCTTAGCTTCGATGACAAGCTGATTGACCCTGAAAAGCTCCAAGAGCGTTTCAAAGTATTTCTCGCTGAGGAGGGACTCAACCTCACCAGAGAAGAGTAACTAGCTGAAAAATTTAACCCCCCAGGCTGTTGACGCAGCAAGGGGGGCAAGAGAGTTTTGCTCATAGAGCAGAGTGCCGCTCCTCCTAGTTAGATTTGACGATCTACTCGGAGGCTTTCGAACATCACAATTCGATTATCGGCCACTTCTGTCTCTAGCGCAAGACAGGGGTTCTTTACGCCTAAATTCAGGTGGCCAAATGTCGTTTCCTTACAAAATTTCCTTGGCGATTACGAGTGTCGCCAGTAAAAAGTCTTGCCCTTTTGAAGGCCTGACAAAATCAGGTCGGTTACTCCTCCAGAATCTCCTCCGGCTTGTCAGCGCCAAAGATCCTCTATTGCCAGTCTGGCCATCAAAGGAATACCTGGCTGACCAGATGTGCGCTCATCCTGCAACCATTTATCGCGCCTTGAACAATCTTGAAGTGCTTGGCGTGATTACACGCAAAGACCAAGATCGCCGCCGCAATGGTAGTTACGGCATCGGGAAAATCGCACTCACGTCCAAGGCAATATCTTTGCTCGGTCTAGCAAGCCCCCTCCCCCAACTGGCCAAGGGGGTATCTGACTCGATAAATGCAAAGCCTGTTAATTCAACCTCCCCGACTCGCAATTTGCAATGCATTAAGAACCAGAGTTCCTCTGACCAGCCTTTACAGAATAATCATGCTTCCAGCAGTTCTTTCATCAAAATCGGATTCTTCAAAATTCCTCAAAGCCTGATAGGGCTAATGACATGGGGCGAACTGGAAGCAAAAACGGTTTTGTGGTTGATGAAAAAAGCCAGCGAGAACAAGCAACGGCTTGAGGACATCGTTTTCTGCATGCAAGAACGGCTGAAAGTGCTGCCTTCTGCTACTGACCGCGTCCGCTACCTGCTGGCACTGTGTCGGAGCCTGACGACGGACTTTACTGCCAAGCGCGGGCACCTCATGGCTGATCGCCAAGCTAAGGCCAAAGTCGTCAATGTGGGAGGCAAGCCAAGTAAGCCGGTAGCTGATCACGATGAGGTGAGGGCAGGGGAGAAGTACATCACACGTGCAGGTGCAGAGCTGGTTGTAGAGCGATCAGGGGACGGGTTCATTGTTGTGGGCGCAAAGCGAGGCAAACGCGTCGTCGCACCCGTAAATGGTGCATTCTATGAGGCTGTGCGTACAGGTGAGCTTACCAGGTGCGTTCCCGGCCAACTCACTAACGCCTTATCTGAGAGCGTTGCAGCTTAGGGTGGGATGGGCGTTGTGATGCCGAAAGCTTCGATTCAGGCGAGTCTGATTGCCCGGTGGGGACTACGCATAAACTTGGGGAAAAGTTGGCTCAGCCAGACACCGAGTGTGCTAATAGCACACCCCCGACAGCCAGACACCGAGTGTGCTAATAGCACACCCCCGACAGCCAGACACCGAGTGTGCTAATAGCACACCCCCGACAGCCAGACACCGAGTGTGCTAATAGCACACCCCCGACAGCCAGACACCGAGTGTGCTAATAGCACACCCCCGACAGCCAGACACCGAGTGTGCTAATAGCACACCCCCGACAGCCAGACACCGAGTGTGCTAATAGCACACCCCCGACAGCCAGACACCGAGTGTGCTAATAGCACACCCCCGACAGCCAGACACCGAGTGTGCTAATAGCACACCCCCGACAGCCAGACACCGAGTGTGCTAATAGCACACCCCCGACAGCCAGACACCGAGTGTGCTAATAGCACACCCCCGACAGCCAGACACCGAGTGTGCTAATAGCACACCCCCGACAGCCAGACACCGAGTGTGCTAATAGCACACCCCCGACAGCCAGACACCGAGTGTGCTAATAGCACACCCCCGACAGCCAGACACCGAGTGTGCTAATAGCACACCCCCGACAGCCAGACACCGAGTGTGCTAATAGCACACCCCCGACAGCCCTATTCTATAGACATAAAAAACCCGGCTATGCCGGGTTGGATTCTACTGTATCAGGCTGTGACGGCTGGGGACTGCTTTCTTGCTTGCCGTGGGACCTGCCTTTGATGAATTTCAGCCATCCGCTCAATGTCATCAGGCATTAGTTTGATGGTTGGGAAGATTTCGCTTGTGGACGCACCCGTTTGGCTATCGGATGAATCGGACAGATCACCAAAGCCCCGTTGAAGCATGTCATGTCGGGACAAATCGAAGCCGCTCGAATAGTTCACAAGGAGATTGAGGCGGTCTCGGGTTTCTTGCTCAATCTCATCCGTCAGTAGCATGAAAAAATGCCCTTCCCCGCCTTTGCGGGCAACTCGGCCCCGGAGTTGGTGAAGCTGTGCAACACCATACCGATCAGGGCGGACTACTGCGACAACCTTGAGATCTGGCAATGTCACACCGACTTCGATCACTGTGGTGGTAACCAGTACCTGGTGCCGTCCCTGTTTCATCGCATCAATGATTGAGGATTTTTCGTCGCCAGACATGCCGCCATGAAGCCCAACAACCTTACCGGGGAAGGCCGCTTCAAATCGGGTAATTGCCTCTTCAAGGTTGTGCCGCTCCTGTTCTGCTTTGGTTTTTGCTACTTGGGGGTAAATGATGGCGACTTGCTCGCCGCGCCCTATGGCTTTTTTTATGGCATCAAAGGCCGTGCCTTGGTCATCCTTCTCAACTAGCGTCGAATGGATGGTTTTCTTAACTGGGCAGTTTTTGAGTGTGGAAACATCCATCAAACCAAACTTGACGAGTGCGGCGGTCCTGGGGATGAACGTGGCGGAGGCTTCAAGCAGGTTAGTGTTTTCGCTCAGCAGCTCTTGCTTCTGAGCCAGTGAGAGCTTGTGCTGCTCATCAATGATAAGGAAGTCGGTCTTCAGTTTCAGTTTGCGGCAGCGAGAGAACAGCGAAGTTGTGCCGATTAAGATGGGGTTATCCGGCAGCACTGCTTTGATCTCCCTTGTCTTAGTGCCATCCAGGACAAGTTTGGCAGGTACATCAGGCCAGGCCGAGGCGATCTCGGCGTGGATTTGTCTGGCCACCAATTCATTGACCACCAGAATCGTTACTTGAGCGTTTGCCTTTTGGGCTGCTGCTGCTGCGATCGCGAAGGTTGCAGTCTTGCCCGTGCCTACGTCGCCAGAAAGCGCTCTGAACATGGGGAAGGGAGACATGAGGTCGTGGAGGATGTCTGATGCGGCGACCTGCTGCTCTGGTGACAGGGTAAATGGCAGGGCCTTTGCTAGGGCGGGGATGTGGTCATGCTTGATTGAGACCACTGATGCCGTTGAAGGCTTTCGGCTGATTTGGGTTTTGCCTTGCTCTACCATTTCGAGTGTAGCAAGCGTGGCCAAGGCATCTTGAGCCATCTTGGCGAACTCTAACGATTTCGGACGGTGTGCCATCAGGATAAGCGCAGCAACATCGCTCAGCCCGGTAACGGCAATTTTGGCCAGGATCTGCTTGCTAGTCATGTTGGTGAAAAAGCGGCCGACGTACTCATTGATGAAGTCTGGCGAGTCTTGAAGGACGGCAGCTGCAATGCCAGCAATGGCATCGTTCAATTCAGGCTTGTCTGTTGTTTTGGGGTAGATCGGACGGACTTTGCCAACCCACTCCTGCGGAGCGATGGTTGCGCCTGCCAGTTCGAACCCCGACCGGCCCTTTTGAATGAGCGTGCCAGACACGTGCATTTCCGTGCCCGGCGTAGTGCCAATCATGGCGTATGACTCACCAAACCGGGAGAGCAGTACCTGGTTTCCTGCCATGTCCACGGCTTTCAAGAACGTCTTCGACTTGCCGTCTCGGACGACTTCTCCGCTACTAATGGCCCTGATGTGAATGGTTACGCGCTGGCCGACAAGGTCGCTGGATAGTCTTGTTTTTGGTTGGGAGTAGTCCTCGTATCGTCGTGGAAGGATGAACGGGATCTGTAAGTCAGAGGCAATGCCTAAACTGTCCATCCACTTCGAAACCAGCTCCTCCACCTGGATTGCTGATTTCTTTGGGGCCTTGCTACTGCCAGGCGGTCGCGTGCTCATTCTTCAGCTCCTTAGTTTGGGAACCACCATTTATCTTTGAATGCATCTTTAATGCGTGACTTTGCCAAGTCGCCAGTTTGCATCTGCCGCGAGATCAGGGCAAACCTGAGTGCCAGCAGAGCACCTGTTCCGGCCATCATAGCGAGGTTGTATGCCATGAGTGCAGGGAAGTCATAGATAATTGCCATGGCTGCCAGAAATGGGCAGCTTGCGCTGCAATACCAAAGAATTCGCGAAGTTTTAGCGGATATTCTCCTGATATCTTCGTAATTATCTGGTCTGGTCCATTTATATCCTTCCTCATGCTTCGGCTTAACCATGTCATTCATGGTTGCCAGTCTTTCAGAGGCAGTTTTGATGGTTGACAAAATTCTGAACGGAGCAATAAAGGGAGATACCAATATTTTTAGAAGTCGCATAGTCTTATCCTCGGTTAAATATCCGGTTTAAATTCAAGAGATTGCGGAATGTATAGGTTGCCTGTTTTAAGACTTTCCTTGAATGGATTAACAAATTCCGGGTAATTCCTTTCTAGAATTTCAGTTGCTGATAGCTCGGTAATGAGTCCCTTCTTTATTAGCTCTTGAATAGCTTGCACGTATCCCAGCTCATAAAGCGGCTCGCCAGAAACTAATTCCTTAAGGCTAACTGGGTCGTTTCTCTTAATTTTGTCGTATACCCAACGATTGACCCGCTGAAGCGTTGGACTGATAGACCGCCTGGCAAGCCCGAGCTTGCGGCCGACTTTTTGCCAGTAGAGATCCTGGAATTTGGTCAATTCTGGCGAGGAAAGCGAAACAACAGGAGACAGCCTCCAAGACTGCTTTTCGATGCTGGCCATGGAGGGCGTCGCCCAGAAGTGGATATGTGGGTTGGACTCGTCCAGGTGACGGATGCCAAATGTGAGATCGACGCCGCTGTTCTCAAGCATCTCTTGCAAAAACTCGGCAGACAGCCGCATGCATTCCGGGGTGAGGTCTTTCAGCTCAGAGGGAAGGCTCACGATGTAGGTGGCCAGGGCGATGGCAGACTTCCTCAGCCTGGCTCCGTCAGACTCTCTGCAATAGCCCATGTGCTCCTCGATCCAGTCCGGATAGTCGTTCGGATCATCAACGGGAGACCTGTAGCGGAAGATGTGAGGGGGTTCTGGGTTGGGTACATGCCTGGATGCCTCTGGGACGCGCATGGCCTCCGCAACAACATCACGAACGCCCCAGCATTTTTCGATCAAGACGGTCTTTTTTCGCTTGTAGGTGTCATGCGCATGCAGACGGTAACCCTGCATGTGGATGAATTGCGCTTGTCGCATGAGGAAATCCCTAAAAAATCAAATATATGATTACCCTACGAACTGACTGGTGAAGCTAGATAGAGTTGCTAGATAGTATAAAGCCAAAATGATTAAAAATTAAGCTGTTTTTCGGAGGAGGAGGGTTGAAGGTTATGGCTCGACATGATCATGACGTTTGGGATTTTTGGGCAGCATAGTGGCAGGCAATGGTCGCATATCAAACGGTTGTTCGATTGGCCTGCTTTCGACTTGGACAATACTAAGCTGTCGGATTTTTGGGGCTTTTGGGATGCTTCGAGTCCGGGTCTCCCCTCCTCCGAGAGTTGGAGTGCTGAGAGAGCCGTGACAGCGCGAATGCCCGTCTGCCCTGGACTGGTTCACTCGTAGGCGGGAAAACATAGGCAACACAGACAATACAAAGTCAAACATAGGCTGTACTAAGTGATGCTTAGGCAATACTAAGTAGCGACACAGGCAATACTAAGGTGAACATAGGCAATACAGAGTGTGGGTGTAGCCGGGCGGATGGCAAAAAAGAAGCCGGCAGGAGGCCGGCTGTGTAGAGGGACGGTAAGCGGTCAGATCCACCCGTCGAATGCTGCGTCCGGGATGTTGCTCCCAAGGGGCGCACTGTTGTTGCTGGTAGTTGTACCTTCTGAAGTGTCGGTGCGTCGTGTGGCAACTGGCGGCTCTTCGGCTTGGAGCTGTACGGTCTGCTGGGGATGCGCAGGCGGCCGTGGCTGCATTGTGCTGGCCGGCTGTTGTGATTGCTGGCCTTCTGGCCTGGCGGGCTGTGCGGCCGGGTTTTCAGCGGCGGCAGAGCCGATATCGACTTCAACGTGAAGTTCGTGCTCATCAGGGATATGGATCTGAGGCAGTCCCATATTCTCAACGAGCGCCTGAGTGGCTAGGTTGTCTTTTGTCACTAAATAGTGGCGCTCGGTTGTTTGCGTTTCAGTGGCCTGCGGTATTTCAGCAGGTTGCTGAGACATCCTCTTGCGGCGAAGTCCTTCCTTGATTCCCTTTGAGCGAATACTTTTTGAGATCAGCTTTCTGCGCTCAACGAGCTTTGCCAGGTCTTGGCCAGATATGCCGCCGTTAGCAACAAGGCTGATCAATGAAAGAATGACTAGTCCGTCTGTTTCGTTTTGGATGCCAGCGTTTTTCTTCATCTCAGAAAAGCGATTGTACTCGTCGGGGTCGCTAATTTTTATGGTGATCACGACAGGTTCTTTGCTTTCCATTTTTATTCCTTTGTTTTTTTGGTGTCGATTGTTCAGCGGATGATGCACTGATAAATTTCATTGCATTTTGATTGCAGCCGGAGTGCGAATCCGCGCTGATTATTAGTTAAATGGTCAGCTCGACAACCTAGAAAAGTGTTGCAGCAATCACACACACTTTGGCGACGCATAAAGTTGGGTAGAGATCGCCTCGTTCATCATGAAGACAAGGGTAGAGGATTGGGTGGGTAACAAACAAGTGACTTAGGCAATACAATGTGAAAAGTGTCGCAAATTCAAAACAAAAATAGTTATACTGTAGTAGTAACTATGTCATAACTTAACTTTTGAGAGGTGTGCGCGATGGCCTTGGTTGCTGACTATCAGAACGAACGTGGTGAGGTAGGTCTGCGGCTTTACGACGACCTGACTGGCGAGGATCTGTTTGACCTGAAGGGCGATGATTTTCTCGGGGCCATTGAAGATGGTCTACTGGAGAAGCCTTCCATTCCGAGACCATCTGATGATGACTGGTTGGCTCCCGCGATCGCGTACGCAAAAGATCGTGGCATCCATCACCCCGTGATGGAAACCTACTCCGCTTCGATCACTTACCAGGTGTGGACCGAGAGTGGTATCGAAGCCGGTGAGCCGGAAGATACCGGTTTCGAGGTGGAAGACGAAGAAGTTGACCTGGATGAGCTGAAGAGCATGGCTACCAAGTTTGGCACGCTGTCGCCCTCTGAGCAGCCGGTTACCTCTGGGCATGCTTGGCTGAATTCCATGGATGATGACGTGAATTTCTCGACCGGTGCGCGGACAAGCTATGCCCTGCACATCAAGGACGATGCTGGCGATCCGCTCCCGGTCGAGAAGCTGCGTGCAGTAATGAAGGCCTTGGGTGTTGATCAGCGCCTGTTGCGGGTGCCGGAGATTACCCCTCGTAAATCGAGTCCCTCCCCGTCGATGTAACAAGAGTGAATCTGACCGGCCAGCAGGCCGGTCTCTTTTTTCGAGGGCAGTCGGTTGGGTAGTCTGGCTGGGAAGGCAGCTTGTTTGTAGACTAGCAACGTGTTGGTCAGGCTGCAAGAAACGTGAGGATCACGGCATGCAACTGGACTTGTTTTCCCATGTCGCCGCCGCTTATGCGGATGCGAAGGTGTGTCTCGATAATGAGACTTTGTATTCCGAGGTCAGCCGGAGGGCTGGCCTCAGCAATGATGAGCTGAATGCGAGAACGCCGATCGGCGAGGCCGGCGCGTTGCGTAGTGTCGTCAAGAGAAAAATCCGTTGGCATCAGCAGGAGCTGAAAGCCATGGGAGTGATAACTCGCCACGAGCGTGGCATCTGGGGGCTAACCGAGAAGGTTACAGAAGATCTGGACCGGGCCAAGAGTGGCGTGAAGCTTGTAGCCTTCTCTACGGATCTCGGGGTGGCTGTGTGGGGTGCATGCCGCGATGTGTTTGGCGGCCTTGAGCAGCAGATTGCTCTCTGCGTGACGAGTCCGCCGTATCCGCTTCGCATCCCCAGAGCTTATGGAAACCCTTCTGAGAGTGAATATACGGATTTCATCTGCCGTTCTTTCGAGCCGATCATCAAGAACTTGATGCCTGGCGCGAGCGTATGCATCAATCTTTCAAACGATATCTTCCTGCCGGGGGTGCCGGCTCGCTCTCTCTACCTGGAGCGGTTGACCATTGCCTTGTGTGATCGCTTTGGGCTTTACAAGATGGACATGATCCCTTGGGTCAATCTGTCGAAGCCGCCCGCTCCGATCGCATGGGCGAGCAAAAAGCGAGTTCAGCTGAACACTGGCTACGAACCGGTGTTGTGGCTGACAAATGATCCTCACAAAGTGCGTTCTAACAATCGTCGAGTCCTTGAGGAGCACAGTGAGCGCCATAAGGCGCTACTGGCCAGAGGTGGCGAGCAACGCACGGCAGAGTATGGCGATGGGGCGTACAAGTTGCGGCCAGGCTCTTTCGGAGGCATGACGGAAGGCCGTATTCCGAAAAACGTCCTGATGCGTGGTCACGTGTGCCGTGATGGCGCACAGTACAAAGAGGACGCCGAGCGACTTGGCCTGCCATCTCATGGTGCAGCTTTCCCGCTGGCTATCCCTGATTTTCTGATTCGCTTTCTTTCTGAGCCTGAGGACCTGGTTGTTGATCCGTTTGGGGGTACGATTAAGGTCGGTATGGCTGCTGAGCGACTGGGCCGGCGCTGGATGGTCAGTGAGTGGATTCTTCAATACATACGAGCGTCAGCGGAGCGATTCAGGATCTTCCCCGGATACTGGCTGAACCCGATGATGGCTGCAATGTGACAAGTGCGGTGCAAACGCAAAGGAAGCGACAACATGACTTTTGATACTGACAGGCAGGTGGCGGACTTCCTGCAAGGGGAAGGCTTCGAGCAGGTTGAGACCGGTGGAGGCTTCTCTGCTTGGTATCGCTACTTCGGAGTAGATGGCCACAAGTGGCAGATCTCTTTTTCTGATGGTGCCACGGATACGCACAAGCTTGTGGCCGGCGCAGCCGTGACAGCGGTTCTCTACGATGGTGATGGCAACGAGGTTTGGGGTGAGGACCTGGCTTCGCCTGATCTCATGGAGGCTGCCATACGCAAGTTCTGCTTGATGTCGGGGTTTGAAGTTCCCAGTACGGGCCAGAAGGCCGAGCCGGAGTCAGGGGCAAGTGCAGCTCGACGTGATATGTCACTTTGAATCTGCTACGTAGGGATGGTCACTTAGCTGTGATCTGCCGAGATGCGAAAATGTCGGCATTGGTAAACAGAGTGGAGGTGGCTGCAATGATGAACATGGCAACGATGGCGGCGGCCGAGTCGGCTGCTATTCCGGTCGAACGTGAATTTCAGGCGTGGACTGCTGACGTTTCCAAGCGGCTTGGTCGCGAGTTGTCTGAGGCTGAGCGCAATGGGATCGCATATGATCTCTTTGCAGACGGTTGCGGCGTTGATAACGCAGCAAGTGAAATCAAGGACAGTTCCTTGTTGGCTGCTGGTTTTGACACTGAAACCGAGCAGCGTTGGCCGAATGCGCTGACTCCGGCGCAGTAAAGGGAAAGGGGCATCTGCCACGGTTGGGGTAGTAGGACAGGAACCCGATAGCCAGATACCACGACAACGGCGGTGAGCGCGAGCGAGACCCGACTAACCTTGAGATGGTATGGATGGTCGGCAGGTTGTCAAAACCTACTACCCCTACTAGGCTAGACGTGTTGGAGAATATCGATGAAGCCTGAAACATACGAACTTTGGCTATCCGTATTTATTGGTTGATTGCAGGCAGGTTCGCGGCAGCTACCTTGATATCTGTCTGGATCTACCTTTTGAGTAATGAAAAAACCGGCCTGTGAGCCGGTTTTTTCATGGATCATTTCTTCAGTTTTACCAGCCCGGCCGCATCGTGCCGCAACTCGTCATCCTGATGAACGTACCTGCGCGTTGTTTCGAGTTTTCCATGTCGAAGGTTTTTGTTGACCATCAGTAGATCTGCTCCCGCCTTTACCTGCATGGTTGCATTGGTATGCCGCAGCCAGTGGGATGATGCCTGGCGAAGAGATACTGCGACTTCTGGTTGCTCTCCTTCTACTCGTGCAACCGCTTTCATGAAGATGTCCTTCACGATCGCGTTGATCGTGCGATCGTTCAAAGAGCTATTCCCGTCAGGACGTTTGCGGCGAGTCGTGATGAGCGGAGTATCTTCGCCTGGCACCGGCACCATGGGCAGATTCATGTGGCGGCGATAGATCTTCATTTCGGCGACCAGATCTTCAGGGATGGGGATGTCTGCCGTTTTATTGCCCTTGCCGGTCACCCGCCACCACCAGCGTTGGTCTTTGACGAACCAGGTCCCAAAGTTACCGCTGGCAACTTCGTGACGGCGAGCGCCTGTCAGGTAAAGCAGGGCAAGCAACCAGCGAGAGCGATGGTAGCCGGCCAGCTGAGATTCCGTCTTTTGGGGTAGGTCAAGGATTGTGTCCCACACAGCCGACCAGGCGTCCTCTTTGAGATACCGCTCCTGCGGGGTCTGGATTGTATGCTTTCGACCCTTTTGGCGCACAAGCGCAAAGGGGTTCCTGCGGAGATAGCCTGCATCTTGCAGGTAATCAAAAAGCCCTTGAAGGATGGTCAAACCCTGGCGAATTGAGTTTTCAGAAAGCTGGCCGCGAACAAATGGTCGCCAGTTCGGGTTGATATCGCCGGATGCCAACGTGAAGGGCACAGGAGCGCCTTGCCACTTCTCGACGGGAAGTGGGTTGCGCATGAAATTTTCATACTCGGTAATGTCGGCACGAGTCAGCTCGGAAAAAGACTGACCACGCTCTATCAGCCAGATGAGGAATCTGCGCGATTCCTTCTCATATGCGGCTAGGGTCATGGGGGAGTTTTTGAACTCATTCAGCCAATGCGCAGCCGCCTGAATGTCGTTCTCTGCGTCGATCAGGCAATCAGAATCTGGCCGGCCGGGGGAGACAAACTGTACACAGAAATTGTGGATAAGTTGGTCGGGAAGCAAGCGTTTTGCTTGTGTAGTCAAGGCTCTCATTGGTCGCGCTTAAAAAATGATCTATTCATCAGACGGCAAGATTTTGGCCAGCATTTTTGCTTGGACTTGCAGGGGGAGGCTTTGATGAATCAGTCACCGGGAGCCCCTTCTCGCGACAAAAATCCATCAAAGTATCGCACAGGCGAAGCTCTTTCTTGGCACGAGTGACAGCCACGTATGCAAGATTGATGTTGGCCACAGCTTCGGAGCTAGGGAGGCCTTTTGTCTCCTGGACCTCTTTCTGATACTCGAACGGGTTAGCAAAGTCATTCACCAGATGAACCCGATCCCACTCTAGTCCCTTCGATCGATGAGCTGTTGTGGCGACCCATCCGGCTTGGTCTTCACGAGCGACTGCATTGCTGCGCAGGCTTGCAACAACATCTGGAAGATTCCGGCCGTATTCGTCCAAGATTTTCACCAGGAATTTGCAGTCTGCATCACCGGTCTCTGTTGCATAGCGTCGCAGATCGTCAGCTGATGCCATGTTTTTGAGCAGCCGGTCACGAATATTGGCCGGACGGCCGACATTCAAGGCGTGCGCATCTTCGATCAGCGAAATACGGTAGGACTCAAGTCCTCCGACAAAGTGGACATTTTTCTTGCCGATCGTGGCGTCAAGCAGCCCCATGTTTGTCTGGCCGATGAGTGTGCCGTTGTTCATGAAGAACTGACCGTACTTGACCGGGGAGTCGGTGCCAGAGAGCTTCATCGGCTCGCCTTTCTCATCAAGAATGGCGTTCGCTACATCAGCAATGCCTTGGCCAAATCGGAAGCTTTGTGTCAGGGGCAAGGTAATGTCCGCATCTACCATATCGAGAGCGTCTTTCGCTCCTCTGAACTGGTAGATCTGCTGGTGGGAGTCGCCGACAAGAACAACCTGGGTCTGCTGGGAAAGAACGATCGCACTTGTTACCGGGTTGGCGTCCTGCGCTTCATCGAAGAGTAGGCAGTCATAGTTGAGAATCGGGTTCGAGAGCTGGTAGAGCTTGAGATAAGTGTCGTGCTCGGTGACAACTGAACTGTTTGGGTCAGTGGTGAGTGCCCAGAATTTTTGAGCCAGTGCGAGGATGTCCGGCTCGACACGTGGCAGATCAGATAGCCGGCGCAGATTGGATGCGCAGAAACCACGGATAACTGACAAGACGCCGGCGGCGAGGGTGTATTCAAATCGCGGTAAGCCTAGTGCCGTAATGACATCCATCTCACGGAGGTTGCCTAGCTTGTGCTGAAAGGCAGAGCCGAAACGAGGGAAGCCAAGACCATGGGTCGTTTTGACCACAACATTTTTGGGGAAGCGCGATTGCGCTTCGGTAGCAACTGACTTGTTGAAGGCCAGATAGAGAAAACGTTTCAGCGGGCGCTCTTTGGTGTACTCAACGAGTGAAAAGGTTTTGCCTGTTCCCGCGAAAGCAAGGACGCGAATGCGGCGACCTTCTGCCGAAATGATGGCATTCTGCTGGCCGGTCTTGGCAGGCTTTTTCATTTTTATTCACCAAAAAGTTAGATTTAATTACTATTAAAGTATACCTATTAAAATCAAAATAGTGGACAATTTTGTTTAGTCTGTGCCTGATCGTTGTTGCGTCAACTGTTGGGCTTGTCTAAGTTGGATGCATGTTGTGTAATACGGTCTTGCCGACAGGCAGGTCTGATATCTTTGGAGAAAAAATGAGCCTTTTTACTGAGCAGGATCTAGATGGCCTGAGCGTTGCAGAGCTGAATTCGCTGAAAGCCACGGTTGAGGCAGTCTTGCAAAGCAAGCAGCACGCCGAGCAGGCAGAAGCCAAGCGCAAAATTATGGAGTTGGCGAATCAGTACGGGCTTGATCTCCAGGATCTGGTTGCCAAGGGCGGCAAGAAAGCAGGCGGCCAGCGCAAGCCCGTTGCCCCCCAATACCGTCATCCGGAAGACGAGTCGCTAACCTGGACCGGTCGTGGCCGTAAGCCGAAATGGGTAGAGGAGTGGATCAAAGATGGCAGCGCTCTTGATTCGCTGAGAATCCCGACAGTCTGAAGCGAGTAGGCAGTTTTGCTCCAAAGGCCGCACTTCTTGCGGCTTTTTTCGTTGGCGTGTGTACCGGTCACTTCGTTGGTTAAGCTCTGGTTGGCAAACTATCTACAACACAACAGCTCTGTGATGATTATGCGCAATCTGAAAAAAGTTTTTGCTATTGGTGTGAGGCTCAGTCGATTCAAGGTTTTTGTAAATGGTTACCATTGGCCTGTTTTTGTTGCTCCTTGTTCGTGGATGGCCACTTGGTTTACCAGTATCTTCTGTGGCAAGGCAAGGTACTGCCGAATTGACGATGATAAATCTGGGGTGACTATCGAGGAGTGGGCGCGGAGTCACTGATAAAATCCTAGCCACGTGTAGCTTTGTATGAAAAGAGTAGAGCCTAACTAGGCTCTACTCTTTTGGTTAAGGCTCTAATCGTATTGGCCGACTGGTCGGCTGCGCTGCAATCGCGCTCTCTTCTAACACAGGAATTGTGGGAAGGTCTGCGAAGGAAGATCTGACCACAGCTTCTATTTTGTCCAGGACTTCTCCCGGAATGTGGTAGTAGCGTTTTCTGACGTTATTCGAGATGGTGCCGCCATTCTGCTGCGTTGCTCGTATGAGAATGGCGAGATCCTTATGCGGGATATCTAGCGCTGCGTCGAGCTGAGTAAATGCTGCATCATAGCCTTGAAGATAGCTCAGCTCTCTCGGGATCTCATTCTGAACAGCCTCTGCAATCATTTTTCCCAGAAAGGCGGTTTCACGACTGGCATCCCAGAAACGATATGGCCGAATTCCTGGGGTCCTAGTGATGTGCGGTTCAAGCTCGCCTCGGCGATAGTCCCATAGAGCGGTAGTCGATTTGGAGAAGCCTTCGAGTACATTAAGGTACTCAGGAATATGTTTCATGATGACCGCCGACACAGGGATCGGGACCCCTTCGGGCAAAATATCTGACTGGGCCAGGAGCTGATGAATCATGAAACGATGAAGGCGGCCATTGCCATCCATAAAAGGGTGGTTGTAGACGAAACCGAACGCTGCGCAGGCAGTTTTAACCAGTAGGTCTACTCCACGAGTGTTGTCGCAAACAAACTCTTCCCAGCCGTCCATCAGCGGGAGCAAGTCATCAGGCGTTGGTGGCAAGAAGGTGATCCGGCCGGTGCTGTTTGTCAGCCAGTTTTGGGACGAGCGGTAGCTCATTTCTTTGGCAAAAGGGTCGCGTACTACGGTGTTTTGCAGTTCAACCAGTCGCTCTTCAGATATTCCCTCTGTTTCGCCTGCCATCTCCAGGAGGCGGACGAACATTTCCTCTTTGCTCGCATTAGCCGTTTCGCGCTCAATGGCAAAGCTGCTTCTGGTTTCAGACAGGTAAAGATACCGGATGGCTCGGTTGTAGAGATCTGTGTTTGTCTGGTCTTGGAACATAGTGTCCACCTCACCCAGAAGTTCCTCCAAAGATGGTGATGTTGGCACTGCGGACTTTAGGACGATAGGGCAGAATAGGGGTGTGCCAAGAGCGTTGTTTGTGACACGATAGGTTCGAATCCGAGTAGGATTGGCAGCGACTGCGTACATGTCGCTGGGGAAGAGTTCAACGTAATTGCCTGATGGGGGGACGCCGGCATTCAGCTCCTTGCCTTTCAGCCATTCCCATATAGCGCAGCTGCGGCGAATATACTCACCTGTAGGGGTTTGCCGTAAGCGCTCGATGAGTAGTTGTGGTTCCAACACCTCGAATAGGGCGTCGATGACCTCCAGGTTGACGCCCTCGTGTCTCAGCGCGAATTCGAGGTGTCCGACTGGGGTGTTGTCCAGAGTTACCGTAATAGGGAAGAGAATGTTTCTATCATTGTCCACGCGGCGGTTTACCGCTGAGCTGACGCTGGCTGGGCGAGCCAGGGGGCGGACGTGCAGTCCGAACTGGTTGACTAGATGCTGGTAGCCTACTGAAGACATGGTCGGCCTCGAAATTTTGGTAGCTGATTCGAAAATTCATTATAACAGCAGGTCGTTGTAATTTTTTTTCGAGGAATTTATACAAAAAGGCGTCCGGTAGTCGGACGCCTGGTGCGATCAGTGCGTTTCCTGCTGTCTAGGATGCGTATTGTCGCCCCATGTTTTCCCGTCGCTCTTGTGCCTCAACGCACAAGCGTGCCATGGGATTGGCCATGAGGCGCTGCAGACCGATTTCATCACCGGTGTCTTCGCAGTAGCCATACTCGCCAGCTTCCAGCTTTTCCAGTGCGATGTTGATGTCGCAAAGTTTCGCTATACTGCGTTCGCGTGTGGTTAGCAGTTTGATTCGTTCCTCCTCCATGCTGGCGCGATCGGTTGGATCGGGTGCGTTTTCGTTGGTTGCCAACTGAGCGGTCAGCTGAGGTAGCTCTTCGCGCAGTTGTTGCTGGAGGTCGAGCAGCATTTCTTTGAATTTGATGGTTTGCTCTTGGGTCATGTACTCTTGCATGGGTGTTACCTTATGTTTGATATAGTTACTATCATAGTAAACCATTTTCATGCAGTGAGATCAATTGACTTCTGGTGGTTTTGAAGTTTCTACAGTCACTGTAACTGTGGTGGCGATGTGACCTTGATGGCTAGTGATCCTTAATAGCTAAGTGGTACTACTATTCCATGGATGGGGAATAGTGTAGCGGTGCGGCGCTTGCCCGCAAAAAAAAGTCAAATGGAGTGAGTGATGGATTTGAGTTTGATGAAGAAAGAGTTTCCAAATTTTCCTTTGTTAGAAGAGGATGTAATTCGACTTCTGCAGGTAATTGGATTTGTTCGTGATGATTCATGGCACAATGAAATTTGCCCTTCTTTCTTGTCTGATAGTGGCGAGTGGAAATTGATGGTTGATCACCCTGTGAGATCGTGCCGTGAGTTTAATTGCAATGATAGATTCTCTTTGTACCAGCTAGAGGATGATCAAATAATTTCTCATGAGCCCATATTAAGCGCTGAAAATGTAGAGGATTTTTCGACAAAATTTTCTGCCTGGAGAGACACAAAAAAAATCCAAGATAAAGTAGTTAAGCCACGTCGTTCTGGGTTTTTACCTGATGGGCCGTAGTGGTGTGAAATTCCCCAGAAATAGTGTGGTCGAAAGATAGCATATGGATTTGACATGAGTGCTCGACCTGCTGCACCCTGTGTTCTTGAGTTGATTGTCAATGCTCGAATTGCTACATTTATGATGGGCGTTGAAATCATGCTGAAACGTTTTGGCTCAAAGGATTTTGATCGACATAGAATTGATGCGTGGAGGTGTGCAGAGCAGGCGGGCTACTTCTCCCCTGGAAGGTCTGTGCCGGCCATGTTAAGGATGTATGATCTTCCGGATGCATGGCATCACGGACAGGAGCGTTATGCGCAAGAAAATTCATCGCAGTATTTTATTTGAACTGAGTTTTTGGTTTTGTGCTGAGGATTAGATTCACTAGCAAAATGGCTAATTTGAGGGTGAGCGTATGAAAAAAATGGTGTTATCTGCATTGGTAGCTCTTATTGTTGCAGGTTGTGCTTCTACAACTAATCCCATAAAAACCCCTGATGGAAATCAGGGGTTTGTTGTTGAGTGTGATGGGTCTGCAAGTTCGTGGGCGGCATGTTACGAAACAGCCTCAGAATCATGCAAAGGCCCTTATCGGGTTGTTGACCGCAATGAGAGTATTACTCCAACTGGTTTTGGCCCTTTAGTGAGGCGTAACCTGATTATCGAATGCAAATAATCTATGGCTACATCAGCTTGGACTCGTGACGGCAGGCCAGTATATGCGGGCATGTATTCTATCGGGGATTGGGAGGTATTAAAGCAGACGGCGCAGTTGGGTGAGTTTGTGATGCCTTGCTGCAAGGCTCCGGCTGTTCTTAAGACGAGTATCAATGGATTGCAATTTTTCTCACATCTTTCTGTCGAGTGTGCAACAGCACCAGAGTCGCTATGGCATCAGGCTGGCAAGGTGGCAGTGCTTGCTGCGCTAAATAGTCTTGGTATCGTTGGGCGGGATGAGGTGCCAGGTGAGTCGCCGAGAGGAGAAAAGTGGGAGGCTGATGTTCTCTTTTCAATTGGTGGTCGTAGTATTGCGATAGAGTTGCAATGTTCCTACCAGCACTTGCGTGATTTTATTCGACGCCATGATCGATACACTGAGTCTGGGGTTGAGTGCTACTGGCTGGCCCGTAAGGGGGTATTCGCGACCTTATCGAAATCTACGACTCGACTCCTTTTGGAGCGAAACTTCGGAGGTCGATTTCCACCTGGCGGTATTGGCACGGGTTTGTTGCCGGAGCTGCCTGTGGCCATGTTGCTTGACGATGGTGATCGACCGGTATGTTTCGGCCTAGGTCGAGTGGCGACACTGAGCGCTTGGCTGAACGCCATCATTGATGGTACGTACCAATACAATGGCGGTTCCTGGGCTTTTGACTAGAAGGCTTGAGCAGTTGTTTCACGAAAAAACTACTGCCGATTTTTTGTGTTCTAATCTTTTGAATTTTAAGTAAAAAACCGGAATTTGCCGAAATTGTTTCACGGCAAATTCCGGTTTTTTTGCGCCTACTTTGCACGAGACTGCGGCTACACATCCTGTAATGGGCATTATCGGATTAAAAACCAAAAATCATTATAAAATTAACGTCATACTGGTGTATATTTACATCATCAAAATAGTGATGATGGGGGTCGCCATGGCTCGCGACATGAAGGAAGCTGTTTACGAGGCCTGCAACCGCCTGTTGGGGCAGGGGGAGTGGCCTGTGGTGGAGAGTGTTCGAGCTGCCATTGGGTCCGGCTCTGCAACTACCATAAACAGATATCTAAAAGAGTGGCGGGCTGGAACCATTGACGCCATGGTCCAGCATAAGAATGCAGCCGGGGCGCAGTTTGCTGGAGTCCCTGAAGAGATAGCAATGCAGGCTGTTTCCTTCTGGGAGTCGGCAACAAAACTAGCTTCGTCAAAGTTTGATTTGCAGATTGCCGAGGTGGAGGAAGAGCGGCTTGGGTGGCTATCAGAAATGCAAGAGATGAGCCGCCAAAGTGAGTTGAAGGATGACCAGCTTCGAGACGCAAATGCCAGGATTGTTCAGCTTCAGCAATCACTGACACGGGCTGAGACAAGGCTCGCAGTGGAGAAAGAGGCTAGGCAGCTCGCTGAAGGCCGGGCTGTTGAGGCAATCCAAGATGCGCGGGATGCGAGAGATGCGGAGAGGCTTGCGAATGAGGAGTGCTTGAGGCTTGTTGATATGGCAAATCAGCGTGCCGAGGCGCTTGCTCGGTCCGCTGAGGAGAGGGCGGGTGCTGCAATTGCAGATGCTAGAATTGATGCCGAGCGACGAGAGGCCTTGGCATATGAGCGTCTTGAGGGTGTCCGGGTCCGGCTGTACGAGGATGTAGATCGTGAGCGGCGTGAGATGGCAATTGCACGCCAGCAGCTGATTGATGCCCATTCCCAGGCCGTAGAAAAGCTACGTGCCGAAGAAACTCGGCTGCGTCTTCGTCTTGCTGATCTTGATAGGCAGGTTGCTGCGAAAGACCGAGAGATTAAGCTTCTTTCGGCGTTGACTGATGATGCAAAGGAAGAAGTCAAAAATCTCCACCAGCGCATAGAGGGGTTGCTATCTCAGCGCACTTCAAAAAATGATGAAATTGATGGCGAGAATGATGATGAGGTTGCTGAGAAAATTACCTCTATTGTGCGTAGTCTGGTGCAAGAAGAGCAACGTACACTGTTCGATTTGAGTGCTCTTGTTGCAGAGGAATTCGGCGGGGCTGTTGCGCATGCGAGTCTTGCGAGCACTCTCCGCAAAGTCTTGGGGCACCTGGTTGAGACGAGAGAGATGACTTTGAACGGTGGTTACTATCGGACGGCCTAGGTGCAAAGCTTAGACTGATGTGAAGGGTGTTAGTGGATGGCCACGTGCCAGAAACTGGATTTTCTCGGCCTTGTGGTACACTGTAATAGTAACGAGACTAAAAAACCAGACAAATCCTATATCATGTAAGCGACACGTCTGGTCACTCAAACGAGTGAGTGAGGGAATTATTATGTATGATGACAGCCGCGTATTCTTGGTGGCGGGCTTCTGGGCTAAGCTGAAAAAGGCGTTCGCGTCGAGTTCGGTGTATGTCATCGCAGATACTGCGACTATCGCAACAAGCCTCGCAAAGCGCTGTATGCCTCAGTTTCAGCCTGCTGGCGTGATGAGCCTTTCTGAGGTCCGGCGCTATGTGGCCTATATGGAGCGGATTGCATTGGGTGATGAGATATGCCTGATGCAGGAAGGGGTCAAGCGAGGTGAAAACGGAGTCTTGGCGAGTGAGCAGGTTTTCGTTGTGGTCGGTTTTTCCAAAAGCCAATCCCCCGATAAAGATCCGATAGTCAACTTTGTCGCTGCTAAGGGTGAGGCGGAGGCAACTATCCTCCAGCAGAGTGCAATGCCAAGTCTGAGTGTGTCTGGGGTGGCCAGTTTGTCTCAGCTCATCCAGCTGATGAAGACGATGGAGCAAGTTGCTTCTGGTGAAGTGCCAGCTCTCAAAGAACAAGGCGTAATTCGGTAATGATCGGATCTAGCACAAGAGGGTGTGAATAATGTCAACTGTAAACATACCTGTGTATGAGCGTCAGCTTGCAGCGGTTCTGCCTGAGGAAATGCGAGCTTGGTATTTCATGGGTGAAGTGCCAGCAACGATGTCCAGTGATTTTGAGGAGTGGAAGGCAAAGGCGTTTTTGGAGGGTGGGCCACCACCAACCATGACCGATAGTAATTTGGCCAAGCTGTTTTTGAGATCGGAAGCGCTTAAGTCACAGAATGCATTGGGAAGCATACCCCTTTCGATTATGTTCCCGATGAGCAGCGCCCCCATCACCGCACTTCACGCTCCGTCCGTTCGACGTGCGGCAGTTTCCGGGCATACGACACTGACGCGCAAGATGGTTGACATGGCAATTCAGCCTGCTGATGTCACTCCTATTTCAGCCAGGGATGTCAAAAAGCTGGCTGAAACTATGCAGGCCAATCAACCCAAGCCGAAGAAGCAGGTTAACGTTGATCAGAACTTGTTGGACTTCTTCAAGATGCGCGGCAATGCGAAGTTCAGAAAAGATTTGATGATTAATGTTTCCTTGGAAGAGGCTCATGGCGCAAAGGGGTTGGCAGAGCGTGTTGAGCGGCGCATGAGCGCGCTAGGAGAGGCCGAGCAGGCTCAAGTACGCAGACTGCTCAATGGGGAGTCTCCCGAAGCAGTTGCTAAACCTACCCGCACTGCTAAGCCGGCCTCTACCCTGACAATGTGACCATGGACAAAGTCATTTCTTTGCCTGGGGATCTTTCCCGACGAACATTTCTCAAGCAGGCCGGTGGCGCATTTCTGATGCTCTCCGGCCTTTCTGCTCTCTCAGAGCGCTCAGATGCTGAAGAACTTGCTGTTCGCATTTCGGTAGATAATCCCTTTGCAGCTATATGGCAGCGGCCACGCGAGGTGGTAATTCACCGGCAAGCTACTGGGGAGAGGCGTCGTTTGCTGCTTTGGCATCCGCACGAAGGCTGGCTGCAGGATGGATATTCTGAGGCCTGCTTTATGTTGAGAGATGTTGCGGTTGGTGAGGTTAAGCAGATAGATCTTGGCCTTCTTAACATGCTTTACGCAATTCAAAGCTGGTATCTGGCCAACAGCGTTTTTGAGCCGTTGGTTGTAACCTCTGGTTATCGTAACGCTGTGCGTAACCTTGGTATCGAAGGAGCGGCTAAAAACTCGATGCATACCACTGGACGTGCGGCGGATGTGCGTGTGCGTGGATTGACTACGACTCAGCTATGGCAAATGGCGGCTGCATTACGAGCAGGCGGAGTTGGCTACTACCCAGGGAGGGGCTTCGTTCATATTGATACTGGACGTATTAGATATTGGCAAGGGTAAAAAATGTTTACTATAATTGGTATCTAAGCATAACAATTTGGTGAGATAAATGAATGCCTCTATCGCGCATGATTGGGGAAGTGCTGTCGAGCTTGCTCAGCAAAAAATTGGCATGCAGCCAGCCCGACTGGCCAATCTGCTTAAAGGTCTGGGTGAGACGCCGGACACCTTAGTACGTCTGATCGATGCCATGCCGGGGCAGCCGGGTAAAGTCGGAAGTTCTGTGCAAACTATGATGCTTGGTAGCGGAGTAGCTCTCTTCGCCTCAATCGCTGCGGCAACGCTAGTCGCAGCACCAGTTGTTGTGCCCGTCGCAGTTGTACTGGCTGTGGGAAGCGGTATTTTGGCTAAGCAGTCTAGTGTGCAGGATAAGCAAAGAGCAGCTGATGCATATGAAGCCGTGATCGACAGCAGGCTTAACGTTCTTGAGGTGCGCGCACAGTCGAAGCTGGTCTCTGGCCGAATGATGATTGCGCGTGAATCGCTGCTAGTAGTTAAAACGCTTGCTGCTAATTATGAGGGTGAGGGTCCGCAGCATGAAGCGACTGAAATGGAGGTCGAGGAAGAGCTTAGCGAAGCTGATCTGAATCGATTCTTCCGGTCTTTGGATATGGTGGAGCCTGATGTTGCTCCGGTTGTGGCTAATATCGAGCAGCAAGATAGCCTGGCGAACGACGTCTCAGGAGAAGAAATCGCATCCCTGTTCGGCGTGGGTGGTAACAACCTATTTGTGTCTTCTTCCTCCCCGTCTTTGTGAAGGTTTCTATCCCTTCGGGACATGTTTGGCGGCCACAAAGTGGCCGCTAATTTTTGTAAGGGATGCACATGTCGCTCGGAAGCGTTAAATCTGTTCTGAGTGGCGCGTATGACTTATGGGTTTTGCTGGCTTAGTTTGGCAACGTTGTTGACATGGGGCGCTGGAGAGTTGCGAAGCGCCTCTTGGCTTCGCCAAGGAGGGTTGCCACCACCGAGCCGTTATGATTGACCAAGCGTAGGCTGCCGCTAACGTTAATTTCGCAGCCATCACTATGTTGTTGGCGCATTTTGTGCATGAAGCTTATGCATTCATCCTCGCGCCCTGACAGGATTACCCCTACATCATCTTCTAAGTGCCAAGCCATAATTGTAGTTATTTGTAAGAGTTTGTTAATTGCTTGAAGATGATAATTTAATTTTAAATTGTATGCTATCCGTAGATTTACTTATACATCACTTCGGATTTTCAGCCGACGTAACTGATGGTGCCTGTGGCTTTCGTCGGTATGCAGGTACTGTGTGGTCGTCTGAATGCTCTTGTGTCGCAACACCGACTGCACAACCCTCAGGTCAATGTCATTGTCTAGTTGGTGTGTAGCACTGGTATGTCGCATCCAGTGGGTTGATGCGGAACGTAGAGTTACAGCCCTCTCAGGGTCTCGGGCAGCTATCGCGTCGGCTGCGCCATGGAAAATGTTATGCACGATTCGGAAGATCGTTTTGTCCGATACGTGTTGGCCTCTGGGGCCTATGACAAGAGGGGTTTTCTCATCTGGGGATGGGTATTCTTCAAGGCCATATGCCTTGCGATATGTACGCATTGCGGTGACAAGCTCTGGAATAAATGGAATTCGATCAACTGTTTCCCCTTTTCCTGTCACAGTTAGCCACCATTCGGTTTCCCCAGTACGTGGATCGTACCGTTTTGATAGATCACGCGTGGAAAGGCTTGCCGCTTCTGAGCGGCGTATCGCGGTGAGATAGAGAAGCTGAACCAACCAGGTTGCCCTAGCTTTTTGCCTAAGCTGCTTGCTAGATGAATCTGGCATGCTTTCAAGGTAGTCGAGAACTGCGTGCCATGTGGGTTGATCCAGGTAGCGGTCGATCGGGCGACGTTTTCCTTTTCTATTGCGGCGACGTTCAAGGGCCAGTGGGTTGGTAGCGAGATATCCAGCTTGAACGAGCCAATTCATCATGCTGCCAAGTATGAGGAGTGAGTGCCGTATGGATGGCGCTGACAGCCCTTTTACAAATGGCTTCCATTCCGGGTGATTTCTAGGCCTGGCCGGCCCGCACCAGGAGGGTAGTGGGGTGGCGAGAAATGTCTCATAAGATTGGAAGTCTTCTCGGGTTAAGCCAGATAGTGGGCTTCGGCAAATTTGCTTTGCCCACATAAGAAGTCTATCCGTTTCCTTTTGATAGGCTCTGAGGGTACGTGGAGAGTCGCAGAACTCATTTAGCCATGCAGATACAGCCTCGATGTCTGACGAGGCTGCAATATTTTGGATGCCGCTGTCTGAGCGGTTGTAGCCAGATTCCATGACTCTGCTCGTTTGATGGTCGCCCTATGCTACCTTGGGTTGGCCCTTGATGGATTTCTGAATTGCGGCAAATGCTTGTTTTTTGATGTGTGGCTCGACTGGTGCTACCGGCTGGCCATTGGTGTCAATGCGATGGCGGCCTTTGGCCAGCGCCCATTGATAGGCAAGCGTGTTGCAATAGTCATTAAGCACGATTCTAAGAGCATACCTCTGCCTGCCGGTCAAAAGCCCTAGCTCATGAATTAGTTGGTCGTGGATGTTGATGGCCAGTGGGCGGACGTCCCGAGGGTTCCTGGTGGCAAAGATGTGGGGGTATAGCCCTTCCAGACGTTTTTTTAGGCTGGAGACAAGCCGGGTGGTTTTTGTGCGGTTCTTGGTTGTCATTTTTCTATTGTTAAGTTTGATATAATGATTATAATATCAAACATTAGTGCAGTATTCCACCGATTAACCAGCCTTTAATTCAAGGAAATGTGATGCTGAAGAAATCGATTTTTTGTGTGCTTGTCGCCGCTCTGGCCGCTTCAGTCAACGCAGAGAGCAAGCCTGGCGATGTATGTTCTATTGATGGTGCTATCGCCCAGGTCGGTGGGCAGGTAATGAGCTGCTCGGGCGGGAAGCTGGCTGTCGCCGGGCATGGGGACAAGCAAATCAAGCTTGAATTGCATCTCATGAAAGGGGACAAAGATATCGTTTCCATGTCGGTGCTGACTGTAGACGGGCAGCCGGTTCCGATTGGACGGTGGGCCGAGCTGCCTTATGTGGCTAAAGCAGAAGAGGCAAATGGCAAGGTTGAGCGGACTTATGGGACTGTAAAAGACGGATTTTCTGTCAGTCTCATCCCAACGTTGATGTCTGATGGCGGCCTATTGTTTGACCTGGTGGCGGAGAAGAGCGAGGTGTCCTTTCAGGATCTTGGCCATGGCGATCTTAAGGTCCAGTTGCCAGCGGTGCGCACGATGAGCCTCAGTCAGAAAGTTGTACTGAAGAATGGCCAGCTAGCGGTTGTGCCATTCGGCCCAGTGGGTGAAGGCGCAGCCGGATTGCAGTACAGCTTGCAGATGTTGGCGCGACTCGACGGGATCTGACAGCTCTGCATTTTCCTCCGCCCTCTGAGAGGGTGGGCAGGTTAAAGAAAAGCACGGTAATGTGCAGCCAGAGGTGGCTGGGCATTACCGTGCTTTTTTATTTATAATGTTATTGTCTAGTATATACTAAGACATAACAAAGCATTGATAAAAGTAGGGTGTGGCTATGAGCGTATCGAATGAAGAGCTGAAACGGGTGATCAAGCGTGCAGAGATCGAGGGCGGCAACATCGTGATCACCTTCGATAAAGATGCGAAGTGCGAGGGCCGGGACATCATTGATACCGTCAAAGTGAGTGGCATCGACGGCATTAGTCCTTACCCTCTCGGGGCGATTGGCGCTAACGAAAGTCTGGTGGCGGCACTCGATCATGATGTATGGACGATGCTTGCAGATGCTGGCCTCGAAGATCAGCTGTTCACCATCTATCAGACGCACTCTGCCACTGGACGAGTCACGTTCAAGACCATCCAGAAAGCATTGGATATCCAGGCATTGGACGCAGATTTGAAGTTCTTCCGTGCACTGGTCATGACGGATGATCTTTACGCTTCGAAAGAAGTCATTACTCCCGACGTTCAGCCTGATGGAACTCCGGACCTGGCCGCCTTGTTTGACGCGGCAAAAGCTTCTCCTGAGTTGTGGGGTAGCACAGAGAAGGATGTCTCTGTGTGCTGGGTCGAAGGTTGCATCGAAGAACTTAGTTTGGGGCAATACATTTCTGAGATGGCTGTAGTTGCGTGTGAAGCCGTCGCGGGGAAAAAACGAGAGGCAGCCCCCGAGCTTTACGACAAGCTGAAGAAGCTGATTGCAGCCATCGAAGAGTCGGGCGCGGAAGGCTTTGATGGCGTCCTGAAAGAAGGTAAGTCTGCATTGGCCAAGGCTGATGGTAAATGTCAGGTGCTTAGCCAGCACTCTCTCAAACACGACTAATGGAGGATCTTGTGAGTAAAAATCGAGATAATGTTTATTCGCGCTTGAAAGTGATGCAATCAGCTGCCGGTTGGTATGTTGGCCGAAGCTGCTTCGAACAGGGTGTGGAGACGCCCGGATCGCGAGAAAGTGGATATTGCAAAGATGCAGACGTTGCTTTGCGGCGTCTTGTTGCATTTTTGAAGGACGAAGGCGATCTTGATGCCATGGTCAAGCACACATTGGCCAGCCTGGGCGGTGGCAACAATGCTGACGTGTTTGACGTTTTGAATCAAGATGCCATCGCTCAGGCCTGCCTTAAAGATTGGGCGCTCCCAGAAAGTGCGCTGGCTAACATCAATCGGTTGGTTGCTTACTATGAGCAACACATTGGTGAGATAGACCTCGAAACGCCAGCTGATGTCTCGTTAGATGGTTCCTCACTTTATGCGTCGCCGCTGGGTGTGGCGTTGGAGGGGTATGATGGTAATGCTACCGTCAAGGATCTATATGATCATGACGCTGCCTTTGCCATCGCGCTGATTCAACTCATACCTGATTTTGAGTACCCTGATTTTTCACACAAAACTGTCGGGGAAATTCGCCGCCTTGCTGAGAAGCAGCATAAGGACAAAATGCAACAAGGGCCGGTTCCGATAGCGTCTGAGTCGCTACAGCCTGCACTGGGAAATGCTGAAGTAGCTCGCATCCTTAGCTCTCATGATGAAGACGTAGATCCGAGTAAGATCGCGCACTATCCCTCCGTTGATGATCTGGCTGAGAAAGTGCGGTCAAGCGGTTGCTGGGGAATTGGAGAGACTTTTGTATGCTCTCTGGATGAGAGCCGGTACATCATCATGAAGCAGATCGCACCGTCTAGCTGCGAAATGATGACCATCACTCAAAATGGCTTCCACGATGTTCTGACAGCTGACTGTTACGAACAGGACGAGCTTGTTAGTCAGCTGCGGCAGTATGCAGCACCGCATTTGCCGGAGGCCGCTAAAGAGCTACTCTCAGCGCGGGGGTATCATGGGGTAGTGTTGTACAAGCTGGTGGAGGGGGGTGTCCAGGATCTTAGCGATGCCGAGCTAGAACGTGCGTTTTCAAGTGTTGTGTCCCCGAATGTCTGCATGAAGGTCGCGAAGGAGCTGATCGAGGCTGGAATGACGTATGCGTTGCCCCAAGCGCTGATCGCTGTCCACAAGAAAGAGATCCAGCTAGACCGTCTGGCGGATCAGACGTGCAGTGATTCGTACGAAAACCGAAACGAGTTGCATCGGGCGATTGCCATCCTGAAGACCATCAGTACGGCGCTATACAATGGCCAAGGAGTCATCGACCTGAGGGACGAATGGACTCCTGATGATTTCGAGGATGGCTCACTCAGCTATGAGATCGAGAAGAAGAAGACTGTCCTTGGTCTCGTAATGGATACGATCACTGCCGTTGAGCAATGTGGCTTTGTGATTGACCATGAGCTGGCTCAGTCGATGCCTATGGAACAGTCTGAGATCCAGGCTGCTAATCGCCCCGTGTCGGCCCCAGGCAGTTTGCCTAGTCTTGGTTGAACCGGTCATTCGATAAAACCCCGCTTCGGCGGGGTTTTTGTAATGAGGCATGCTTAGTCGCTAGGGTTACTTGATGGTTTTTCCGAGGACGGTAGCTTTTACAAGCATCCCAGCGAGTGTGTCATTCCTGCTGGATCGCGGCGGCTTCAGGCCCGTTTTGGGATCTATTCAGATGATGCAATTTGAGTAGAATTGAGTCGTGCAAAATGGGGGAGCAGACTGTCTTCCTTTTGGACTCTTGCAATAATGGCCACTATCAAGCGAGCACCAATCCTGAGCGCTGCTCAGTTGCGCCACGTTTTGAATGTTACCCAGGCCACAAGCCGACTCCCTGAGCGCGATTGCCTCGCCATCCTGTTAACCCATTGCGCGGGCCTTCGCGTCACGGAGGTTGCGCGCCTTGAGGTGAGGGACGTGCTCACACCAATGGGCAGATTGCGCGACGAGTTGCAATTGCGGGCAGCCATAACCAAGAATTGCAGTGCGCGAGTAGTGTTCCTCACGAACCCGAAACTCCGTGTCGCCATCGAAACCTATCTTACTTACCGGTTGAAATACCGGCTTGGCTGTTCTCTGGACTCTAGCGAGTACCGTGGGCTGATGCCCTATACCCGGTTGCTCTTGACTCACCGTGGAGGCGGCTTCGAGCTGGTGCGTAAGCGCAGAACGCTGCCAGATGGCCGCAAGATGGACTACTGGGCAGCAGATGCGCTAGAGGCGCGATTCCGCGAGTTGTATCGCGCCGCCGGCATTTTTTCTAGTAGCCACGCTGGCCGCAGAGGTTTTGCTAGTGCGCTCTTGAGAAAGGGATTGGAACTAGAGCAGGTCGCCATCCTGCTTGGCCACAACAGCGGCATCGATGTGACGGCTGCTTATATTCAAGTCGAAAAGAAACGACTTCGTGCGATGTACGAATACGCCTTATAATGGTACGCAATGCGTACAATAGAGAGAACAGGATGACGCAACATGCGCAACGAGAGACCCTGCATGAGGCTGAGGTAAGATTTAGCCAAATCCGTCATGTGGTCTATCGTCAGGTAGAGAAAGACGTTTACGACACGGTCCAGATTGCAATTCGCCTTACCAAGATCACGGATGCAGCAGCAACTGAGGCGGATGGTTGGAGATACCCGCGTGATCGCATACCAGGATGGAGTTGGCTCAAGGAAGTACGAAAGTTCCAGCGTAGGCCAAAACGGGTAGAGGCGGCAATTTGGTTGGATGGCCAAGGGGCGATATTGTGCGGGTTGGTCCTCGGTCGGGTGAGTCGGAACAGGGTGTATGCGTCGATTCATTACCTGGCCGCAAACCCTGAGAGGGATACGCCACTGACGGGGAGGATTGCTCAAGTCGCTATACGTTACCTTGAACTACAAGCAGCGGCTCTTGGTTGTACCACATTGAGCATCGCAAAGCCGGTTGATGGCTTGGTTGATTTCTATGGGGAGCTAGGCTTCACCCACAAGGTGAAAAAAGGGCAGAAATTGTTGCGCCTTGAACGCCAGCTTGACCATGCCGGATAGTCGTGAGATATTGAATTTAAAGGAGATTCTTATGAAAGTCCGTAAACAGAATGTAGTGCGGGTCGGAATGAGAGTGCATGTGAAAGATGGCGCTCTAAGCGTGGAGGCTGCGAAAGCGCGAGTAGAGGCTTTTGCGGTGAAGACGAAGCCCCAATTTTTGGCCTCTCTGGGTATTCGGCCAACACCTGACGCTGGTGAGGCGACGGGGGTTCTCGTCGGTAAGACAAAGCGTACTGGGGCTACAGTCAAAGGCAAAGGTTTTGCCATGGCACCGGGAAAGCTCAAGACGGCCTAGTTTTTTGGCTTAGAAACATTGAACCTCGCTTCGGCGGGGTTTTTTGTTGCCTGTGTACAGATATGTTGTGTAAGCTAAATGGTACGCAATGTGTACCAAGAGAGAAGCATGGAAGAACAGACCCAGCAAGAATATCTGAAAGCCGTAAAAACCGAACTTGGCGTCGAGTGGGATCGCCTTGCCGAGTTAGCCGGGATAGCTCCGAGAGCCCTGAAGACGTACCGGATGCCGGTTGAGTCTAAGAACTATCGGGGCATGTCCCAATTTGTGCGTGATGCCATTGAGCGAGTGTTGCAAGAACATCGCAGACGTATGAAAAAGGCATCAAAAAGCGCTTGACGTGGTACGCATTGCGTACCACAATTAAGTCATCAACAACGCGGTGGAAAAATTGGCCGGCCCCAGCCGGCAGAAAGAGATAGCAAATGCAAAACGAGAAAAGCGCAGGCTACATCCAACTGACGTTCGTGGATGAAGCAAACAACGAATTCATCACCCTCGGTGGTGCAGGCTTTCTGACCGATGAAGACCTTAAAGTCGAGTGGGATGCAGTTCCGGCATTCGAAGGCAAAACAAGCTTTATTGCTGACCTGCTGGACGCTGAACGGTCGATCATTGATGACCGCAATGTTAGCGCCGAGTTCTGCGAAGCAAAGCTTGGCAAACCGATTGCAGAGCTGATTGAAGCTGGCCGCAAGGAACTGGCCGACGAGTTGCGCGAACACGCGGCCTAGACCCCGGAAAAGAAAACATGCCGACACGTTTACCCCCTGCGGACTTTTTGCTGTCCGAAGCTCGCTTTGATCGTGAAGATAGCGATGACTACGATCGACAGATTGCTGCCGGGATGCGGCAGTTCTATCCAGAGTTATCTCACTGGCACGATACAGCACTTGTTGCGGCACTTGGCGAGTATGGCGAAAACGTCGAGTGGAGTGCCGATTTCTCCATCCCGCAATCCAGAAATGAGGATCTTCTCGGCTACCTGTACGCATGTCAGGTAATGCCGGTGTACCAGTTCCTCCACTTCGAGCCGAAAAAGCTGGATGAAGCGTGGCAGCACTACGATGCGGGAACGTCGGAGGCGCACGCTCTTGCGCTGTTCGACCGAGTGCCGGTTCTTCAATCAATTTTCAAGACAAAGGGGGCGATGCTGGAAGCACTCAACCGGCTCGCCATCTGATCGCGGAAACCACCGCGCCCAGGTGGCGCCCGCCGCCTGGCCGGTTGCCGGAGAACAAGGAATAAGAAAATGGCACAGTCCCCGTTTCTAACGCACCGCGACAAGGTGCTTGGCTATTACAGCACGGCAAGCTGGCTTCGCGCCCTGGTGCTTTCCCTGTGGCGAGGCTCAGCCCACAAAGTGGGGCTGTCCCAATTGGTTGGATTGGATGAAGCGCATGCTACTGCTGCATTTGACATGATGGCTTCGTTCCGTCGTCACGGCGAAAGCGATCCCGCTTTCATGGCTCTGGTGGATGAATGTCGTCAGCGGCTGGAAGAGGAGCAAGCCGCTGCTGATCGCAACGAGCGATTGGAAGAATGGTGCCGCGATGCGGAGCGCGCTCTCCGCCAGTTGGGTGGTCGCCCAGGCATGGTGGACGATTGCTACACATGGTTCAGTGCTCGATTCGACGCCGGCGACGAACCGGAGGATGCTGCCCGATCCGCTATTGCAGCCAGGATCGACCCGGCACTCGAAGAAAATCACAGAGACTGACACCTCGAAAAGGACATCCAGCAATGAGCACCAAGCAAGAAGCAAAGGCCAAAATTTCCGCTGCCGAAAAGGGCTGCAACAAAGTGCAAACCGCTTGGAATGCCGCCCACGAAGAGCTATCTGGCGGCGTCAGCTTGAACGGCTGCGGTATCTATCACGACCAAGGCTACCCACTGCGCCGTAAGCTGCTTGCCGCCCAGGTGCAGATCAAGATTGCCTTGGCGGAACTGGATGCCATCGACTGGCCGGAAGACGCTGACTACGACTACTTCTAACCATCGGAAAAACATCATGAAAATCGTAGACGCAACTCCCCCGAAAGATTTCCCGGCTCAGGTCGTAGTAATGCAAGACCGTGCCTTTGCTCAGCGAAACCCGAGCAAGGCGTTTTACTTGCGTGTTGTCGATGGTGAGTCGGTCAAACAAGTTGACCTCGATAATGCGGTCACGCCCCTTGATGCGCGGCGTATTGCTATTGAGCAGGGCTTCGAGCCGACACACTGGATTGATAGCAATGATGGCATGTTGGCTAGATTCTGAACGGATCCGAAAACAGTAGGAGTACTTGATGACGCTAACGATCCGACAACTCGCTGAACAGTTAGACAGGCATGTGATGCTAGTGGAGAAAAGTGTCGCGGCTTTGCAAGAAAAGGGACTCGTTTCTGGGTATGTGCCGAGTAGCTACGATGCTCAGATTTCGCTGACTCCTGCCGCTGAAGCGTATTTCAATTAATAGCTCGGAAATCACCATGGCCATTGAAATGTTCGTACAGCTTGACCGGGATGGTGATCAGCTCTATGGGGGCGATCATATCTTCACAGGACCAGCGCGAGATTTGAAGGCGCTTGGGCGACATCTACAAGAGATCTTTGCCTCGAATCGGCGTGCAAAGAGCGTACAAGCCCTCGCTGTGAAGTTTGAAACCGCATCTGAGACCTTGTTTGTCAGACTCACAGTAAAAGAATGCCAGACATTGGTAAACAGCTTGGAATCCTTTGCGGAAGGGAAACCCAAGACATCCAAGGCCCAAAAATACTATTCGCAGTTCAGTGAAGCTCTGTCGGTCTTCTGACTGGTAATGCAGCGGAAACGACCATGCCAACTGTGCTGATTGATGGAGTCGAATACGTGCCCCGCGCCGAGGTGCCAGAGTTGTCCGATGATCGCTTGAAAGCAGCGCTTGAGGAGTTGGTATCGATCCAGTATTTCCGGGAGGAACACAAGGCTATCGCTCAGGCTTGGAACGTGCTTCACGCCCTTGCCCCGCAGCTTGCTGAACTGTCTAGCCGAGATCCACTGGCCGCATATGAACGTATCCACGGAACGGAATAGATAGCCATGTGCCCGACACGAGCTGAACAACTGGCCAAGGCCAAAGAAGCGCTGATTGCAGGCAGGGACTTGAGCAAGCTGATGGTCTGCCCTGGCCCACGTGGAGCCGATACGGTGCGGAATGGCCTGCGGCGCTCCGGTCGTCACCTTCATTGGTACATCGGGGAGTTTCAGCGCCGGCCAGGCATTGCCGGGCCGGTGCCCTGCGAGGAGGCTCCTACCTTCCGTACAGAGCGCGAAGCGAAAGAATTTCTTGCCGATGTGGTGTCGGCATAACCAGCGGGAAATCAGGAGGAGAGTGATGGAAGGCGTTGCATTTGCAGGGGTATTTCTGGCCGTTGTGGTGTACAGGGTGATCTTCTTTTACATAAAAGCCCGATGGGGTTTGCCGGTAGTGCTCAACGTAATTGGCGCTACTTTCATGTCCGCTGGTGCTTTCATGTTCTGGATGTTTTTAACAAATGACGTGGGGAGTGCGCACAACTTCCCGATGCCTGAAGTCCCGATCACTGTGCCTGCGACTTACATTCTGCTTTCGGTGTCATGGTATGTAGCAACGATCAAATTGTCCTTGGCATTTGTTGATGCGACTAAAGCGATAAAGAAAATCAGTCCTAAACGGAAGATTAGCCATGGCCAAAAAACTCACAGAATTTGAGCGAGGCGTGCTGTATGCGGCAGTACACCTCCAGCGTGGCCCTAACGAGTCTGGCCTTGCTGCAGATTTGCTGCGAGAGGCTGGCTTCAGCGACTTGGACTGTTCTGAGCTGGACGAGTACGACAAGGAAGCGTTGCGCATCATCAACGAAGAAATTGACATGGCCCTGCAGGGCCTCGACTGAGGGAAAATATTGCGGCCAGGTGCCGCCTGTGTGGTGCTTTGTGTGGTGCTTTGTGTTGTTTTTTGGTGTTGTAGATTAGGGGAACGGATTCAATTTTGCCGACAGTGAGACCGGATGAATCCGGTCACGCGCTTGCGCCAAGATGTGGAGTGGTGTTTTAAGTTTGCAACGAAAGAGGCCCATAGTGTGTCAGAGACTTTCTGATGCCTACGGGCCTCTTTCGTTATTGAGAGAGGGCATGTGTCCGTCGCGGAGTGGCTGGTGCAATGACAACCGGAGGGCGGAGTTCTATGCCGGTTTCCTTCATGAAGACGGTTCGTAGATCCTCGGCCTGGATATTCTCGTAGGTGCTGGATGATTTGATGCTTAAGTCCTCATGCCGGAGGTTTATAAATTTCACATCATAGGTGTTTTGGTCATTCAGTATGACTTGTACGCGATTTATGCCGCCTTGGGTGAACTTGGAGGGCAGGGAGAACTGGACGCCTCGTTCCAGTGCTAGAAACGTTCCTGCGCCGGTCATCATGGTCACATTGCGAGGCCCCCCCATCTGATAAAGTATCTTGCGTGCGATTTCAATGTGGCTGGTCATGCGTTAACCCCTGTAAAAAAACCCGCCACAGCGTGGCGGGTTTGTATCTAATGATGCGGATTAACCGCCGAAGTTGAAGCCTGCGCCGGAGGAGCGGCGAGCAGCCGGGGCGGCGTCGGTCTGGGCCAGCGGAGCATCATCATGATCGTTGTCCATCAGCGGAAGCTCATCTGCTGCGTTGGTGGCCTCTACGTGAGCATCGCCAGCTTCGGCTGCGGCCTCGGCAATCTTGTCACGTTGGCGGGCCTGGCCTTGAGAGGCGGTCGGGAAGACCGGCTCCAGGTTGGCGTGCATGGTGCGTGCTTCGCCGTTCGGGCCGGTGATGCGCGAATGAATGTGGCCCTTGCGTTCCGACAGGATGATGCGGTTGACGTAGTCGTTCCGCTCGCCCTTGCGTTCGCCGGTACGGGTATTGAGTTTGCCGGCGCTGAGTATCAGGACGCCTTTACCGCCGAGAGTGCGGCCGAAGATGGCTTCGCGATCTTGGTCGTCAGCGGATTGATTTGCGTCTTGTGGGCCGCGAGTACGCACCATGGTATTCAGCGGGCCGCTGGCCGGGACGTTGTAGTCTTTGGATGCTTTGTAGTCGCGGAACACAACCAACTCGGGTGTCAAGCCATTTTCGTGAGCCATGCCCTTGTACCATTCCGCCCAGCTTTGCAGGTACTCGCCGGTAATCATGCCGCCCTTTACTTGGCCGTCTTGGCTGGCAGGGCTTTCGCCGTCTTCGTTCCAGGAAATCGGGTCGGACAAGTGGACGATATCACCGGCCTCATTGACGGCACGCAGCTGGAAGCCCAGGCGTGGTTTCACTGGGCCAACGAACTTGCCTTCATCATCGAAGCTTCCGTTGAATTCGGAGACTTTCTGGTCGAAGTTGTTTTTCAGGCTGTTCAGAGTTTCTGTGTCGTTCAGATCGAAGGCGTTTTCGTGCCATACCTGAACGCGGTTTACGTTGCCATGGAACGAGGAGGCGGTAATCAGACCGCGTACCAGTTTGCCCTCTACTGGGGGAGCGGCGATGATCCAGCGAGCGGTGGCCTTGGTCCAGCCATCGTTTTCTTTGCCTTCGTCCAGTAGGCCTTCTAGTACGATAACCGCGCCGGCCGGGATGGCACTTTCCATGCGGTTATCGATGAAATTGCCTTCGAATTCGGCCACTTTGTTGATGTTGCCGGCTTTGTCGCGAATAGACACGGCATAGCTCTTGCCCTGGTCTTTTCCGGCTTCCGGGGCTGCGGAGACGTAGATGATGCCGTTTTCGGCATCGATCTTCTCTACGCGTGCGATCACATCTTGCAGACGGCGGTCCCCCTGGCTATCGGAGCGCTCAGACTTTGGAGCGAAAGGGGGGCGGGTTGCAGTTGCCATGTTGGGACTCCTTGCTTGTGTAAGTTGATGGTCAAAACCAAGGAGCAATTTAAGCGCCCCTCTTCTCAAAAAGATATACTACAATTACTATTGTCGTAAATATTTTTCTGAATTGATTTTGAAAGGGAGGGTGTCATGGCCAATGCTGATGACCAAAACGGTCAAGGTCTTGCAAATGAACAAGAGCTGCTTGTTGCTGAACTGGAGCCGGCCAATGCGCCTGCCCCCAAGCTTCAGAATAATGGTGTTGCAGATGCGGCTCAGAATGGTCGAGTGGTCGCAGCGACACCGTCTGTCGAGCAAGACACTGAGTTGTCTAAGCCTCAGCCATCAACTACTGCTCCGCGAAAGATGGCGTCACGCCCTGGCGGCATCAAGCCGCAGTCTGAGAGCGATCGGGACTTCGATGCGGATGTGACTGTTGTAGAAAATGGACCTCAGCCGAAGCCTGTTGCATCAGCGGGAATGGCTGCGAAACCGGTGGATGAACTGGTAGATGATTTACCGTTCGAGAAGAAGCCGGGCGAGATTCAAATTGAGACCCGTAAGGTAAAAGCCAAGACACCGGATGTGGATGGCTTTATGCGCTTCGAACAGCAGCAGGGCCGTTTGCATAAGCTGGCTGAGCGTATGTCGATCTACGAGAACCCGTCGCACTACTACGCGCTGAATGAGGAGGGTGGGATTAATGGCCAGCCTTCTTTTACTGTCACCAAATCCAAGATCGCTGTTTTCGCGCCGGATGACCAGTCGCTGCTGGCGGCAATGAAGGTTGCCCAAAGCCAATATGGCTCTTTCTCTTTGCGCAAGGCATCCCCTGAGGTCCTGATGCGGGCGGCCAAGTTGGCCGTCGATAACGATCTCCAGTTGGCCAACTCCGAAGTGCAACACGTGATGAAGCAAATGCGTGAGCAGCAAGGTAAGGCTCAGCCGCTTGGCAAAGATCCGGTTGTACATATTGTGCAAGCCAAGCCGGAAGCCAAGCCGGAAGCCAAGCCGGAAGCCAAGCCGGAAGCCAAGCCGGAAGCCAAGCCGGAAGCCAAGCCGGAAGCCAAGCCGGAAGCCAAGCCGGAAGCCAAGCCGGAAGCCAAGCCGGAAGCCAAGCCGGAAGCCAAGCCGGAAGCCAAGCCGGAAGCCAAGCCGGAACCTGCCGGTCCTTCCAACTGGGAGAAAGCGAATAAAGTTGTCACAGAGGCTTCTGCGGCCGTTGCGGCCAACATCATCGCCAAAGATCCTGTCTCAAAGGCCGTTCTTCAGAAAGTCATCGTAAAAGGCGTAGAAGGCTTGGAGGCTGGGGGGGATGGCGTTTTGGGGGCGGCGAAGAAATTTGTTGGTGCGATTAAGGACAAGCTTGTCAAAGCTATTCACAGGCCCGAACGGCTCGATGAGGAAGTGCTCAGCCTGAGTGATCGCGATCAATTTCTTAAGCAGGCGACGGCTGCTCAAGAAGAGCTTGCTGCAGAGAACCAGGTGGAGCCGGGTATGGAGCAGAACAAAAAACCGAAGCTGCACGTCAAACTTCAGCCTCCCCGCAATTCTATGTAAAGCAAATGCCCCCTCGCTATGAGGGGGCAGTTCAAAGGTGAGAAATATGCGTGATCCACAAGAAGAACTCAAAAAAGGACTGTCGCACTTGCCGACGACTACACGGCGCGTTCTCGAAATGATGGCGATGGATGGCAAGGGTGCCGAGTTTGTGGCCAAAGAGCTTGGGATCGGTGTTGATGAGGTGAGTGAAAACTATCGTGCCGGTCTGCGCAAATTGCGTGGGCGGGGAGGGCAGTGACATGGACGAGCAGAAACTGTTGGAGCGCTATCGTCTTCAGTGCCTTGCCGTTCGGATGCTGGGGCAGGCTTCCACCGATATGGCAGCTGAGTTGAAAGATCCTGGCGAGGTTGGTATCAGCAAGCAAGAGCGCTATTTGCGCAATCAGGCCGCTGCGGACAAAGCGGATGCTGAGCGTTGGCTCAACTCCAAAGACGACACTGCACCTGGCTTTAACTTCATTCTGTGCGTTGAGATGGTTGGTGAGTGCCTTGGCTTGAAAGATATGCCTTTGCCCGAAATGGCCGACCGGGTACGCCGTGCAGTAATGATGGCCCCCGACCGGATGGCCCAGTCTTTGAATAATCTTCACTGGAACATGGTCGATGATACGTTGCGTACTCGGCGGCCTTCTCACGAGAAGGGCATGGAACCTACTCCCGCCAGAAGGGCATAGCGTCACTTGTTCATCGCAGCATGATTTTATAAGCTGACTAGCAACAAAGTAAAAATCGAAAAGGTTCAATATGAGTGCTATTGAATTAAATATTTTCGACTACAGAGCGCAGCGGACAGCCCGTGCTGTATCTGATCGAAAACCTCCTAGTCCCTTCATGAAGGGCTGCGCACCTGCCGGGGTGGCAATGCTTCAGCATGGCTCATTTGTCTTGATCGATGGGCTTCCCGGCTTTCCGGACGTCGGTTCGATGGTCGTAAGAGCCTGCCTTCATCAGGATGACTGGGAGGTGACTGCGCGAGCGCAAGTGAGCGAGCACACTGAGCATCTCGATGGGGACCCCTGGCATAACTGCGTTATCCAGCAAGCAAATGTCGTCCAGGATTTCGGGTGCTACACGAGTTATATCGCTCGAAACGAAAACGCGCCTTGGTATGAGGCAATTTTGAAGTATGAGACTCACTGGCACCGATCCTTAGACATGGTTCGCCTGATCGAGATGCTGAAGTCGCGTAATCCGGCCATGAGCAAAGACTCGATCGTAGCCGCAGAGAATGAGTTGCGTCGCTGGTACAAGGCAACCGCAGCCGCCCTGAATGGAGTGAACTGAATGGCCCCCAAAACACTGCTGATCATCGAGTCTCCCAACTTGGCTCCAACTGCTGCCAGGGTGGCGCAGAAAGTGACCGGTGGGTCGGTTACCGTAGCGGCTACTGGTGGCCATCTGTATGACATTGACCGCAGCAGCTCTGGCCATAAGGCGCAGTGGCGGCCTGAGCGACTGTCTCGTATTACAGATCTGAGAAATGCATCCAAGGTGAAGTACGACCGAATCTTCATCGCGTCTGATCCTGATGACGAGGGCGAGCGGATTGCATTTCAGACACGGGGTGTCTTGGGTGGTAAAGGTGAGCGGCTGAGGGTTGCTGCTTGGGATGCCAATGGTTTCAAAAGTGCGCTGTCTCAAGTCGGTCGAGCTGCCAATGCAGGGTTTGATGAGTCGATCGCTGCCCGAGCTGAAGCGCGGCGCATTGCGGATCGGATCATCGGTTGGAAGTACGGGTCGCCGGGCCGTGTGAAGGCACGCTGGATGCAAGCAATGCTTGATCGCCCTATGAATCAGGTTTATGGCGGGCATAAGGTCGCACCTCCGCCATCAATGGGCGACTTTCTACTGGCAGCGAGCCGGCACGGTGTATCGATCCGGCACGCAACTGATTTTCTGACGCATGCCTGGGAAAACGGGTTGGCGTCGTATCCGCGCCCGGATGGACAGGGGTATGGGCAAGAGGCGCTGGCGCTTGCCCGAGAAATTGCGCGGCAGATGGGGTTGGAGCCATACCCCGATGGTCCGATTCCGGGGTTCTCCGGGTCGCATGAGGCGCTGATCCCGTTGCAAGAGATGTACAAGGACACTCCTCTGCTGCGTTTGTTGCGTGAGCAAGTTGCGCATGCTGTTGCTCGTGAGCCTCATGAAATTGTTGGACGGGACATCCTTCCCCCTGATGCAGCTTGGCTCAAGGTTGCATTGAGAGATCGCATTGGCCGCCCCGGCACATGGAGCACGCACCTCGATTCGCTCAAAGATTTGGGAGCGTTTGACGATGATGCTTTGCTACATCGCGCTCGTGTTGAGCAAATCCTGGACGGGCTACCGGACTTTCTGCGTGATGAGAAAGCTCACCGGGCATTTGAAGAGGCGATCTACGGCGAGGGGGCTAAGTCTGTTCAGCAGCGGCTTGAGTCTGCTCTTGGTTGTTTTGGCATTGATGATGATGTCAGCTTTTCACCTTCCTGGGTGCAAGCAGAGTTGGATGCACCCAAGGAAGCTAAGATGCAGGTCTCAATGCCTGCTGGCCTGAAAAATGCGGCAGCTGCTTCGCGACCGTCTCCACTGAAAGCCTTGCAAAGCAGGGCCAGTCAGAACTACCTAGTCAAGGTAAGCGATGGTCCACGTCGTACCACCATGGAAAGGGTCGTTTCTTCCGATGTGCTGCGTGTTAGTGAAAAACGCAACAATTCGATAGACAATTTCACAAGTGTCGATGTTAATCAACATCATTCGGTTGTAAATAGTCCTATATGGTATGACAATAGCGAAGAATATCCTTTTGACATTGGTTATTTGATGACTGCGGATAGTGCCGCAAGCGCAAGTAACCAGATCAAAGCATCTGGCTTGATGATTGCTGACGCAGTCCGGGATGAGCTTGGCCGTCTGCCGGCTGGTCGTGTGCTATGGGTAACAAACATGGAGTCGATTGCTGCTGACCGTCTCAGTGGCGAGGCTGTCGAGTATCCCATTCCGGAGGGCTCAAGAATTGTTACAGGCGACAGTCTGGATGGCTGGTTAGTCGTCCTTCCCGAAGATAAAACAAAGCGGCTGGAGGCCGGCAAGGTGACTACCCCCCGTCGCGTGAATTCGCTAGGGGCCAGTCTATGACAAGGACTTGCATGCTAGATAGACAACAAAAATCGCTGGCGTTTCGGCGAATTGAGCAGGTTTTGCGATGTGATACGGAGGGCGTGAGCATTGAGCTGCTCTCTGGTCTGGGGGTATCGCAGCAGGCACTGGTGTCGATCGAGATGTTCGACAAAGATGGAGTGTTTAAGGGAGTGATCGAGGTTGAGATCCCGTTCGACAAACTCAACGTGGATTTTCTGTTATCTCATGGCACTGAAGAGGATCTGGGGTTAATCTTGCATGAGTGTCAGAGACTAGCTAGGACCACGATATATGCTGACGAGGTTGGCGGTGCCTATCCGAAGGAATGGGAACCGTACCTGGTGGCAATCAAGAACTCACTCGGCCGACAGTGGATTGTAGAAGGCAGCTATAGTGAGTGACCACATGGGAGTGGATTTAATCCGGCCAAGAGCCGGTTTTTTTGTATGGTGCACTACAGTGGTTGACATGAAGTGCACCCCAAGTTCTTCTGGAGAGTTTCAATGCGGCGTGGTCACTTTGTTGAGCCTTGCTAAGGTGCAAAAATATAGCATCGAGACGTAATAGAAATAAGTGAGCAGGGGAAACATTATGAATGTCGCAGAAAAGCTAAGCGCAGCCCTCTCCCTGTGGCTGGAATTGTCAGAGGTTGATCCCTGCAAGAAGTCATTCGCCATCAAGCTGGGCGGTGGCATGAGCGACTGGGATGTTAAGAAGATGCATGACCTTATCAAGGAAGCGCTGGAGCTTGATGACAGCAATACGACTGGCGTGCTCATGCTGGATGCTATGTCCAAGCTGTACTTCGACAATCGCAACTTTAGCATCACCCAGCTGCTGGCCGATCCAGCGCGAACCAAGGCCTATGTGGAAAAAGCAGCGCTTCTTTGCGAGCTGGTTCGCGCTCCGGAATTCATGGAGCAGAACAAGCGTTTTGTCAGCCATCTGCGAACTGCATTGAAAATGTATGGCATGGACATGGATGCGACGGTAGCTATGGCCGAGGACCTACATGAGATTGGCTATCTGAGGCGTGATGCATTTCGATCCATTCAAGGGTTGCGCGTGGACCAGTTCCTGGCCGGCTCTCCGGAGCCTGCAGGAACAACGCCGGTCTATCATGGCTGGGTGCATCAGTTCTGGAATATCAACTCCCTGGTGGAGGCTGCGTGCAAACAACCATCAGGTGTGACATTGAGTTTGATTCGGGACCCTGATGATTTGCAAAGCTATTTTGTTTTTGCAATCCGTAATGGGGGGAATCTGTACTTATTGTCAGATGTCCCTGAGCATTCCCACCCCCTACAGCGCTATATGTCTCGCAGACCAGACCGGGATTTTTCCAGCAGAATCTGTCGGAACTGGTTCCCTTATGATCTACTGGAGCTGAAGTTCGATGAGGACGCGGAGGCTTTTTATGCTGACGAAGTCCGGCGACGTTCGCTGGTTCCTAAAAATCAAACAGTTGACCGACTAAAAGCGATTGGTGATCTGGCGCCGCAAGAGGTGTTGTGGATCATCATGATGTTTGATTTGATCGTTGAGAAGTTTTGGCATAAAGGATACCAAGCGGGTGTCTTGTCCTACACCGGGGCGATGATCCGAGAAAAATCGCCGCTCTTGAATGCGGCGAAATCGGCCAATCTACCTGTTACTGCCTACCAGATGCTGGAGCTGCCTGCGCTGACGCATGACGACATGACTCTGACCAATGTTCAGGAGGCAGTCAAAAGTGATGGTGGGAATCCGAATGCGTGGTTGGAAGCACGGTATGCCGATCAAGTGGCTCCCGAATTGTTCAACTTGCTTGACAGTGGTGCCAGCAAATTTTATCTGCCGCCCGCAGAGGGGGCCATGCGTAATGGATCGCCGAATGATCACAAGAACCATGAATTAGCCATTGTCTTGCCAAATTACATAGCCGTCTCGCCCAAAGACGATCGCAAGTTGCACCCGTGGCACAAAGAGGGGCGCTACACCTTGCATGCGATGCCTACGACATCTTTTGGTACACGTGACGAACTTGAAAAAAACCGAATCTTTCTTGCCCGCCACAATCAGGCCATGGCAATCCAGCGTCTGGCTGATACGGAATACAACAGGCGCAAGGAAAGTGTCATTGAATGGTGGAGCGCCCGAGTTAGCGAGAATCTAGACTATCTGTTGTCCTTGGCGGCTGCCGGTTCTGTCCGCCGTGTCTTTGAGCCGACTGAAGCGGGGTGCTGCGCTGCGACAGCAGATGGCTACCATTATGTGGATGGCACATTCAATTTTGTTCAAACCTATGAGGCCTCAGGTAAGTTTCCGTCAGCAATGAAGACCTTGAATCTCCATCAGGGATATCTCTATGGGCGGGATAACTTCTCATGCATGCTGACTGGAGCTGCTAGCTCGTACCGTATCTTATTCCAGCCGCAGAATGCGAAACAGCTGGCCGAGCTGGCGGGGTGCGCTGTCGATGAAATGCCGGACGTGTTACAGCATTGGAGTCCTCGGAGGGAATACAGCGGCAACAGAAACCTGGAGCGGATTGACCCGATGGCGTGGGTGCTACGGGACCCGTGGTGCAAGATCGGTTTCCGGATTGTGTTGTTCTTGTCTAAGCGAGGCTTGGCGCAGTGCAAGAAAAAGTATCCGGAAAGTGCTGCTGTTGGATGAGGCACAGAATAATCCGGGGAAGTCAATGAAATGGAGTAGCAAAATCTGGGGGTGTTACCGGTGCGAAGTGATTACCGGCAAAAGCCGGTCCCTGACAATACCCGCGATGTGGTGGCACGCTTGAGCGTGGGAATGCATTGTTCTCGATCAGGAAGCAGCTGCGGGGTGTGGCATGGTAGGGGCGGCGAAACCGCCGCAAATGGTGGACTGTTTGAAATGTCCTGCATGCGGATACAGCGAAGCGTTGACTGAACGAGATCAGAAAACATCATGAACCCTGGCCGGCAATCGCGGTCAGGGTTTTCTGCTTACAGCAAACAAGGAGATTCATGGTATGGGAGAGGCTGCTCGCCGAAAGGCTGAGATTCTGGTGATTAAGGCTCAAGGCGATATCTGGCTTGCTGGTCTGAGTTCAGAAGAGAAGGCAATTGCCGCTGTGGCACAGAGAACCTATGACGGCATTGTCGGCCGACTGGGGATGACGGAGGGTTGCTACAACCTGGCTTTCTTCCTTCAGGCGTATTTGCAGCGTGTCCACGGGATCAAGGTGGATGTTGTAGTCGGCTGGGTGAACGATGGACAATGGGGCGGCGCAACGTCGCACGCTTGGATTGAGTACCAAGGTAAGAAGATCGACATCTCGCTGAATAAAACAAGCAACCCAGAGGCCGCCCCACCTGGGGACATGATTATCTTGGATCGCGTCGTTCATCCTGGAAAAGTGTCGTATACGTATTGGCCGACATTGCCGGATCATGCGGCCGCCGTCTTGTCTGAAATGGCTGCTGATCATCCAGAGGTCGGCGCTATTATTGACCACAAAAATCGAGAGCATGAACGCATGCAAGCCCTTGCCAGGATGCCGGGAGGTGCCGATTTGTATTTTAAGGATGCTCCGCCTAACTGCTCTTATTCTTTTTTGGCTGGTTATGTTGTGTAGCTATAAAGGTATGCATTCCGATGGAACTTAGTGATGAAGTTGAGTATGTTGTAGAGGTTTGGCATGGCGTAAAAAAACCGGATATTTACCTTGTAAATGGCCGACTTTTTTATACGCCTAACTTTGATGAATTTGACACGACTGGGAAAATAGAACCTGGTGCTTGGTTTTCTACGGATGAGAAATTTGCTCGTAAATATGGGCATCCTGTCAAATTTCTTCTTGCAATAAAAAACCCCCTTCGGCATGAAGGTCCACTATCTGGTATTCCTGATGGTTACGATGCTGTCTTTCGTACCCATGGTAAAGGACGCAGTCTTTTTGATGCACTTGAGATCGCAGTTTTTAACTCGAAGCAGATTAGTTTGGCTCATCCGATTCCTTCCGGGGCAGTCAAATTGGAAGAGGCCATCAATAAAACTAAGAATGCTGAGCTGAATTATATTTAGAATTTTGGACAGAGCGAGTGATTGATGGCCTCTCTGTGATGCGTGATGCGTACGCTCGAATAAAGTGGGGTAATTCAACAATGAACCCAAAAGCCCGGTCTGAACCGGGCTTTTTGTTGTGTAGGGCTATTGTATCCCTGCGGCCATATCGATTTTCCTGCTGAGGGAAATCAGGTCCTCAGACATCGACATGTTGGAAAATTGCATGAGCTTGGCCGCACTGGACTTCACGCCATCAGTGGTCTTCTGCATTTTGCCCAGCACGACGCAGCGCCCAGCCCACTGGGAAGAGGTCTTGAGTGGGTCCACCAGTGACAGCCTGGCCATTTTGTCCCACTCCACATGCGCTACTGCGCTGGCCCGGTCAAGCAGGGCCTTTCCGTACATGCCGAGCGCTTCAAGCCATACCGCATGGCCAATGACCCACTGTTCACGCACTTCGGAGGCCGGGACGTGGCCATCAATCATTGCCGCCCATTGGGGGATGTGTGATTTGCACTCAGAGAAAAAGCGAGTCATCACTGAGATAAACTCGGCCTTCTTTTCCTCATCCAGGGACGCGATGTTCTTCTCTGTGTAGCCAGAGAAAAGAGTGACGAAGCGTTTAAAGCTTACTAGGCTCCAAAGCTTGTGAGATTTCGCGCCGGGGGATGCGTTTTCAAAATCGATCCGACGCTTGATCTCCGGCAGCTTGTCCAGAATATCGAGTACCCACGTGTTAAACGGGTTGCGCCGATCGTAGAGGGCATTGATCGCACTGGACGGCTTGACGGCCCTTGCATTGATGTCTGCGAACATCTGCTGACTCCGTTCAAGACCGCGATCGTAGTAGATGGTTACTGCGATGGTTTCGTGCTTCAGTACGGGGTTTTGAGCAATGGCCAGCTCAATACCCTTGCGGCGATGTTGGCCGTCATTGATGAGCAGTGTTGCATCGAGAGGGATGTGTAGCATCCCGACGCGATCGCTTGCACCAGGCAGGGCGATCGGCTCGAAGGCCATCTCTTTCGAGACGCTCGCGGTCAGTGCCGGTAGTACATAGTCCTCGGCATTGCCCAAAACGTAGTCGCTGATGTCCTGCGCTCGGCGCGTGCTGAGGGTCCGCTGGGCGCGAAACTCAGCGGGGACGATATCCTCCTCATCGAAGACAAACAGCTTAGCTAGGACGCCGTAGGGGACCTGTGCGACATAGTATTCGCGAGTGGCCTGGATGCCGCGAACAGCCGGGAAGGTAAAGGTGATCTCTTGGCGGTCTTTCTTCAGATCCACGGCCGCCGCTTGTCGTCTTGCTTTGTGGTGGGCGGTTTCTTGAACGATGCGCAAGGATTCTGCGATTGATTTTCTGGCGGCATCTTCGTACCGCTCGCGCAGCTCTGAAATGGTAATTTTGAGACCGGCCAGCATATCGGCGATTTTACTGTCGTCGATTGCTTCTCCGGTCATTTCGGGGCGCAGCACCAGTTCCATGGTGTAGAGGGCGCTGCGGTCGTATTCGTCCTTCTCCCATTGCTCGACAAGATCCAAGCGGATATCGCCCTTCTTAAGCAGCTCATCGCATTCAATTGCCGCAAAGTGACGGCTGCCAAAACGGGTGATCTTCTTGTTGAGTTCACCGGCCTTGACGAATGCGGCACTGTCATCGCTGTGATGAATGCTGACAATTTCACCCTGCGAGTACGAGGTTTTCTTGCCGATCATGGCGAATTGCAGTGCGATTACATAGTGCTTGCTCATGGCATCCTCTTCATTGGATTCGCGTTTCGATGAGAGAACGATACGCCTTTGGACTTGCCCAAAAAATTGACCGGTGGCCAAAAAAAAGCCGGCGCATGGCCGGCAAAGAGTGCGTGTCAGTCTGCACTTAGGAGGAGAGAAGCGAGGAAAATTCGTCTTTCGAGATGGCGGGGGAATACAGGAAGCCTTGCCAGTAATCTGCATCCATGTCCTGAATGGCTTTCAGCTGCTCGGCAGTTTCTACGCCTTCGCAAACGCTTTCCATGCCCAGGTCACGGATCATCCGAATCAAATTGCGCATGATGATGTGATCGCGCTCAATGCGGAGCATCTGCTGGGTGAAGCTGCGATCGATTTTGATGGTCGTGGCGGGGATGTGCCGTAAGTGCTCAAGGACAGAGAAGCCCGTACCGAAATCATCAATGGCAACGCGGACGCCAATATTTCGTAACTGGCGAGTGATTTCTGTCATGGATTGCAGGTCCTTGAACAGAAATGACTCGGTAATTTCAAGCTCAATCAGCGATGGGTCAATGCCGGCGTCTTTGATGACGGACTCTACGCGGCGCGGTAGTGCAGGGGAGATCTGCCTGCCAGAGAGATTGATTGCTGCCTTGAAGTCTCCGGGGAGCGTGCCAGCACGCCATGAGCTGACGGCGTTGGCCACGTTCTGAAGGCACCAGTCACCCAGTTCGACAATGAAGCCATTTTCTTCTGCATGCGGGATAAAATGAGCAGGGGCGATCAACTCACCCGACATCGAGCTTTTCCACCGCATCAGCGCCTCAGTGCCAGAGATTTTTAGGCTCTTGCAGCTGATCTGCGGCTGATAGTGGATTCTGAACTCGTTGTTGCATAGTGCTGCCGCGAGGTTGTCCTTGGTAGGCGCTACGCACACTTGTTCATGAGGTGTCATGGTACTCTCGCTGGATTGCCTAGCCTGATTTTATCAGGCTAGGCGTTTAGTATAGTAGTATCAATGATAAACAATTTGCTTCATTAAGAGAAATGAGAAAGTGCGTTGGCGTTATGCTTTGTCGGCATTTTGGTCCCCATCTGCTGACGAGCGGTAACCACTTCGTTCACCCACTCTCGGTGCTCGGCATCGATGTAGAGAGTTTCACCCTTCTCCTCAACCAAAAGCTTGATGAGGGCCGGTAGGCTTTGCAATGAAATTCGCGCAGATTTTTCACTGCGGCCGCCTTGAAAGCCTTCTGCGGGGTCGTCCAGCAGGCTGACGATCTCTTGATCTAGGAAGAATTTCCCGCCAACACTCTTCGTGCCCTCACACATGACGAGAGCTGAGGTGTCACGGCTGTTTGCGTTGTAACGGATGGTCAGCGTGTGCTTCTGGCTGATACTGTTTCCCACTGTTATGCCGGCCAAAGCTGCCTGAGACGCTACTTCTGCGTCCGGAAGGCGAACGGGCATTTTGTCGAGCATGTCAGGCTCGAAATGGCGGGGCATCAGAATTGCGCGATGACGTAGGCCTTGGTGGTCGGTAAACATCACCGGTCGGCCCATGCGCATCGAACGCGCCAGGTTGAGAGCATTAACCAGATTGCCTGTCATCATGTAGTCAAATCGATCGACGAGGCCGGATTGTCGATCGTTGTGGAAGCTGATATGCAGATCCTCGGTGTCTTTGATGAAGAGGCCTGCCACATTGTTGCTGGCCTGTGAGTGGGCTAGCAGTGCCAAGGTGTCGTGAAGCGATAGCCTGAGAATACGCTCGGTAGGGTCGGCGCTAACCAGTGTCACCCTCCAGTGATCAGGGTTGTGTAAGTCTACGTCTTTGACATCCTTAGGAATGAGGTTGGCCAGTGCATACTCAACAAGCTCGCCATCTCGGTTGGGCGGGGTAAATCGCAGCATGAGCGTTGAGTCGCTCGATAATCTGGCCATCATCGTTTCCAGGCGCAGTGCGGTCTGGTGCATCGAAAACTCTTGTTCAATGAAGCTGTTCTTCTCCACGGCATTTTTGATTGCCAGATCCGGGTTCATCTCCGCAATCTTGGCGTATGCCGTCATGTTTTTTAGCTTCGTGACAATGGATTTATGAATGCCTTTCGACATGCTCATTCCGTTGATGTTGGCCAGAGGGTTGAGTGGATCAAGATGGTGCTCTGCGTTTAACACGTCTCGGTAGCTTTTCACCGCAGCCCACAGCTCTGCAAAGGGCACAGGTTTTACCTCTTCTTGATACTGAATTTGAATCAGGTCGATGCCTTGTTCAAATACGCCAGGTCCTGAGGCCGGTTCGATTTCAGCCCGACTGACTTCGGTTGCTTTGACATCCATGATGTGGGTGCCAAGAGATATCCCTTTTGCCTGCAAGTCAGCGACAATCGAGCGGTATTTTGCATCCAGCGAATCGTACAATTCGTCTTGAGTTGGGATGTCAGGGTGGCCAGGCATTTTGTTGATCGGAAGAATGGCGATTCGACCAGTTAGCTTTCTGGCCAGCCCGGTTGCTTTCATTGACCGCACTTTGTCCATCTCTTCGTCAAGATGGATGTCTAGCAGGTGCGCAGCCTGCGGGTACTCCATCAGCACCTGGAGAGAGGCGCGATCGCCAATGCTGTTGAGGATGTCCTCAATTTCGATAACGCTGTCGTCCTGGTCGGATTTGGTATTGGCCGAGAGGCTGGCCAGCTTGTTCCGCAATATGTTCATCGGCCGGCGCTCCATCGGTAGGTCCGTCGCAGTAAAAGTGTATTCCGGGTCAACGACTGAGCCTGTTCGATAAACCCTCCCCAAGGTCTGCATGACCTGGTTGATGTCCAGGCTGGGCTGCGTTAGCTTCATGTGACGCTTGCGTTGATCCAGAAACTTCTCCGATGCATGCAGACTGATACCTGTTGAGCCTGACCGGTTGATGATGATGGCGTCGGTGGAGCCGTCGTTAAACCCGCGAATGGTCTGCGTGCGGTTTTTCGCGCTTCGCTCGAAGAAGGTCCCGGTCTCATAGTCGATGCCCAGCGATCGGCCCGTTACTTCATCGATGGTGTAACCAGCGGCCCGAATCCTGGCTCGAATTGCATCGATCGGGGATGCGGGTAGATCTGGAAGCTTGTCGATTTCGTCTTTTAGATCCCAATACATGAGAGCAAAGGAGAATTCTTCGCGTTGTTGGTCGCTAAGTTCTGACGTGTCCAGCTCGTCGTTGCGATACAAATCTACGACGGACTTCCACGCGACAGGGTCGCAGACCAGTTTTTGAGACTGATTGCCATATCTGTCGGTAACTGTTAGGGCCAGCATGCCTTCCAGCTTTCGATAGAGGGTATTGCGGAAGGTGTAGCTGCGGGGATCGACTTCCTCTTGCTGTTGCTCTGCGTGCGCACGGTACTCACGCAGGAAGGTTTCCATGGTGTTGTCCACCACAATAACTGGCTTTTCCCCCGACTTGATGGAGTTGATCGCACGGGTTGCTTCGCTCTCAACTTTGAGCGCCAGAAGGAACTGGGCGTTGATGTTCCAGATCACGCTTGCAAAGTTGGTGCTGTCCACGCCAGGGTTTCTGGCTTTCGAGTCCTTCTTTCCCAGCTTATCCACAACGATATCGAGCGCTGTCGATACAGAGGACTCGCCCTTTTCGTTGATGGATTCGATTTCCTTCTTCAGAGCTTTGTCCATGGCTTTTGCTAGGTTCTTCATGCGGCCAGAAATGGCCATGAAGCGCCGGTAAATCGAAGACAGTAGATCTGCTTGTGCGCGGTGTTGAAGAGAGTCTTCCTCCAAGACAAAGAAGTTGGCCTTTACTTTGAATGGATGCTCTCGGCGGATGTACTGGCCGTTCTGCGCCAGCATTGAAGAAATGACTTCTTGCAGCACTGGGCCGCCTTGCATGATGGCCGTAATCACGTTCTCTACGGACTGGCCCTTGAACAAGTCTGTCCGACGATAAACAGCCAGATTCTCCGGTCGTTTGGCAAATGTGGCCGACGAGTAAATGACTCCTTTAGCGTTATCGACCATAATCTGTACATTCCGCCCGGTATTGGAATCATCCCCGCCAGCATTGTGCGACTCATCCAGCATGAGCATGTTGTCAACTGCCAAGCGATACATCCATGCCGCTCTCGGCGATTTACTAGGGTTCTGGCAGATCTGGGAGTAGGTCAGGAAGACACAGTTATAGTTCTCCGGCAGCTCGCCATCCATCATTTGCATGGCCTCCTTGATTGTTGCGGGTGAAGCGCTTTCAACAATCGTTCTGCCTTTGTCGTCCGTGACTTTTACGTCGCCATTCAGAACCAGTGGCTTGATAAGATCCAGTGAGTTGATGTCGCGTATGTCTCGCACCAGGTCGTCAAAGAGGTTTGCCTTTTCAGTCATGAAGACCGGGTTTTGGCCTTGGAGGATGGACCAGCGAACCAAAGCAGCCATCTGCCGGCCTTTGCCGACACCTGTCTGATCACCAATGATCATCCCCTTGCCACGCATAACGTTGTCGATGCCGAGTGCGACGGAATCGATTTGTTCAGCGCCCAGGTATTGATGAAGCTCATCGCGGTGCCAGCCAAGTTGTTTGCCGACAAAAGCGTCGATGTCGCCTCGGCGGGATTGGAGATCCTTCAAGGCATCAAAAATTGATGCGGCCATGTTCTTCGGAACGACAGTGCCGATGTTCGGTGCCTTTGAGCCTGGATTTCCGTAGTTGACGAAGTCACCAGTGAACTCCGGCACGTGTGCTTCTGTTTCGGCCTCAGGATCTGGGGTAGCGGCTGAGATCTGATGAATCTGGGTTCGGACTTGGTAGCTTCGTTCGAACAATGAATCCCAGTCGCGGACCACGGGCAGCACCGTGGGCACTGGCAGTGATGATTTGCCGGTGCCATGGATGGCGATCACCCGAATGGGGAATGACGCACCCTGACGCTCATAGAGCCGGCCATCGAATGCAAACTGATCAACCACCTGATAGTGATCGTGCAGGAAGTTGAGGAAGCGAGTGTAGGTGTCGGAGACCTCCCCGTCTTTTTGCAGATAGGAATCGGCCCCAAGAATTAGTACGGCACGGCCGTTATCCTTGAGTCGCTCCAGCGCCCTGAGTGCGATCAGTCTGTCGATCCTGGTCACGGGGATGGTGAGTCCAGTTTTGGGGTGGGTGTACTGAGTCTTCAGCTCGCCGAATGGCGGGTTGGACACGACAACATCTGCGCTGATTTCCTGAAACGACGCTCTGGTCGCATCTCCGTGGTGGATCTGAGCGCCGTTGAGAATGTTTTCTGCCCGCGCAACCCTGTTTTCGTCAAGTTCGTAGCCAACGACTCTCGCTCCGGCCTTGCTGGCCATCACTGCAAGTGCGCCATGGCCAATGGTTGGCTCAAAGAACGTGTCTTCCGGTTTTACGCCGGTTATGAGTTGGCTGGCCAGCGCTAGGGGAAGAGGGGTCGAGAACTGCTGGAGCCTGACGCTTTCTGACGAGCGTAAGTCCATCGTTGGCTGGTGCTCGTATGTTTCCAATGCTTGCTGGAACAGCTTCTTCCACTGCATGCGAGTGGTGCGAAGCGTTGGGTCTTCCATCAGAGCCGGCGAAAATGCGATCTGGTCGCTAAGGCGGGCGACCATGGCGGCCTCAATCGCCTCTTGAGCTTGTCGCCGGCTCACCTTGCCATGCATCGGGTCGTCAAAGAAGATGGGAGCCATCTGGAATACCTGGGCCACGTAGTTGCTTATCCCTCCTGCTTTTTGAACAGGAATCTTGAGCAGCCTGGCCGCTGTCAGGATGTTGGCGCTTGTCGCTTGTTCCCATGGTGCAGTGACGGGCACAGGGTGCTCGTCCTGAAGCTTGACTGCCGAGATGGCCGGCATTCGTACAAATTGACTTTCTGGGAAGATTGACAGGATGTCGTTTTTGGTGAGGGGGCGGTTAAAGCAGATGGCCGTAGCGTTCTCGTGCCAGGTTCCTCCAATTGCTTCCAGCTGCGATGCAAAGGCCGGAACGCCAGGGCCATATATGGCCGGCAGGCTGTCGCCACTTGCATTCTGCCAAAACTGGAAGCGGCAGGCGTAACGGCCAAGGTCCGGGACGTGTAGGAGTGGGACGCTTTCAGTCTCGGGCGTTAGCCCGTGCTGCCAAATTGCTTCCGCAGCTTCGTTATCAAAAGAGATTGCCGTCAGGCCGGCGCTTCCAAACACATTCTGGATGTGCTCACGCCAGGTCGATAGCTGTGCAAGGCTTCTATCGCACTCGGAAATTTTAGGGGTAGTGCCGGTTTCGATTGCGAGAATTCGTGATGCCATGATTGCGGCCAGGCCGGAGTAGGGCGTGGCAAGCACGTCGGGCAGGGTGCCTGCTGCCGCCAAGTAGGGTGTCCATTGCCCGGTGTCGGCGAGTGTTCTGCCAACGCCCCATGTGGGGTGGTGCTTATCCCGCAGAAGCCGTAGGTCGGCTTCCAGTTGGGTGATCTGACTGTCGCTGAGGTGAGCATTTTTTAATTTCATGGCATGGTCACTTGTTTTGATGTTGTGTTCGAGTATATATCTTAATAAAACATTACGATTATTCTGTGTTATCCTTGCCTCATACGTAAAGGGGGCGGAGAGTTTTCTCATGTCATTGGATCAAGATCAGCAGCGTGTTGCGAATTGGGGCGAGGGGTCGGTGTTTGTGTCTGCCGGCGCTGGCTCTGGCAAGACGACGACCATCACGTCTCGTACTGTGCGGCTGATCAAGAATCGCCTCGCCCGCCCTGAGGAGGTCTTGCTTCTCACGTTCTCCCGCAAGGCTGCGGGAGAGATGCGCGACCGTGTCGCTGCTGACTTGGGAGGTGACATCGCAAGTCGCATCCCGATTGATACTTACCATGCCTTTGGTGCCAAGCTGATTCGCGAGAATCCTTCCGTTCATGGCCGTCAGTCAAATCCTGTGTTGCTGGATGAGTCTGATGCACGCAAGGCATTTCGTGCCGCGATGAAAGAAGCCAGCATTTGTCTGGATGCTGAACACCTGTCAGCAGTCCGTGACGCATATTCCAGGCTCCGGGATGATCTGAAGCCGATCCTTGCCGAGAATCTGGCTAAGGAGTTGCCTGACACCGTGGATGTGGATGATGCACTTGTAATCATCCATCACTATGAGTCGGCCAAGCGGGCGCAGAACCAGCTCGACTACGACGACCTGATTTGTCTGCCAGCGGCAGCATTGTCTGAAAGCCTTACCTGGCGAAAAACCGTTACAGACCGGTATGCATTCCTGATTGTTGATGAGGCACAGGACACTTGTTTCGCACAGTACAAACTGATTTGCGGCCTAGCGCCTGAAGATAACGTCATGATGGTCGGTGACGATGATCAGACGATCTATGGCTGGCGCGGGGCAAGATTTGAAAACATAGGCAATTTCATCGAAGAGTTTGGCGCGACGGTTCTCCCGTTGTCGCGTAATTATCGGTCTACCTCCGAAATCGTTGACGCCGCAAGCCGTCATATCCGTCTGAACTCAAATCGGATTGAGAAAAATCCCTACAGCGCCATTGGTTCTTCGGATGAGCCTGTCCGCTTGATTCGTTCGGACAATGCTCGCGAAAGCGCCGGCAAGATTGCCAAAAGGATGCGCTCTGCCCTTGATAAGGGCATTCAGATGGAAAATTTCGCGATCTTGTATCGCACCAATCGCTTGGCCGGATTTCTTGAGCAATCCCTCATTGAACAAGGTGTTCCGTACAAACTGGTTGGCGGGCCGCGAATGGCAGAGCGTCACGAAATTCGTTTGGCAATGGCCGCAGCTACGCTGGCCGTGCCTGGGATTCGCTCAACGGCTGAGATTGCTCGTTGGGCGGACTACCTACCCAAGGTAGGTGAAAAGACAATTCGTGAGCTTTTCCAGACGGCTTATGCCGCCCGCGCCGGCCTTTTTGACGCCATTGAGGCCACCCCCATGTCTCACGCCGCAAAGGCCTCCCTGATGGATTTTCGTGATCGCGTCCGTTCCCTGTCGGAGATGGGAGTTTGCGCTTTGGATGACTGGTTGCTTGGAGCGTCGGGCATGGATCTGGCTTCGCGGTGGGCCGTTGCAGGAAAGATGAATGCCCATGAAATTGAGGAGCGCTCCCAGAACATTGCGCGATTTGCTGATTGGATTCGCGTGAAGTTCGAGGCGTTGCCGGAGGAAGAGCAACTGGACCCATATCGCCAGTGGTTCTTGCCAATGGAGCTGATCTTGTCCGATGAGGAGGCCCAGACAGCAGCTGAGGGAAAAGGGCTTTTAACCCTTTCCACGATCCACAGAGCAAAAGGCCTGGAGTGGAACGAGGTTCATCTTTTTGGCTATTCAACGGGATTCATGCCGCTGAGCAAGACGAGCGAAGAAGACGCTCCGCCTCAGGCATTGGAAGAGGAACGCCGGCTGAGCTATGTCGCGCTTACCCGAGCGCGTCGCAGAGTTTTTATTCATCACGCGGATGTGTACGACTTTGGCTATGACCGTCAAGGTGCAACCATCTCTCCTTTTGCCGAGGAAATCATGGGCTATGCCGTTGAGCAAAAGCCCAAGCCGAAGACCATGGCAACAAAACCCACTTTCAAAGTGTAAATGGCCTGAGTAAAGGTTACCCATGAAGAAGATCCAGACCGCGCTGAAAGAAATTGCGCACAAGACAATGCAACTGGCCAATCTGATTGATGAAGCCGTGAAGACTGGCGTTCTGACTCAAGAAAAGGCCAATGATCTGGCCCAAGGCGTGCAAGTAAAGGCGCATCTGACGAACAGCCTGGAAACCATGGCGCATTGGACTTCGAAGGATTTTAACGATCCCGCATTGGCCGAAGAGTTTCAGGAGCTGGTGGGCAGCATTCGGGATTTTCTCGCGTGGGTGGATGAGATGACGGAGAACCTTCAGCGTGTGATCCCTGGGGTGACTGCGTCGTGAGACTGCAAAGACTGCCAGCGGCAGCCCTGCTGGAAATACAGCTGGTGGATGCGGGTACTGGCGAGAAGCGTGAGGCATTTGGTGCTCTTGCCAGGGCAATCAAAGCGCCCTTCCAGAATCCAATGGTGCATTTCTTTTTTGCTCATGCGGATCGCCCTGTTCGTATCGTGCGTGAGCTGCAAGGGCCGTATGTTGCGCTGGTGATGCAGGAATGGGTTTATCCGGTTGGGTGGGTGACTTGCCATCAGTTTGACGGGCGGGCCGCAACGAATTATTCGCTTGCGATTCAACATGTCCGCCAAAAATACCCATTCCCCAATAAGCAGGACGTGATTGGGGAATGGCAGCCACTAGAGCGCAGCGCTGAGCAGATTTTCGGGTGTTTTGAGCAGGCGGCCGCCTTCTTCTATCAAGCATACCTCGTTGACTGGGCGGATGACCCGAAGGTGTCTTTTTTGGTTGGTGTTGCAGCCTACCTGGTATTGAACAAGCGGTCTTCTGATGTGCTGATCAATCGAGCTGGAAAAGAGATTCGCCGGGCTTGGTGTTGGCATGCAGATCAATTTTCAAAAGAGGAGTGCGGAGAATGTATGACATCAAAGATGGTGGCATGAGGAAGCCTTTTCGCAGCATGGCAACACCTCGACCCAAGCTGACCCCAAAAGATCATGCGGCCATGACCTACTTGGATGGTGCTCGCGCAGTCTATTCCATGGACGAGGCTGCCGGTTCTGGCCGAGCAGGGCCGTTTGCTAGGGCAGCTGAACGTCTGGCATGGCTTGCTGAGAACGGGAAGGCTATCGTCGCGTCGGCGGTTGCGTCGGCGACGGTGGCAACCGCGCTCATGGCTACCCCTCAATTTGCTATCGGTGAGCATGTTTCTGCGCCGTCTGTCCGTGAGCACGTAGAGTGGAAACTGCTGCCGGAGAACCAAGATACGTACCAGCTTCTGACCTCCAGCCCGGCAGTGCGAAGGGCTATCGGAATCAGTGACGCTGAACTTCGTAGTGATCGGCTGTATGCGATTGCGGGCAAAAAGGCCATTGACTTCATGCAGACGCATCCGGATGGCCAGGCCAGCCAGTTCCTTGCTGGCCAAGTTGACCTGATCCTTGCGGCAGCCGATCGTGGGCAGGAGCAGGCTAATGCTGCTGCCCCGATGGCCCGCTCTGTCTCTGTCAAGCCGAGAAGTATCGAGCCTGGTGAGGCATAACTCGCTCCGCCACTACCATAGTAAAGACCAAGAAAGAGATAGAAATGCGCGAAATTAATGGCTTTGACATGACTTCGAACAGCAACGGCTTTGCTGGTTGCACATTCGAAACGGAGCTGGGTGAGGCCCCCGTGATCTCCCGCCACGAAAGTGGTACAGGACTGGTGCTGAAAAAGGGCGCTGAAGATACGGCTGAGTCTGTCATGGTGCCGGTTCCGGATGATGTGTGTGCGATCATCCTTGGAATGGACACGTTTCCGCTGATCTCTGTTGCCGAAGGTGATGGTGTGGTGTTGGCAGTGGTACATGCCAAGGTGGAAACTGCGTAAGGAGTTGGACGATGAAAGCATTTTTCATGCGGCCGCAGCTTTACTGGTGGACTGTCCTTGTCCTCATGCCTCTGCATTCGCTGGTTACGATTGCAGGCTTTAGTGTCAGCAACGCTGCCTGGTTCGAGCTGGGGAAGGCAGTGGCGGTCAATCCGGTTGGTGCTGTTGCCAAAGAACTCAGTTCTGGTCTGAGTATCAGTGGTGTCATGTTCCACATTGTCGTTGCTTTCTTCGTGCTTGAGATGCTGGCCATGCTGGCAGGTATGTTTATGCTGTGGCGGGCGAACAGATCCAACACTGCACATGTGACGGTGAAGGCTTAAAATAGCTGCTGGTCTGCCTCGAATGTGGTGGTCACTTTTTGTGGCAGGCCCAGTTCGGTACGATTGAGAAAATTTAATAACGTAAGGTAAGCGCATGCCCCCGTTCGACGAAACAACTCAGCCGCCAGACTACCTAGCTGAAGAATCTGGTCAGTACCGGGTTCCGCCTCATTCGATTGAGGCAGAGCAGTCCGTTCTTGGCGGATTGATGCTAGACAATGAAGCATGGGATCGTATCGCTGACAAAATCGCCGAGGGTGATTTCTACAGGCATGACCACCGCTTGATTTTTCGACATATCGGACGGTTGATCGAGGCTAATCAGCCGGCTGATGTCGTTACTGTTGCGGAGAGTCTCACCAGTACGGGCGATCTAGAAGGCAGTGGTGGCATTGCCTACTTGGCCTCGATGGCGCAAAACACGCCGTCTGCGGCAAACATCAAGCGTTACGCCGAGATCATTCGAGAGCGGTCGATTATGCGCAGCTTGGCGCAGGCCAGCCAAGAAATCCAGACTTCTGTAATGAATCCGGAAGGCCGGGATGCGGCGACTTTGCTGGATGATGCGCAAGCCCGAATGATGACCATTGCGGACAGCGCGGCAAAGGCAAGGGAAGGATTCAGAGCCAGCCCCGAGATTCTGAAGAACGTGATTGCACGCATCGATGAGTTGTACAGTCGCGACAATCCGGATGATGTGACAGGCGTTCCGACCGGCTTTGCCGATATCGACAAGAAAACCTCTGGTTTCCAACCTGGGGATTTGATTATCGTGGCTGGCCGCCCGTCGATGGGCAAGACCGCTTTTTCCATGAATATTGCGGAGAATGTTTGTATCGAGGCCGGTCTCCCGGTAGCAGTTTTTTCCATGGAAATGAGTGAGGAGCAGCTGATGACTCGTATGCTGAGTTCAGTTGGCCGCATTGATGCTGAAGTGCTCAAAACGGGTAGGCTCCAGGATGATGACTGGCAGAAACTCACCTATGCGACTGCCCGATTGTCAGATGCTCCTCTTTTTATCGATGAAAGCCCTGCGCTGACAGTGCTGGATCTGAAAGCGCGTGCTCGACGACTGGCGCGGCAGCATGGCGGCCGCTTGGGGCTGATTGTGGTGGATTATCTTCAGCTGATGTCCGGCGACAGTGATTCCGGGCAAAACCGGAACGAAGTGCTTGGGACCATCTCTCGCGGGTTGAAGTCTTTGGCAAAAGAGCTTAAGTGCCCTGTTGTGGCGTTGTCGCAGCTGTCCCGTAATGTAGAGAGCCGTCCTAATAAGCGCCCGATTATGTCTGATATTCGTGAATCTGGTGCCATTGAGCAGGATGCCGATATTATCATCTTCATGTATCGCGATGAGTATTACAATCCGGACTCTGACCAGAAAGGTGTTGCTGAGGCTATTTTCGGCAAATACCGCAATGGCGCAACTGGAACAGTGCGGCTAGCCTTCGTTGGTAATCACTCTCGATTTGAAAATTACGCATTCTCTGGCCCGTA
>NZ_CP085530.1:3492500-3724844 GCF_020616155.1 Vogesella sp. XCS3 | reverse complement strand
CAAGCCCAGAAAACTGGCGCCGTTGTAATAGCGGGGGTCAACACGCGCCTTGAACCGCTTGAGCACCGGCATGGCAGCCAGGGCGCACAGCTTGGTCCACCACGTGCTGGCGAACTCTTCGCGCAGGAAGGTAGCAATCATGTGCGCCAGCCCCTCGGATGCTTTTAGCGCAATGTTGCCGGTAAAGCCGTCGCAGACTACCACATCTACTGTCGATTTGAAGATGTCGTTGCCTTCAACGTTACCGTGGAAATTGAGACCGGATTCGCGCAGCAGCTCGGCTGCACGCTTGATGGAATCTGTACCCTTGATATCTTCCGAGCCGATGTTCAGCAGGCCTACCGTCGGGTTTGCCTTATGTGTCAGGCTGGCAGCCAGCTCCGAGCCCATGATGCCGAATTGCACCAGCTGTTCCGGCGAGCATTCAACGTTGGCACCCAGGTCCAGCACGCAGGTGCTGCCCTTGATACCAGGCATCATTTTGGCAATGGCCGGGCGGTCGATACCGGGGATGGTTTTCAGGACAAACTTGGCCGTAGCCATCAGCGCACCGGTATTACCGGCCGAGACGGCGGCTTGCGCCTGACCTTCTTTGACGAGGTTAATCGCCACCCTCATCGACGAATCTTTCTTGTTCTTCAACGCAAGCTGCGGCGATTCGTCCATGCCTACCACTTCGGTAGCATGGTGAACACGCACACGCGCACGCAAAGCATCCTGAAGGCCATGCAGCTCGGCATCGATTGCCGCACTGTCGCCAACTAGGATCAGATGAATGTCGGGGGTTTCTTGGAGGAATCGGATAGATGCCGGGACGGTGACTTTGAGGCCAACGTCACCGCCCATTGCATCAACCGCTACGGTGATAGTCATCAACGTGAAACGGTAGTAAACCTACCTGTAGTTATGAAGGTAAGAGTGGTCAAGGCGCAGATTACTCGCCTTTAGCCTTCACAACCTGACGGCCACGGTAGAAACCGTTCGGGCTGATGTGGTGACGCAGGTGGGTTTCGCCGGTGGTCGGCTCTTTAGCGAGCGACGGAGCGGTCAGAAAATCGTGTGCGCGGTGCATGCCACGTTTGGACGGGGACTTTTTGTTCTGTTGAACAGCCATGGTCGACTCCTAAGAAATTCAAGTAAAAGTTCAGGACCCGGATTTCTTAAGCGTCGCCAGTACCGCAAAGGGGTTAGGCTTGTCAGCCTTGGCGCGCTCCAGATGCTCCGTACCGCAATCGTCGTGTTTCGGCGACAGCGGCAAGCCCATAATGATTTCGTCTTCGATCAGCGCGGTCACGTCGAATGTTTCTTCGGCCAGGATGGCGTCCAGCTCATCGTCCACGTTTACGGCAGCTTCCAGTTTCGCCTCGCTGACAAACAGCGTGATGACCCCTTCGCTTACCACCTCCAGCGGCATGGCCGCCAGACAACGCTGACAATTGACCTCGACATTGGCCTCGACACGATAACGCAACGACGGACGCCGCAAGCGGTCACTAAAACCACTAACGGTGAAACGAGCTGCGCCAGCGGTAGAAGCCAGCACCTCGTGCACGCGAACATTCATTGCTGCAACCGGCGTTTCGCTTTCCAGCAAACCACCATCGCGGGCAAACGCGAGCGGATCAATCAAAATCGGGTTAGACATAAACCTTGGATGATATAATCGCCGCTGCCATTTTGTCAAAACAATCAGGACTTAACCTATCGACACCCTGCTCGTGGCCGTTGTCAAAACGCCCGCGGCAGCTTGCCCACCGGATACACCATGCAGATTGTTCTCGCTTCTACCTCGCCTTACCGGCGTGAGATTGTCGCCCGCCTGGGCCTGCCGCTCGTCACTGCCGCGCCTGTGTGCGACGAAACCCCGCTGCCGGGCGAAAGCGCCCTGGAGACCGCCGTGCGCCTGGCGCGCACCAAGGCGATGTCCCTGGCCAGCCAATACCCGGACGCACTGATCATCGGTGGCGACCAGGTTGCCTTGCTGGACGGCCAGCAGATCGGCAAACCGGGCAGCTTTGAAAACGGCGTGAAAATGCTGCAATGGATGAGCGGGCGCACCGTGGTATTCCATTCGGCACTGGCGCTGTACAACAGCCGCAGCGGCCAACTGCAAGAAGACGTGGGCATCACCAAAGTCACACTGCGCACCCTTGGCGAGCAACAGATCCGCAACTACCTTACCCGCGAACCGGATGCCCTCCACTGTGCCGGTAGCGCCAAGAGCGAAACGCTGGGCGGCGCACTGATGCAGAAAGTAGAAGCCGACGACCCCAATTCGCTGATCGGCGTGCCGCTGTTCGCCCTGGTGACCATGTTGCAAAACGAAGGCGTGGAGATTCTATAAATGGCTGGCACTTTATATCTAATTCCCACACCGCTAGGTGAAGGCGACACCCCATGGCTGCCGGAAGGCGAACGCGCCCGCGTGACCCACCTGACCCATTTTGTCGTAGAAGCCGAAAAAACCGCCCGCAAACACCTGAAGCAGCTGGGCGTCACCACCCCGATTCGCGAGCTGGTGATGCACACGCTGAACGAGCACACCAAACCGGCCGACGTGGCCGCCCTGCTGGCACCGTTGGCCGCAGGGCTAGACCTGGGCCTGGTATCGGAAGCTGGCTGCCCGGCCGTAGCCGACCCCGGCGCCCAACTGGTAGCGCTAGCGCATGAAAAAGGCTACCGCGTCGAGCCGCTGATCGGCCCGTCGTCCATCCTGCTAGCCATGATGGCCAGCGGCGCCAACGGCCAATGCTTTGCCTTCCACGGCTACCTGCCGGTAGACGCCGCCGAGCGTGCCAAAGCCATCAAGGCGCTGGAGCTGCGTTCCAAACAAAACAACGAAACCCAGCTGTTTATCGAAACGCCGTACCGCAACAACGCACTATTGCAGCAGCTGCGCGAAACCTTGGCTGCCGGCACCCGCCTGTGCGTGGCGGCAGACCTCACCGCACCGACACAAACCATTGTCAGCCGGCTGGTGAAAGACTGGCCACGCGAGGCGCCGGATTTCCACAAACGCCCGGCCATTTTCGTGATTCACGCCAGCTAAGTGGCATGCAAGGCGTGGCTGTAGCACACTGTCAAAGCACTACTATAAAAGAGACAGAGACTGCGAAAGCCTGCCATGCCCAACACTTTGCACGCCGACCACATCCGGCAGCTACAAGCCCTGTACCAGGACAGTGAGCTATTGGTAGCGCTGTTCGATGCCAGCGACACACTGTGCTATGCCAACCCCGCCTTCCGCCAAACTTACCATCTGGCGGAAACCGCCATGCCGACCTGGGTACAGCTGATGCGGGACAACTACCAGCAGCAAACCGGCACCGTTATTCGCACCGCCGATTTCGATACCTGGCTAGGCTCTGCCCTATCCCGGCGCGGCAAACAAAGCTACCGCATGATGGAAAGCGACCTGCACGATGGCCGCTGGCTACTGATGACAGAAACGGTAAACGAGGCCGGCTGGATGCTGTGCACCGCGGTAGATATCAGCAGCCTGGCTGCCGGCAAGCGCAGCCTGCGCACCGCACGCGACCTGGCGCTGCGGGCCGCCAGCACCGACGAGCTGACCGGGCTAAGCAACCGCCGCCATATCCTGGCCCAGCTGGAAGCCCAGCTAACACGACCAGGTACGCACTGCGTGGCCATTCTGGATATCGATTTTTTCAAACGCATCAACGATAACCACGGCCACCCTTTTGGCGACCAAGTGCTGATGGATTTTGCCCGTTACCTGCAAAGCCAGCTGCGGCGCAGCGACGGCATAGGCCGCCTGGGCGGCGAAGAATTCATGCTGGTACTACCAGACACCCAGGCAGCGCAGGCCAGCCAGTTGATGCACCACCTGTTAAGCGGCCTGCACCCGCCACGCACGATAGGCGCGCAGGCCGACTTCCATTACAGCTGCTCGGGCGGGCTCACCCAGCTACAGCCTGGCGACAGCGTACAAAGCGCCTACCACCGGGCCGACGCTGCGCTCTACCGCGCCAAGCAGCACGGGCGCAATCGCATCGAGCTGGGCTAGCCTTAGCTTGCCCCACCCAAAGCCGCCGCCACGGCAGCCTGCTGCGCCTCATCCAGCCGCAGGGCGGCCAGGTTGAGTGTCGCCTGCCCTAGCGCACAATACAGTGCATCCTGGCCTGGGTTCATCACGGCGCGATGGCGCACCACGGTCTGGGCATCGCCGCGCACGATGGGGCCAGTCAGTGCGGCCGCCGGCCCCAGCGCCAGACTATTGGCCAGCGTTTTCTGCATCAGGTCGCCCAACAATACCTGAGCATCCTGCGCGCGGATGCCTGCCTGCCCCGCCAGCTGTAAAGCCAGCTCATGCAGCGTCACCAGATAATTGGACGCCACCGCCAGAGCCGCGTGGTAGGCCACCTTGCCACCCGGCGCCAGTATGAAAGGCTGCCCGCCAATAGCATGTGCCAGCGCTTGTAAGCCGGCGAACGCGCGCTGGTCGCCTTCTAGCGCACAGCGGGTTCCTGCAAAACTGGCCACCGCGCGCGCCGGCTCGGCAAACGAAAACGCCGGGTGCAGGCTGGCGCAATAAACACCCTGCGCCGCTAGCGGGGCCAGCAAGGCCGCCTCGCACGCGCCGCTGGCATGAAATGCCACCTGCCCTGCGCCCAAGGTACCCGTAGCCGCCAGCTGCGCTGCCACCTCGGCAATGCGCGCATCCGGCACCGCCAGCAAGGTCAGCTCAGCCGGCTGCAATACCTGCAGGCTAGCCACCGGCACACCCCGCCCGATAAAGGCACAAGCCGCCTGTGCAGACGCCAGGCTGCGACAATACACACTACCGATACGGTAGCCTGCCACGGCGGCCAGGCGGCCGACGCTCTGGCCCAGGCGGCCAGCCCCGACGATATTCAATGTTTGCATGATGTCCCCCTTGGACAAACGCTGCGACCATGGCGCGGCGGTTTTCGCACGCAGCATAAACCAGGCTGCCAAGCCTCGATAAGCCACCATCACCACACCGCCCAGCTAGCCAGGCCAAAGCGGCGCTACAATAGCGGGCAGCTGCTTACAGAAAGGTTACGCCCATGCCGTTCATCCTGTTTCTTGCCGCCTTCGCCGTACTGTTTTTCTATGGCGTCATGCTTTACAACGGCCTGGTGCGCCTGAAGCACGAGGTCAGTAAAAGCTGGGCCAATATTGATGTCCTGCTCAAGCAGCGCCACGAAGAGCTGCCCAAGCTGGTAGACGTGTGCCGCCATTACAGCCAGTTCGAGCAAGACACGCTGAGCCGGGTCATGGAAGCGCGCGCCATGCTATCCGAAGCCGCACGTGCGGCCAACGTTGGCCGCATCGGCGAGCTGGAAGGCCAGCTGCGCAGCCTTACCGGCCAGATCTTTGCCGTGGCCGAAGCCTACCCCGAGCTGAAAGCCGATGCCCAGTACAGCCACCTGGCGCTACGCATTACCCAGCTCGAAGACAGCATTGCCGACCGGCGCGAACTGTATAACGAAGCCGTCAACCTGAACAATGTGCGCATCGAACAGTTTCCCGATGTAGTCATTGCCAGCCTGTTCAGCTTTCGCCCCGCCAAGCCGCTACGATTTGCCGAGGCAGAAAAACGCGACGTGGACGTGAATGCGCTTTTCCAGCGCTAGCCGCCTGGCCAGTGGCCGCGCCAGCCTGGCACTCTACCTGGCCGCCCTGCCCCTGTGGCTATTCAGCGCCCCTGCTTGGCCGCATGCCACGCCCATTGCGCTAGGTACGCTCGGCCTTTACCAATGGTGGCGCTACCACCACCGCTACCGCCTGGTAGCCGACACTCCCACCAGCCGAAGCGCCACACCCGTACAAGGCTATGGCGAATTCTTCGGCCAGGCTCGCGCCCCGCACGGCCCGCCACTCATCACCCCCTATGGCCACATGCGCTGCGTGTGGTACCACGCCAGCCGCCAGTGCCGCGACGACCGCCAAAGCGTACTGACAGACCACACCCGCCACAGCAGCGATCACGCCCTGCTGCTGCAGCTGGGTAATGGCCAGCTGGTTATCGAGCCCGCTGGTGCGCAAGTGGAAACCCTGCACCAGCGCCAGTGGCAGGACGAGCAATACCAATACCGGGAAAGCTGGATAGCCGAGGGCGACCCACTGTACGCGCTGGGCAGCGTCACCACCCATGCCGGCCCACCCGGCCAGCAAGCCTGGCGCGACGATTTGCAGCTACTGCTCAACGAATGGAAAGCCGACCACAGCGGCCTGCTGCAGCGCTTTGACCTGAACGGCAACGGCCAGCTGGACCCCGACGAATGGGAAGCCGCCCGCCAGGCAGCGCACCAGGCCGTAGACCAACAGCACCGCACCCTGGCCAGCATCCCGCCCAGCCACCACCTGCACTGCCCGGTAGACTCGCGCCCGTTCATGCTTAGCTGGCGCACGCCCCAGGCACAGGCGCAGCAGCTACGCCTGCTCAGCTGGTGCCACGCTGCTGTTGCTCTGGCCGCCGGTGTATGGCTGGCACGGCTAGGCTAGCACCACGCGCTAGCAGGCCCGCAAGCTGCGGCCAACCCTAACCGCGCACCTGCGCGATGCGCGCCACCGCCTCCGCCAGACGTTCCACGCCGGTGGTGTACGCCACCCGCACGTAGCGGCCGGCCCGATGGGCACCAAAATCCGCCCCCGGCGTAATCGCCACCTGCACCTCGTCCAGCACACGCTGGCAATAGGCAAAGCTGTCGTCTGTTACCGACGACACATCGGCATAGACATAAAACGCCCCGTCCGGCTGCGCCGGAATACGCCAGCCCAGCTGCGGCAGCGCCTGCAGCAGGTAATCGCGGCGGCGGCCAAACTCGGCACGGCGCGCCTCCAGCTCGGCCAGCACCGCCGGCTGAAACGCGGCCAACGCCGCGTACTGCGCCGCCGCCGGCGCACACAAAAACAGGTTCTGCGCCAGGCGGACAGCGGGCTCCACGTACGCCTGCGGCACCACCAGCCAACCCAGGCGCCAGCCTGTCATCTGGAAATACTTGGAAAAGCTGTTGATCACAAAGGCGTCGTCCGCCAGCGCCAGCGCGCTGAACGGCGCCTGCCCGTAGCACAGCCCCTGGTAGATCTCGTCCACAATCAGCGCCCCGCCCCGCGCACGGCACACGGCGGCCAACCCGGCCAACTCGTCTGCCGTCAGCATGGTGCCGGTAGGGTTGGCCGGCGTGGCCACCATCGCCGCCACGGTATTGGCCTGCCAGTGCGCGTCGGCATCCGCCGCCAGCAGCTGGAAGCGGCTGCCCGCATCCACCGCCACCGCCTGCGGCTGCCCGCCCAGCAGGCTGACAAAATGACGGTTACACGGATAGGTAGGGTCGGCCATCAACACACCATCGCCCTCGTCCACCAGTAGCGACAGCGCAATCTGCAGCGCCCCGGACGCGCCCGGAGTCACGATGATGCGCTGCGGTGCCACCGTCACGCCAAACTGGCTGGCGTAATGCGCAGCAATCGCCTCGCGCAGCTGCGGCAAACCCTGCGCCGCCGTATAAAAGGTATGCCCGGCTGCCAGCGCCGCGCGGCCGGCATCGACAATAGTCTGCGGGGTGGCGAAATCCGGTTCGCCGATTTCAAGGTGAATCACGTCGTGCCCCGCTGCCTGCAAGGCACGGGCTTTTTCCAGGATGGCCATCACCTGAAACGGGGCGATGGCATCCAGCCGTCTGGAGAGTTTCACTGCTGCTGTCCCTTTGTCTGTGCGGGCCTGTGCTGCCTCTATCGAACCGCAGTATGCCGCAGCCACCGCCACGCGGGCAGGCTTGGCAAAAAAATGCATGGTTAGCAGTTGACAGCCCCCCAAACCCTACCTATAATCCGCAGCCTACTGAGTCGGAGAGGTGGCAGAGTGGTCGAATGTACCTGACTCGAAATCAGGCGTACGTGCGAGCGTACCGAGGGTTCGAATCCCTCCCTCTCCGCCAGTACACACAGCTAAGCCCTTGAGAAATCAAGGGCTTTTTTGTTTTGGTTTACGAAAGTATCGGCTACGCCAAAGTGCGCGTTTCTTGTCCTGTGATACGTATCAGCCGAATGCCGCCAGCTAAGGCGGCATTCACGCATCCGGCTCGTTCTGTTACCCGCCAGCCAGGTAACAACGCTGAGCACCCCACACCCGGGCCATGACTGATGCCTCTGCAGGGCTGGGCCGCCAGTCACCAAGCCTCAGGGCTGCACACGGTCTGCTTCGGCGGCGATGGCGTCGCGTAGCGCGTTCACCCACTGGTAATAGGTATCGTCGATGCGCTGTTCGTACAGGCGGCCATCTTCCTGATAGGCCTGCTTCAATTCCGCCAGCTGCCGTTGGCAAGTACCAAAGCAACTACTCTGCAACACTATGTCGTCCAGCTGGCGCACTCGCCTTGACCAGCCCAGCCCTGCCGACTCTATATACGACAAGCGAAACCCCTGCCCCCGCTGCGCCAGTTGCACAGTGGCACTGCGCCCGCCTTCGCTGCGGGTAAGGCGCACAGTCCCCGGCTGCGCGGGCGGCAATAATTGCCAACCCAGACGCGGCGCCGCTACCTGGGCAGCCTTATCCAGAATCGGGAAGGTAAGCAGTTCGCCGTCGCTACGCAGCAGGTTGGCCGCGTAGACGTCGGCCCAGGTTTGCGCCAGTGCAGCATTGCCGGCCAGCTGCAGCTGTCGCGCCAAAGGCGTGACCCAGCCGTAGTAGGCCTCGTCGATCACATCCACTTTGCCCCCCTCGGCCTGCTTTAACTTAGCCGGCACCCCGGCCAGACATAGCAGATTGAATCGGCACGCATCCTCCAGCTCCTTGGCGGTCTTGCGCTCAGCGTCTGCCTGCTTCAGGTCAAAGCCCTGCGACTGCAGATGCCTCAGTCGGTAGCCACTGGCATCGACCTGTAGCGTCAGTTGCAATATGCGGCTGCCTTCTCGTTTGCTGATGTTGTACATCTGCTTGCCACTATTCCCGTCCCACACCCACCCTTGCTGCTGGCTGGCTACCTGCGCGGCACCGGCCAGCAGGGCCACATCTGCCGGCTCGCTACGCGGGTTGAAGGTGGTGGCGGGGACTTCTTTCAATAGCTGGCTGCCAGCTAGCACCGGTACGGGCAGTAAGAAGGCAGCCATCAGACTGATAGCGGCCAATCGAGAATCAAAGAAAAAACGCATGATGAGTCCGTTGGATTGAGGGGGCTTGCCGTGCGGCCAACCTGGCCTGTCAGCGCAAGCAGCTTGAGCAAACGCCACTTGGTACCAAACAGTGCGGGCAAAGAGTAAACGCGGCAGATGATAATGACGAACGGCTTTGCGCTTCAAGCGCATGCCGCATGATACAGCCAAAAGAAAACCCGCCATGGGGTAGCGGGTGTGGCGCAAGACGGCCGAGTGATGGAGACAACACGAGGAGGATCCTCGCTTTCAGCCTAGACGCTGGCTTGCTGCATTGCAATATTCAAATTGCACGTCAAGCGCCACTGCGAAACTTAGGCTGGCCGTGCATACTCCATGCTCTTTTGCCCAGCCACCACCTACACCACGCGATGAAACGGATACCCCTTCTGCTGCTCGCCCTGCTCGCTACCGGCTGCAGCCAGACCCGCGCGCCCGATGCCTTGCCACCACTGGGCCAGGCCGACTTTGCCAGCTACCAAGCCCAAACCCGGCAATGGCTGCAGCAGCGCCGCCAGTTTGTTACCGCCACGCCGCAGGACGAGCTGGCCTATAACAGCCCGCAGCAATGGCAGCCTAACGGCGCGCCGCGTGGCGCCATTCTGCTGGTACACGGGCTGGGCGATTCGCCGTATTCGTTTAGCGACCTGGGGCCAGGGTTGGCCGCAGCCGGCTACCTGGTGCGCAGCGTGCTGTTGCCCGGCCACGGCAGCAAGCCGGCCGACCTGATTGCAGCGCAATACCAGGACTGGCAAACGCTGGTAGCGCAACAGACCGCGCTGCTGCAGCGCGAGGGCCTGCCCGTGTACGTGGGTGGCTTTTCCACCGGCGCCAACCTGGTAATGCTGCAAGCCATGGCCGATGCGCGCGTGGCCGGCGTGCTGCTGTTTTCGCCGGCGTTCAAATCGGATAGCAGCATAGACTGGCTGGCACCGTGGGTTGCCCCCATCAAGCCGTGGCTGCGGCAGCCGGACGAGGGCGTACAGCAAACGGCGGTGCGCTACCTGAACGTGCCAACCAACGGCTTTGGCCTGTTTTACCGCAGCAGCAGCGCCGTGTTGTCGGCGCTGGCGGCCAAACCCTACGACAAACCGGCGTTCATGGTGCTGGCCGAGCACGACTCGGTAGTGGATGTAGGCGCGGCGCGCCGCCTGTTCCAGCAGCGTTTTACCCACCCGGCCAGCCGCCTGGTATGGTACGGCCGGCAAGCAGGCAGCGCACAGGACGCGCGCCAGCTATGGCAAAGCGACTACCTGCCGCAGCAGCGCATCAGCCAGTTTTCGCACATGAGCGTGCTGTTTGCGCCGGCCAACCCGCTGTACGGGCAGGAGGGCAGCCTGCGTATGTGCCGTAACGGCCAGGAGGATGCCGAGGTGGCCGCCTGCCAGCGCGGCGCCACCGTGTGGTACAGCGACTGGGGCTACCGCGAGCCCGGCAAGGTGCACGCCCGCCTCACCTTCAACCCCTACTTCGACTGGCAGCTGGGCGTGGCGCGCAGCGTACTGCAAGCCGGCCAGGCCGCTGCTCAGCCCGTGGTGGCCGCTTCGTCCAGCAGCCACTGATAAAGCTGCTTGACTACCACGGCGCGCGTGTCGCCGGCGGCGCGGGCAATCCACCACTGCTGGCCGGCCTGCGCCGGGTAGCCGGCCACCGCCTGCAAACGGCCGGTGGCAAGCGCATCCGCCACCTGCCAGCGTGATAGCCACGCCACGCCCAGGCCGCGCTCGGCGGCGTCTTGCAGCAAGCGCGCATCGTCCAGAATCAGGCTGCGGCGAAAACCTGCCAGCAGCGGCGGTAGCGCCTCGTGACCGCTGCCGGCCGTCAGCGTACGCTCCAGACACAGCAGGCTGACGTGGGCGGCGTGCTCGGCCACCGGCAGCCCTGCCAGCCGCTGTGCCAGCGCCGGGCTGGCCACCAGCAGCTGCTCGTCCTGCAACCACGGCTGCTCCAGCAGGCCGGGCTGCTGCAGCGGCCGCGCCACGATATTGATATCCACGTCCAGCTCGTCCACATAACGCGCCGTCTCATCGGTAGACAGCAGCGGGCACACGCCCGGCAGCGCCTGCTGCAATGCGGCCAACCTGGGCAATAGCCAGCCCTGCTGCAGCGGCGCCGGGCACACCAGCACCACCAGGCCGGGGTCGAGGTAGGTGCCGATGCGCGCCAGCCCGCTACGCAGCGCGTCCAGCGACAGCTGCACGCTGCGCAGCAGCACCTCGCCCGCCACCGTCAGCTCCACCCCGCGCCCTACCCGGCTGAACAGTGGCTGGCCCAGCTGCTCTTCCAGCTGCTGGATCTGGTGACTGATGGCGGACTGCGACAGATAAAGCTCCTCGGCAGCACGGGAAAAGCTGCCCAGCCTGGCAGCGGCCTCGAAGCCACCAAGCAGGCGCAAAGACGGGATACGCGGCTTGTTCATATGAGAAAACCTGTTCAATACCTACAATAAACATCAATTTTTCTAAAGTCATGCTAGCGCCACAATACGCCCATCACAACAGGAGGCAAAGCAGATGGGACGTTTTGATGCACGCGTACAGGGCTATCGCATGCCCGCCGAATGGGAAACCCAGCACACCACCTGGCTGGGCTGGCCGATGCTGGCCGACCGCGAAGAACTATGGGGCGAGCACTACGCCCAGGTGGTAGCCGAGTTTGCGCTCACCGCCCGTACCATTGCCCACTACCAGCGCTGCGTGGTCACCGCGCACCACAGCCTGGCGGCGCAGGCACGCGAACTGTGCGGCCCCACTGTCACCGTGCTGCCGGTAGCGGCCGAAGACAACTGGGTACGTGACTGCGGCCCCATTTTCCTGCAAGGCAAGGGCGGGGAGTTGGCCGCAGCGGCGTTCCGCTTTAACGCCTGGGGCAACAAGTACCAGCCCTACGACGGCTGCCAGCAGCTGGCGCAGGACATCGCCCGCCACGCCGGTGCCACGCTGTTCAACAGCGACATGATTCTGGAAGGCGGCTCGTTCTACGTGGACGGTGAAGGCACGCTGCTGACCACCGAAAGCTGCCTGCTGCACCCCAACCGCAACCCGGGCCTGAGCCGCGCAGACATCGAAGAAGAGCTGGGCCGCATGCTGGGCATCCGCAAGGTGATCTGGCTGCCGGGCAACCCGATGGAGGTGGAAACCAACGGCCATGTGGACGGCATCGCCTCCTTCGTGGCACCGGGCCGCGTGCTGTGCCAGGGCGCCACGCCGGACCAGGGCGACTACTACTACATCCTGCGCGAAAACCGCCGCGCGCTGGAGCTGGCCACCGACGCCCGCGGCCGCGCGTTCAGCTTTCTGGAACTGCCGTCGCCGCAGGTCACCCAGCGTTACGACAGCGAACGCTACTGCGACTGCTACGCCAACTACATCCTGGTCAACGGCGCGGTGATCAGCACCGCTTTCGGCGTGGCTGAAGACGACGCCGCCCGCGCCGTGTTTGCCCAGGCCTTTCCGGGCCGCGAAGTCGTGCTGCTACCGGTGACCGCCATTTCCATCGGCGGCGGCAGCCTGCACTGCTCCACCCAGCAACAGCCGGCCGTCTGAGCCTGGCAATACACAACACACCAAGGAGAACACCATGAGCCGAAACCTGACTGTAGCCGCCGTCCAGATGGCCTCCGGCAGCTGGCAAGCCGAAGACAATATGGACCGCGCCGAACGGCTGATCCGCCAGGCCGCCGCCGCCGGCGCGCAGCTGGTGCTGTGCCCCGAGCTGTTCATGCAGCCCTACTTCTGCATCGACCAGCACGTGGACCACCTGCAGCTGGCGCAGCCGTTCGAAGGCCACCCCGGCATCGCCCGCTTTGCCCGCCTGGCCGGCGAGCTGGGCGTGGTCATCCCCATCGGCTTTTTCGAGCGCGCCGGCAACGCCGCCTACAACAGCATTGCCGTGGCCGACAGCGACGGCCGCGTGCTGGGCGTGTACCGCAAGACGCACATTCCGGACGGGCCGGGCTACACCGAAAAGTTCTACTTCACCCCCGGTGACACCGGCTTCAAGGTGTGGGACACCCGCGTGGGCAAGATCGGCATCGGCATCTGCTGGGACCAGTGGTACCCGGAAACCGCGCGCAGCCTGGCGCTGATGGGCGCCGAAGTGCTGTGCTTCCCCACCATTATCGGCAGCGAGCCGTTCAGCGCCGACTACGACTCGTCCGGCCACTGGCAGCGCACCATGCAGGGCCACGCCGCGGCCAATATGGTGCCGGTAGTGGCAGCCAACCGTATCGGCAGCGAAACCGGCATCGGCAATGGCAACCCGCGCCAGCAGGGGCTGACCGCCACCTTCTACGGCAGCAGCTTTATCGCCGACCACACCGGCCAAAAGGTGCAGGAAGCCGGCCGCAGCGAAGAAGCTATCCTGCTGCACAGCTTCGACCTGGACGCCATCCGCGCCGAGCGCCAGAGCTGGGGCTTCTTCCGCGACCGCCGCCCCGAGATGTACCGCACGCTGCTCACCAGCGACGGCGTGACGTCCTGCTACCAGGGAGCCCGCGCATGAGCCCGCGCCGCAGCCTGCTGACTGCCGCACTGGCGCTGGCCTGCGCCAGCAGCCACGCCGCCGAAGAGAAAATCCTGTACCTGTTCAACTGGGCCGACTACTTCGCGCCCGACACCCTCAGCCAGTTTGAAAAAGAAACCGGCATCAAGGTGCGGCTGGACGTATACGACAGCGACGAAACCCTGCAAGCCAAGCTGCTCACCGGCGATAGCGGCTACGACGTGGTATGGCCCAGCAACGACTTCATGGCCAAGCAGATCCAGGCCGGCGTGTACCGCCCGCTGGACAAAAACAAGCTGCCCAACCTGAAGCACCTGGACCCGCGGCTGATGAATGTCATCGCCCAGTCCGACCCCGGCCACCGCTTCGGTGTGCCGTATATGTGGGGCACCATCGGCGTGGGCTACGACAAGGCCAAAGTGGAAAAACTGCTGGGCAAGGCACCGGCCAACAGCATGGACCTGCTGTTCGACCCCGCCATCAGCGGCAAGTTGGCCGCAGGCGGCTGCCGCATCGGCCTGCAAGACTCGGCCAGCGCCATGCTGCCGCTGGCGCTGCGCTACATCGGCCGCGACCCGGTAAACCCGGCCAAAGCCGACTTTGACGCCGCACTGGCCATGCTGAAAAAAGTACGCAAAAACATCAGCCTGTTTGTCGGCTCGCCCAACGCCAGCGAGCTGATCAGCGGCGAGCTATGCGTATTTACCGGCTACTCCGGCGCCATCAACCTGGCCGCCGAAAAAGTACGCGAACAAGGCAGCAAGCGCAGCATTGTGTACGACATCCCCAGCATGGGCAGCCTGATGTGGTTCGACGGCATGCTGATCCCCAAAACCGCCCGCCACCCCGACAACGCGCACGCCTTCATCAACTACATCCTGCGCCCGGACGTGATCGCCAAGATCAGCAACGCCACGCGCTACGCCAACGCCAACCTGGGCGCGCTCAAGCTGATGGACCGCACGCTGGTAGGCAACCCCGCCATTTACCTGAACGACGAACGCAAGAAAACGCTGTTCCTGCAAAAAGTGCAAAGCAGCGACACCACGCGGCTGGAAGGCCGCACCTGGATGAGCTTCAAAAAAGGCTGATCCATCCCCCTCCCGGCCAAAAACCGGGGGGTTTTCCCCACGAGACATACCATGCATAACAGAAGACAGTTCATACAGATGGGCAGCATCGCCCTGGCAACATTGGGCAGCAGCTTGCTGGCCGGCTGTGGTGGCGGAGGTGGCGGTAGCACCGCACCGGCCGCCACAGGCAGCACGGCCGGTAACGGCAACAGCAGCATCACACGGGTCATGCGCGACGAAGCCGACCCGCACGCCGCCACCTGGATGGCCTTTACCGGCAGCAGCGCAATATGGGGAGCCGACCTGCCCGATGTACAGCAGGCACTGGCCCGCATTGCCAATGCCATCGTGCCCTACGAGCCGGTAAAAATGCTGGTACGCCCCGCCGACAAGGCCCGCGCCGCGCAGCTGTGCGATGCCCGCGTCACCTTGCTCGAAGCCGAATTCGACGACCTGTGGGTGCGCGATACCGGCTGCGTTTTTGTCATTGGCAACAATGGTGAAAAAAGCGCAGTGGACTTCAACTTCAATGGCTGGGGCAACAAGCAGGCCCACGCCAACGACAAGAAAGTAGCCAGTTTCATGACCGGCCAGAGTGGTGCCACGCGGCTGAGCAGCAGCCTGGTACTGGAAGGCGGCGGCATCGAGGTAGACGGCAAAGGCACCGCCATCATCACCGAAAGCTGCGTACTCAACCCCAACCGCAACCCTGGCGTGAGCAAAGCCGCCTGCGAAGCCGAGCTCAAACGCCTGCTGGGCATCAGCAAGGTCATCTGGCTGCCCGGCATAGCCGGCCGCGACATTACCGACGGCCATACCGACTTTTACGCCCGCTTCACCAGCCCCGGCGTAGTGGTAGCCGGCTACGACGGCGACCCGGCCTCCTACGACCACACCGTGACGCAACAACACCTGGCCATCCTGCGCGCCGCCACCGACGCCAGCGGCAAAGCGCTGACCGTGCACGTGCTGAACGCACCCGCCACGCACCGCCGGCCGGCTAACAAGGACTTTGCTGCCGGTTACCTCAATTTTTACGTCTGCAACGGTGCCGTGATCATGCCGCAGTTTGGCGACACCACCGCCGATGCCGCCGCCCGCAGCAAGCTGCAAGAGCTTTACCCGGGTCGCAGCGTTGTCCAGCTGGATATCGACGCCATCGCCGCCGGCGGCGGCGGCATCCACTGCACCACCCAGCAAGAACCCCGCTACTAGGCCGCCAGACCTGTAGCCAGCTCCGCTAAGGAAACACCATGAACCGACGACACTTTCTGGGCTATAGCACCGCCAGCCTGCTGGCCGGCACCCTGGGCGGCAGCGCCTTGCTGGCCGCACCCGCAGCACACGCGGCCACCAGCAGCTGGCGCATGCCGGACGAAGGCGAGCCGCACGCCGCCACCTGGCTGGCCTTTGGCGCCAGCGAGGCGATCTGGGGCCGCAAGCTGCTGGCCGGCGCCCGCGACAGCCAGGCACGCATTGCCGAGGCCATTGCCGGCTACGAAACGGTGAACCTGCTGGTACGCGAGCAGGACTACGACCTGGCCTACCGCCTGTGCGGTGCTGCGGCCAACCTGGTGGTGGCGCCGCTGGACGACCTGTGGCTGCGCGATAGCGGCCCGGTGTTTGTGGAAGACGCCCAGGGCCAGCGCGCCGCCATCGACTTCAACTTCAACGGCTGGGGCAACAAGCAGGCGCACAGCCATGATGCCGAGCTTGCCGCCCGCGTTGCCGCGCACACCCGCACCCCGCTGCTGAACACACGGCTGGTACTGGAAGGCGGCGGTATCGAAGTAGACGGCGAAGGCAGCGCCATCATCACCGAAAGCTGTGTGCTGAACCCCAACCGCAACCCCGGCGTGAGCAAAGCGGCCGGCGAGGCCGAGCTCAAGCGCCTGCTGGGCCTGCAAAAGATCATCTGGCTGCCGGGCATTGCCGGCCGTGACATTACCGACGGCCATACCGACTTTTACGCCCGCTTTGCCGGCCCCGGCGTAGTGGTAGTGCACAGCGATACCGACCCGGCCTCCTACGACTACGCCGTCACCCGCCGCCACCTGGCTATCCTGAAAACGGCTACCGACGCCCGTGGCCGCAAGCTGCAGCTGATCGTTATCCCCGGTGCACGCAGCACGCGGCCGCGCTACCGCAACGCCGATTTTGCCGCCGGTTACGTCAATTTCTACGTGTGCAACCACGCCGTGATCGCCCCGCAATTTGGCGATACCCGCGCCGACCGCTACTGCCGCGACGCGCTACGTGACGCCTTCCCCGACCGCGACGTGGTACAGCTGGATATAGACGCCATCGCCGCCGGCGGCGGCGGCATTCACTGCCTTACCCAACAACAGCCGGCCTGACCTCGCTGGCGGTGTTGGTGAAAGCAGCACCGCCAGCTATGGTAGTAACAAGCTTGCGGCCAACCTAAGCCCTAACCAGAAAGGCACCCTATGTTTACACGCAGACACTTTCTCGCCTCCTCCGGCCTGGCCTTGCTGGGCAGCAGCCTGGCGCTGCCTAGCCGTGCCGCAGCCAGCAGCTGGCATATGCCGGACGAAGGCGAACGCCACAGCGCCACCTGGATGGCTTTTGGCCCCGGCGAAGAAGTCTGGGGCAGCACCCTGCAGCGTGGCGCACAAGAAGCACTGGGCCGCATTGCCCGCGCCATCGTGGCACACGAGCCGGTCAACATGCTGGTGCGTGAGGCCGACTACGACACCGCCAGCCGCCTGTGCGGCAACAAGGTGCAGCTGATCGTGCAGGACATCGACGACCTGTGGATGCGCGACACCGGCCCGGTGTTCGTGAAGAACGCCAGCGGCCAGCTTGCCGGGGTGGACTTCAACTTCAATGGCTGGGGTAACAAGCAAGAACACGAGGCAGACGCCGAGGTGGGGCCGTTTGTCTGCGCACACAGCGGCGTGGCCCGCCTACAGACCAAGCTGGTGCTGGAAGGCGGCGGTATCGAGGTAGACGGCCAGGGCACCGCCATCATCACCGAAAGCTGCGTACTGAACCCCAACCGCAACCCCGGCGTCAGCAAAGCGGCCTGCGAGGCCGAGCTCAAACGCCTGCTGGGCCTACAGAAAATCATCTGGCTACCGGGCATTGCCGGGCGCGACATTACCGACGGCCACACCGACTTCTACGCCCGTTTCACCCAGCCGGGCGTGGTGGTAGCGGGTCTGGATACCGACCCGGATTCCTACGACCACGCCGTGACACGCCGCCACCTGGACATACTGAAAAACGCCACCGATGCCCGCGGGCGCAAACTGAAGGTGGTAGTACTGAACGCCCCCGCCGATATCCGCCCGCGCTACCGTAACGACGAGTTTGCCGCCGGCTATATCAACTTTTACGTGTGCAACGGTGCCGTCATCGCGCCACAGTTCGGCGATACCCGTGCCGACCGCAACTGCCAGGCCGTACTGCGCGAGCAGTTCCCCGGCCGCGACATCATCATGCTGGATATTGATGCCATCGCCGGCGGTGGGGGCGGCATCCACTGCACAACGCAACAACAGCCCGCCTGAACGCCTGCGGCCAACCTTCCCCTTCCCGGCCAGCCGGGCTTTTGCGGAGCACACGATGGGCCAGCCAGAACAAGACATGAATCACGACATGCGTGACTTCCGCCAGCCCATGGTGACCTCGCTGGGCATCATCCTGGGCTTCATGCTGAACTTCCTGGGCCAGTGGGCGATACAGGACGACGGCGAAATCGCGGTGACCACCAAGGCCGACATGGTGGTCGCCATCGGCCTGATCGTCGCCATCGCCCTGATGCTGTGGGTGCTGTTCCGCCTGCTGAACAACCGCTACCCGCTACAACAGGCCGGCCACTACTACCACACCACCTTCCGCGCTTACATGCTGGCCATCCTGCTGGCTTTTGGCGCGGTAACGGCGGCGCTGTTCGTGTAGCCGCTAGACATTGGCCAGCCGGTAGCCAACGCCGGTTTCGGTGAGCAGAAAACGCGGTTGGGCGGGGTCTTGTTCCAGTTTCTGGCGCAGGTGGGCCATGTAGATGCGCAGGTAGTGATTGTGCTCGATATGCGCCGGGCCCCACACCTCTTTCAGCAGCTGGCGGTGGGTCAACACCTTGCCGCGCTGGGCGATCAGCGCCACCAGCAGCCGGTATTCCAGCTGCGTCAGGTGCAGCGGCTCGCCGCCACGGCTAACGCTGCGCAGGCCCAGGTCCACCACCACGTCGCCCAGCGTGACTTTGTCGCTTTCGCTGGCGGCGCTGCTGCCACGGCGGCGCAGCTGGGCGCGCACGCGGGCCTGCAGCTCGCCGGTGCCGAACGGTTTGGTGAGGTAATCATCGGCGCCGGCGTCCAGCGCGGCGATCTTGTCGCCTTCGTCCACGCGGGCCGACAGCACGATCACCGGCACGCTGCTCCAGCTGCGCAGATCCAGCAGCAGCGCCACGCCGTCGCCGTCGGGCAGACCCAGGTCCAGTACCACCAGGTCGGGTTTGCGGGTGCCGGCCTCGATCAGGCCGCGCGCCACGCTGTCGGCCTCGTACACGCGATGGCCGTCTTCTTCCAGCGCGGCTTTGACAAAGCGGCGGATCACCGCCTCGTCTTCGATAACCAGAATGCTGGCAACGTTGTTCACTGCAGGTTCTCCGGGTCGAAATCCAGCGCCGGCTGCGGCGCCAGCGGCAGGCTGAGGGTAAAGCAGGCACCGCCGGCCGACAGGTTGGCCGCAGTAATGCGCCCGCCGTGCACGTCGGCAATGGTGCGGCAAATGGCCAAGCCCAGGCCCACACCGCTGATGGCCGACTCGCGCTCGCCACGGGTAAAGGCGGTAAACAGCGTGTCGGGGTCGCCTGGCGGCAGGCCACGGCCCTGGTCGGCCACGCTCAGCAGGATGTGCTGCGCCGTGGCGCTGGCCGCGAGCGTGATGGTGCTGCCGGCGGGGCTGTATTTGAGCGCATTTTCCAGCAGGTTGACCAGCAGCCGCTCCAGCAAAATGGGGTCGGCGTACAGCATCGGGCAGCTCAGCGGGGCGTCCACCTGCAGGCGGTGGCTGGCGGTGGCGCCGCCCAGCGCGGCGATGGCGCTGCCGAACAGCTCTTGCGGCGGCAGCCAGTCGCGGCGCAGCGTCACGCCGCCGGCCTGCAGGCGGGCCATTTCCAGCAGGTTGGTCACCAGCCGCGAGATGCGCTGGCTTTGCGTCTGCAACGTGGCGGCCTGCGCCGCGTGCGGCGACGCCTCTCGGGCAAGCTGGCGCTGCAGGGTTTCGGCCTGGCCGGTGAGTGCGGTGAGCGGCGTGCGCAGGTCGTGCGATAGCGCGGCCAGCAGCGAGTGGCGCAGCCGTTCCGATTCCATCGCCACCAGCGTTTGTTGCGCCACGGCGATGTAATGCAGCCGTTCCAGCGTTTGCGCCGCCAGCGCCGCTACCGCCTCGGCCAGGCGGCGGTTGTCGGGTTCGGCCAGCGTGGCGGGGTCGGCCACCCGCAGTACCAGCACGCCACGGGTACGCATCGGCGCTTTTAGCGGCAGGTACAGGCACGGCGCCTGCGGCAAGGTGTGGGTGGCAATGCCGGCCGGCGCGGCGTGGTCGTAGCACCAGCGCACGATGGCGGCGTCTTCGTCCAGCGCGTCACCGGCTTGCGGCTGCAGCGCGCCGTCTTCGTCGTCCGGCGGCAGCCACAGCCGCACGCCGGCACCGAGGCTGGCGTGCAAAAAGCGCTGGCTGATTTCGCCCACCTGCTCCGGCATCAGCGCCACGCCCAGCTCGCGCGCCATCTCGTACAGCGTGCGGGTGTGCGCCTCGCGCTGGCGCGCCTGCGCGGCGCTGTGGCGCTGGCTGGCCACCAGCTGGCCGGCCACCAAGCCAACGATCAGCATCACCGCGAAGGTAATCAGGTACTGCACGTCGGACACCGCAAACGAGAAATGCGGCTGCACGAAGAAAAAGTCGAACAGCGCCACCGACAGCACGGCGCTCAGCGCCGCCGGGCCGCGCCCGTAGCGCACTGCCACCCACAGCACGCCCAACAGGTAGAACATCACCAGGTTGGTGGGCTCCAGCACGCCGTGCAGCGGGCTGGCCAGCACGGTGATGGCCACGCACAGCAGGCTGGCCGCCAGCCAGCCGCGGCGGCTTAGCTGCCACTGCGGCCAACGTAGCCAGGGTCGCGCGCCGGTAGCCGGTGCGGGGCAGGACAGCAATAGCAGGTCGAGGTCGGCCGCGTGCTGCTGCAGGGCGCGCTGCAAGCGTGGCCGCGCCAGCGGCGCCGGCATGGCCAGCAAGGACAGATTATGGCGGCGGGCGTAGTCGGCCAGCAGGCGCGCTGGCGAGCTGCCACTTAACACCAGCGTGGTGGCGCCCTGCTCGGCCGCCTGTTGCAAGGCGGCCAGGGCGGCGGCGCGGGATGCCGCGCTGCTGCGGCCGTCGTCCACCCACACCGCGTGCCAGGCGGCATCCAGCTGCCGCGCCAGGCGTTGGCTCTGGCGTACGCTGTCGGCGCCAAAGCGGCCACCCACCAGCAGCAGCAAGCCGTGGCGGGTGGCCCACACCGGCGCCGCCTGCTGCGTGGCGCGCTGCGCCTTGACCTGGCCATCGACACGGTCGGCCATGCGCCGCAGCGCCAGTTCGCGCAGCGCGATCAGGTTGCCTTTGCGGAAGAAGTTGGCCGCCGCGCGCTCGGCCACCTCGGGCAGATAGACCTTGCCTGCGGCCAACCTTTGCAGCAGGTCGTCCGGCGGCAAATCCACCAGCCGCACTTCGTCGGCCTGGTCGAACACGTGGTCGGGCACGGTTTCGGCCACCTCCACGCCGGTCACGCGGCTGACGATGTCGCGCAGGCTGTACAGATGCTGCACGTTCATCGCGCTGTACACGTCGATGCCGCTGGCCAGCAGCTCTTCCACGTCCTGCCAGCGTTTGGGGTGGCGGCTGCCGGCGGCGTTGCTGTGCGGCAGCTCGTCCACCACCACCAGCGCCGGGCGGCGCGCCAGGATGGCGTCGATATCCAGCGCCGCCACCGCCTTGCTGCGGTGGTCCAGCTGGCGGCGCGGCAGCACGGCCAGGCCGTGCTGCATGGCTTCGGTGTCGGCGCGGCCGTGGGTATCCACCCAGCCCACCAGCACGTCCAGGCCCTGGGCGCGTTTTTCCTGCGCCTCGGCCAGCATGGCGTAAGTTTTGCCCACGCCGGGGGCGGCGCCGAAAAACAGCTTTAGCCGGCCACGCGGGCGCGGCAGGCTGGCCAGCAGGGCGTCGGGGTCGGGGCGGCGGTCGGGGTCGGTCATGGTTGGTGTGTGTGTTGATCAGTTACGGGAAACAGCCACAAGGTTGGCCGCATGCGGCCAACCTTGTGCTTCACATGACGCTTGCCGATGGTATCAGCTGCCGGCCAGCGCCAAGTTCAGCTGCAGCACGTTCACCCGCGCGGTGGCGTCGCTGCCGAACCAGGCCTGCTGCGCCTGCTGGCGTACCAGCTGTTCCAGCTTGCCGGCGTCCAGCTGGCGGGCGGCGGCTACACGGGGCACCTGGTACAGCGCGGCAGCCAGGCTGATGTGCGGGTCCAGCCCGCTGGCGGACGCGGTGACCAGGTCGGCCGGTACCGGCCCCACCGGCAGCGGGCCGGCGGCTTTCAGCGCGGCGATGCGCTCGGCTACCGCCTTGGCCAGCGCCGGGTTGGCCGGGCCCAGGTTGCTGCCGCCGGAACCGGCGCCATTGTACGGCGTGCTGGCGGTGGCGGACGGGCGGCCCCAGAACTCGCCCGGTTTGCTGAAGGCCTGGCCGATCAGCGCCGAGCCCACGGTGCGGCCTTGCTGTTGCAGCAGCGAGCCCTGCGCCTGCGCCGGAAACAGCCACTGCGCCAGGCCGGTGACGGCCAGCGGGTACACCAGGCCCAGCAGCAGGGTGAGGCCCAGCAGCAGGCGGGCGGCGGGCCACCACAGGGCGCTGGCGGCGGGTTTGGCAGCGTGGGTGTCGCTGCCGGACAGTACGTCTTGCATACGGTTACCTTTCTAAAAAATGGCTTACACCAGCCCCAGCAGGGCCAGCAGCATGTCGATCAGCTTGATGCCGGCAAAGGGCAGCAGCAGGCCGCCCAGGCCGTACACCAGCAGGTTGCGGCGCAGCAGCGCTTCGGCGCCCAGCGCACGGTAGCGCACGCCTTTCAGTGCCAGCGGAATCAGCACCACGATGATCAGCGCGTTGAAGATCACCGCCGACAGCAGCGCCGAGGCCGGGCTGGCCAGCTGCATCACGTTCAGCAAGCCCAGCTGCGGGTAGGTGCCGGCAAAGGCCGCCGGGATGATGGCGAAGTACTTGGCCACGTCGTTGGCCAGGCTGAAGGTGGTCAGCGCGCCGCGCGTCATCAGCATCTGCTTGCCGATTTCCACCACCTGGATCAGCTTGGTGGGGCTGGAGTCGAGGTCCACCATATTGGCGGCCTCGCGCGCGGCCTGGGTGCCGCTGTTCATCGCCACCGCCACGTCGGCCTGCGCCAGCGCCGGGGCGTCGTTGGTGCCGTCGCCGGTCATGGCCACCAGTTGGCCGCGCTGCTGGTAATCGCGGATCAGCGCCAGCTTGTTTTCCGGCGTGGCCTCGGCCAGGAAGTCGTCCACACCCGCTTCGGCGGCGATGGCGGCGGCGGTCAGGCGGTTATCACCGGTCACCATCACCGTCTTGATGCCCATCTGCCGCAGCTGGGCAAAGCGCTGCTTGATGCCGGGCTTCACCACGTCTTTCAGCTCCACCACACCCAGTACGCGGGCGCCTTCGGCCACCACCAGCGGCGTACTGCCACGGCTGGCGATGCCGTCCACCTGCTGTTGCAGGGCCGGGCTGAAGCTGCCGCCCAGCTGCAGCACGTGGCGGCGGATGGCGTCGGCGGCGCCCTTGCGGATCTGGCGCTCGCCCAGGTTGATGCCGGACATGCGCGACTGCGCGGTAAACGGCACAAAGCTGGCGCCGGGCGGTACCAGGCCCTGGTGCAGCGCCTGCAAGGTGCCCTGCCCCAGCTGGCTTTCGCTCAGCACGCCGTCGTGGTGCGGCGCCACAGCGCGGGTTTGCTGCTGCGCCAGCACCACGATGCTCTTGCCTTCCGGCGTATCGTCGGCCAGCGAGGCCAGCCAGGCGGCTTCGGCCAGCGCAGTCTGGGTGCTGCCGGCGGCGGCGATGAAGGCGGCGGCCTGGCGGTTGCCGAAGGTGATGGTGCCGGTCTTGTCCAGCAGCAGCACGTCCACGTCGCCGGCGGCTTCCACCGCGCGGCCGCTGGTGGCGATGACGTTGGCCGCCATCAGCCGGCTCATGCCGGCCACACCGATGGCCGACAGCAGGCCGCCGATGGTGGTGGGGATCAGGCACACCAGCAGCGCCAGCAGCACCGGCAGCGAGATCACCTCGCCGCTGCCGGCGGCGCCCACGCTGTACACCGAGAACGGCAACAGCGTCACCGTCACCATCAGGAACACCAGCGTCAGCGCCAGCAGCAGGATGGTGAGCGCAATCTCGTTGGGCGTCTTGCGGCGCTTGGCGCCTTCCACCATCGCGATCATGCGGTCGATGAAGGTTTCACCGGGGTTCACGCTGACGCGCACCACGATCCAGTCCGACAGCACGCGGGTACCGCCGGTCACCGAGCTGAAGTCGCCGCCCGATTCGCGGATCACCGGCGCCGACTCGCCGGTAATGGCCGACTCGTCCACGCTGGCTATGCCCTCGATGATCTCGCCGTCGCAGGGGATGAGGTCGGTGTGCTGCACCAGCACCACGTCACCCTTGCGCAGGTCGCTGGCGTCCACCACGGTAAAGGCGGCACCGTAGCGCTGCGGTGCGGCCAACTTCTTGGCGATGGTGGCTTTTTTCAGGCTTTTGAGGCTGGCGGCCTGGGCGCGGCTGCGGCCCTCGGCCAATGCCTCGGCAAAGTTGGCAAACAGCACGGTAAACCACAGCCACACGGCAATGCTGCCGGTGAGCCAGGCCGGCGCGTCGCCCTTGCCCTGCAGTGCCATCACCCACAGTACGCTGCACAGCACGCTGCCCAGGTACACCACGAACATCACCGGGTTTTTCAGCTGCTCGCGCAGCGCCAGCTTGCGCACGCTGTCGCGCAGCGCCGGCTTCAGCAGTGCCGGGTCGAACAGCGGCAGGCTGGTTTTGTTATCGCTCATTTTGCTCTCCTGCTTAACGCGCCCAGATCATCAGGTGCTCGGCCACCGGGCCCAGCGCCAGTGCCGGCAGATAGGTCAATGCGCCCACCAGCAGCACGCTGCCGACCAGCAGGCCGATGAACAGGCCGCCGTGGGTGGGCATGCTGCCGCTGGTGGTGGCCAGCGTCTTTTTGGCCGCCAGGCTGCCGGCCAGTGCCAGTACCGGCACGATGACGGCAAAGCGGCCCAGCCACATGGCAATGCCCAGCAGCGCGTTGTAGTACGGGGTGTTGGCCGACAGGCCGGCAAAGGCGCTGCCGTTGTTGTTGGCCGCCGAGCTGAACGCGTACAGCACCTCGCTGAAGCCGTGCGCGCCAGGGTTGGCCAGGCCGGCAAGGCCGGGGGCCAGCAGCACGCTGGCGGCGGTGCCGGCCAGCACCAGCGCCGGGGTGGTGAGGATCACCAGCGCCACCATCTTCATGTCGAACGCCTCGATCTTCTTGCCCAGGTATTCCGGCGTGCGACCCACCATCAGCCCGGCCACGAACACCGCCAGCACGGCAAACACCAGCATGCCGTACAGGCCGGAACCCACTCCGCCAAACACCACCTCGCCCAGCTGCATCAGCCACATCGGCAGCATGCCGCCCAGCGCGGTGAGCGAATCGTGCATGGCGTTCACCGCGCCGCAGCTGGCTGCCGTGGTAACGGTAATGAACAGGCTGCTGGCGGCCATGCCGAAGCGCACTTCCTTGCCTTCCCAGTTGCCGCTGCTGCCGTCCACGCCCAGCGCGGCCAACAGCGGGTTGCCCTGGCTTTCGGCGGCCATCACGCCGCTGGCGCAGGCGATGAAGATCACGCTCATCGCCGCGTACAGCGCCCAGCCCTGGCGACGGTCACCCGCCAGGCGGCCAAAAGCGTGGGTAAGCCCGGCCGGAATCAGGAAGATAGCCAGCATCTGCAGCAGGTTGACGAGCTCGGTGGGGTTTTCGAACGGGTGCGCCGAGTTGGCGTTGAAGAAGCCACCGCCGTTGGTGCCCAGCAGCTTGATGGCTTCCTGCGACGCCACCGGGCCCAGCGCCAGCGTCTGCGCGTGGCCAGCCAGCGCGGTGTAGTCGCTATACGCGGCCAAGGTTTGCGGCACGCCCTGCTGCACGAACACCAGCGCCAGCAGCAGCGACAGCGGCAACAGCAGGTAGACCGACACGCGCAGCACGTCGGCCCAGAAGTTGCCCAGGTCGGTGCTTTCGCGGCGGGTAAAGCCGCGCATCAGCGCAAACGCCACCGCAATGCCGCTGGCGGCGGACAAAAAGTTCTGCACCGCCAGGCCGGCCATCTGGGTGAAATAGCTCATGGTGCTTTCACCGGCGTAGCCCTGCCAGTTGGTGTTGGTGACAAAGCTGATGGCGGTATTGAACGCCGAGCCAGCCTCCACCGCGCCCATGCCTTGCGGGTTGAACGGCAGCACGCCTTGCAGTCGTTGCAGCGCGTACAGCAGCAGCGCGCCCAGCAGGTTGAACACCAGCACCGCCAGCGCGTACTGGCGCCAGCCCATGCCGCTATCGCGGATACCGGCCAGCCGCAGCAGTGCGGCGTCCAGCGCTTGCCAGCGCGGGCTCACTTGCCCTGCGGCCAACGGTGCCAGCCAGGCGCCCATCAGGCGGGCCGACAGCGTCAGCAGCAGCATGAACACAACCAGCAGGCTGTAGAATTGCAGCATCATGGCAGGTCCTCCGCGTGCAACAGGGCATGCACCAGCCAGCCGGCCAGCAGCACGGCCAGGGTGGCCGCAGTCAGGGTAAGCAGGGTCATGACGCCCTCCTGCCGGATAAAGTGTGATAAACGCGCAGCAGGCCGACAGTGCTGCCACACAGCAGCACCAGAGCGCCCAGCCAGATCAGATCTTGCATGATTACCTCGATAAGGGGAGCAACACTGCTACTGTAGGGCGCGCCATCGAAAGATCGTGCTAAATGGTGGCAGCATGGTGTAAACGCGGTATAAAAATGCAAACGCGCCTGACAGCCCCCTGCGACACTATGTCGCAGCCCCTGCGGCCAACGTTTATCGATAATCCGGCCTTTCCTTCCGTTGCCGGAGCCCCGCATGTCTGCCTTTAGCCGCCCCCTGTTGCTGGCCACCCTGTGCCTGCTGCCCGCCACCTCCTTGCTGGCCAAACCGGTGAAGTTCACCGACGTCAGCGGCCGCGAAGTCACCGTGGATGCGCCGGCCAAGCGCGTGGTACTGGGCTTCCACTTTGAAGAATTCACCGCCATTGCCGGCGCCAAGGCGTGGCAGAACGTGGTGGGCATCAGCAAAACCGGCTGGGCCGGCTGGCGCGCCGGCAACTGGGCACGCTATGTAGAAGTGATTCCGCAGCTGAAAGACATGCCGGACGTGGGCTTTACCGACGACAACAGCTTCAGCGCCGAAAAAGTCATCGCGCTGAAACCCGACGTGCTGATCCTGCCGGAGTGGGGCTACAAGGCGCTGGGCCCGGCGGTGGCGCAGCTAAGCGCGGCCGGCATCCCCATCGTGGTGGTGGACTACAACGCGCAAACGCTGGAACGCCACCTGGCCAGCACCCGCGTACTGGGCAAGGTAATGGGCGCCGACAAGCGCGCCGAAGAACTGGCCAGCCTGTACCAGAAGAAATACCAGGACGTGATGGCCCGCGTCACCCGCGCCAAGGCCACCGCCAAGCCCAAAGTGTACGTAGAGCTGGGCCGCGACGGTGCCGATAGCATCGGCAATACCTACCGCGACACCATGTGGGGCCAGATGCTGGACAACCTGGGCGCCGACAATATCGCCAACGGCCGCATTACCGCCAACTGGGGCCCGCTGAACCCGGAAGCGGTGCTGGCGGCCAACCCTGATCACGTCATCATCGCAGGCTCGTCGTGGCAGAACCGCCCCAAGGCGGTAAAGCTGGGCTACGCCTCGGACGACGCCACCGCCCGCGCCACGCTGCAGCCCTACACCAAGCGCGCTGGCTGGGACACGCTGAAAGCCGTGCAGCAACAGCACGTGTACACGCTGGACCACGGCCTGGCGCGCACGCTGGTGGACTACACCGCCATGCAATTCATTGCCAAGCAGCTGTACCCGGCGCAGTTTGCCGACGTGAACCCGGTGGCCGAGCTGCGCCAGTTCCACGAACGCTACCTGCCGGTGAAGTACAGCGGTAGCTGGATGGTGACACTGAAACCGTGAGCACACTGAGCCTGGCGCAACCCGCCGCTCGCCGGCTGGCGCCCGCGCTGGCCATGCTGTTGCTGATGGCCGGCATGTTGCTGTTGTCGCTGCTGCTGGACGTGGCCAGCGGCCCGTCGATGCTGCCGCTGCGCGAAGTGGTTGCCGCGCTGAGCGGTAGCGGCGCCGAGCGCGGCAGCGACGTGATCGTGTGGCAGATCCGCCTGCCGGTGGCGCTGATGGCGCTGCTGGTGGGCGCCGCGCTGGGCCTATCCGGCCTGGTGATGCAGACCGTGCTGCACAACCCGCTGGCCAGCAGCTACACGCTGGGCGTGTCGGCCGGCGCCGGCTTTGGCGCGGCGCTGGTGATCGTGCTGGGCAGCGCGCTGCCGCTGCCGGAAACCGTCGCCGTACCGCTGGCGGCCTTCCTGTTTGCCGGCATAGCCTGCAGCGCGGTGCTGGGCATAGGCCGCGCCAAAGGCGGCCAGGCCGACAGCTACGTGCTGGGCGGCATTGCGCTGCTGTTTTTGTTCCAGGCGCTGCTGTCGCTGCTGCAATACCTGGCCTCACCCGAGGCGCTGCAGGCCATCGTATTCTGGCTGTTCGGCAGCTTGTACAAAGCCAGCTGGCCCAAGCTGGGGCTGGTGGCCGCCGTGCTGGCGCTGTGCCTGCCGCTGCTGCTGCGCGACGCTTGGCGCTTTACCGCGCTGGGGCTGTCGGACGAGCGGGCGCAAAGCCTGGGTGTGAACGTGGCAGCACTGCGTTGGCGCGCGCTGACCATCGTGTCGCTGCTCACCGGCGCGGCGGTGGCCTTTGTCGGCACCATCGGCTTTGTCGGGCTGATCGCGCCGCACATCGCGCGCTTTTTGCTGGGCGAAGACCAGCGCCTGCTGCTGCCCGGCGCCGCGCTGTGCGGCGCGCTGCTGCTGTCGCTGTCGTCGCTGCTGGGCAAATGGCTGTCGCCGGGGGCATTGATTCCGATCGGCATCGTTACCGCCGCCGTCGGCGTGCCGTTTTTCCTGCTGCTGGTGATGCGCAGCAAACCGGGGGCGTGGTAATGCTGCAGGCACAACAACTGAACGTCAGCCTGGGGCGCCAGGCCATCCTGCACGATGTGTCGTTCGAGGCACGGCCGGGCGAAGTCACCGCCCTGCTGGGCCCCAACGGCAGCGGCAAAACCACGCTGCTGAAAACGCTGGCCGGCCTGCTGCCGGCACGCGGCCAACTGCAATGGCAGGGCCAGGCGCTACCGTTGCAGCGCGGCGGCCAGTTGCACGCAGCGTGCGGCTACCTGCCGCAGGACTGCAGCACGCGCAGCCGCCTCAGCGTGACCGAGGCAGTGTTGCTGGGGCAGCTCGGCGCATTGGGCTGGCGCGTCAGCGCCGAACAGCGCACGGCGGTGCAACAACAGTTGGCCGCACTGGGGCTGGGCGCACTGGCCGAACGCCGGCTGTGCGAGCTCAGCGGCGGCCAGCGCCAGATGGTGTTTCTGGCGCAGGTGCTACTGCGCCAGCCCGGCCTGTTGCTACTGGACGAGCCGATCAGCGCGCTGGACCTGCAACACCAGGTGCAGGTGATGCGCAGCGTGCGCGAGCAAACGCAGGCGCGCCAGCTCACCACTGTGGTGGTGCTGCACGACCTGAACGCCGCGCTGGCCTACGCCGACCGCGTGCTGTTGCTGCAGCACGGCCGGCTACTGGCCGCCGGCCCTGCCCGCGACATCCTTACCCCCGCCGTGCTGGCGCCCTTATTCGGCGTGGCCATCCACCAGGCGCATACCACCAGCGGCCACAGCGTGCTGTGCCCGCACAGCGGCTAGCCCCGCACTACCTGCCCCACCCCCCAGCCCGGCCTGCCGCTTGCACGCCGGGTTGCTGCTGTTGGCAGCCGCTGCCATTTGCTGCGATGCGGGAAACCGCACTTGCCAAATAAAATGTTACTGTATAGCATTCCGGTCGATAATAATTCTCGATAAGATTGGAATAACCATGCACCCTCTGCGATCCTCTCTGCTAGCCGGCAGCCTGCTGCTGGCCGCCGGCCTGTGCGCCCAGGCCAAAGCGCTGAACCTGATCGGCCCGTGGGAAATCCACAGCCTGGACCCGTCGTCCAGTAGCGGCATTCTGTTTACCCGCTTGCAGGTAGCCGAAACCCTGGTCGATGCCGATAACGCCGGCACGCTCAAGCCCGGCCTGGCCAGCCGCTGGCAAGCCAGCAGCGACCAGCTAAGCTGGCGCTTCACACTGCGCGACGGCGCGCGCTTTCACGACGGCAGCGCGGTAAGCGCGGCCAACGTGGTGGCGGCGCTGGAAAAAGCACGCAAAAAGCCCGGCATGCTGGAAAACGCCCCCATCAGCGCCATCCGTGCCGACGGCAAGGACGTGGTGGTGGTGCTGAGCAAACCGTTCGCCCCGCTGCCGGCGGTGTTTGCCCACACCCATACCCAGGTGCTGGCCCCGGCGTCGTACGCCGCCGACGGTAGCGTAAAAAGCATCATCGGCAGCGGCCCCTACCGCATCAGCCAGCTGCAGCAGCCGCAACGTGTGAATGTGCAGGCCTTTGCCGGCTGGCAGGGCAAGAAGCCGGCGATTACCGAGGTGGGCTACCAGGCCATCGGCCGCGCCGAAAGCCGCACCCTGATGGCAGAAAGCGGCCAGGCCGACATCGCCTTCGGCCTGGACCCGGTCAGCATTACGCGGCTGCAAGCCAGCCCGCGCGTCAGCATCGTGTCCGCCACCTTGCCACGCGCCATCCAGATCAAGTTCAACGCCGGCCACAAATGGCTGAACACCCCGGCCATGCGCCTGGCCATCAGCCAGAGCCTGAACCGCCAGGCCATTGCCACCGCGCTGCTGCGCGACCCGCAGATGGCGGCCACGCAGCTGTTCCCGCCCAGCATGAAAGCCTGGCACCAGCCTGGGCTGCCGGCGCTGGCCTACCAGCCAGAGCAAGCCCGCCGCAGCTTTGCCGCGCAGGGCTGGAAGCCGGACGCCGACGGCCAGCTGGTACGCAATGGCGAGAAGCTGGCGCTAACACTGCGCACCTACCCAGACCGCCCCGAGCTGCCGCTGATTGCCACCGCGCTGCAGGAACAGCTGCGCCAGGCCGGCATCGCCGTGCAGGTGAAGGTGGGCAACTCCAGCGAGATTCCGGCCGGCCACAAGGACGGCACACTGGAGCTGGCGCTGTACGCGCGCAACTACGCGCTAGTGCCGGACCCGCTGGTCACGCTGCTGGGTGACTTCACCGACGACGGCGCCGACTGGGGCGTGATGAAGTGGCAGCACGCCGTGCTGTCGCAACAGTTGGCCGCACTGGGCCAGGGCGGGCTGAAGCCGGCACAGGCCGCCGCTGCACGGCTGAAAGTGGCCACCATCCTGCAACAGGAGCTGCCGGTGCTGCCGGTAGCCTGGTACCGCCAGAGCGCGGCGGTGAGCAAGGCGCTGCGCGGCGTCAGCCTAGACCCGCAAGAACGCAGCTACCGCCTGAGCGACATGAGCTGGGGCCGCTAAATGGCCGCCATCACGCAACACAGCCTGGCCCGCGTGCTGGGCCAGCGGCTGGTACAGGCGCTGGTGGTGTCGCTGCTGGTGGCCACGCTGTGCTTTGTGCTGGTACAGCATCTGCCGGGTGACATGGCGTTCCGCATTGCTGCCGGCCGCTACGGCTACGACTACGTGGACGCCGCCGCCGCCGACGCCGTGCGGCAAGAGCTGGGGCTGGCGCAACCGGCGTGGCAGCAGTTTGCCCACTGGCTGCAACAGCTGGCGCACGGCCAGCTGGGGCAATCGCTGGTGACCGGCGGCGCGGTGCTGGAGGAAATCGGCCATCACCTGGGCGCCACGCTGCAGCTGGCCGCCGCCAGCGTGGCGCTGGCACTGGGGCTGGGCCTGCCGCTAGGGCTGGCCAGCGGCCTGGCACCCGGCGGCTGGGCCGACCGCCTGACCCTGCTGGCGAGCGTGGCACTGCGGGCGCTACCACCATTTGTGCTGGGCTTGCTGTTGATGCTGGGCCTGTCGGTACAGCTGGGCTGGGTGCCGGCCGCCGGCCACGGCGACAGCGGCAATCTGCTGCTACCGGCGCTGACGCTGGGCCTGGGCCTGTGCGGCCTCACCGCGCGCATCGTGCGCGACAGCGTGCTGGCAGTGGTGCAGTCCGACTACTACCGCTTTGCGCTCACCAAAGGCCTGTCGCCGTGGCGGGCGTTCTGGCGCCACGGCCTGCGCAATATCGGCGTCACCGTGGTGGCTTACGCCGGCGTGCAGCTGGTGCTGCTGATAGAAGGCGTGGTGGTGGTGGAAAGCCTGTTTGCCTGGCCCGGCATCGGCCACGCGCTGGTGCACGCCGTGTTCTGGCGCGATGTGCCGATGATCCAGGGCTGCACCCTGCTGCTGGCCTGGCTGTTCGTGCTGCTCAATACCCTTACCGACCTGTTATGCCTGGCCATCGACCCGCGTGGCCCGGCGGAGCCGTAAATGACTTACCTTGCTTTATTACCCTGGCACCGCCGCCTGGCCTGGCTACTGCTGGGGCTGATCGTGCTGCTGGCGGTGGCCGGCCCCTGGCTGTGGCCGGACCCGGCACGCCAGGACCTGATGCAGTTTCTGGCCAGCCCCAGCCTGGCCGAGCCACTGGGCCGCGACCAGCTGGGCCGCAGCGTGATGGCGCGCGTGGCCAGCGCCACCCGGCTGTCGCTAGGGTTGGCCGCGCTGTGCGTGCTGAGCGCCGCACTGCTGGGCTGCCTGCTGGGCGTGCTGTCCGCCTGGCGCGGCGGCATCACCGATACCGTGCTGCGCGGCGTGGCCGATGGCGTGCTGGCGCTGCCGGGGCTGCTGATCGTGCTGATTTTTTCCGCCATGGCCAAGGGCGGCTTTGTCACCCTGTATCTGGGGCTGGCGCTGGCGCAATGGGTGGAGTACTTCCGCATGACACGGGCGCGCAGCCGGCTGGTACTGGCCAGCCCGCACGTGGAAGCCTCGCGCCTGCTGGGCTTTGGCCCGCTGTACATCGTGCGCCGCCACCTGTGGCCGGAGCTGGCGCCCATGCTGCTGACCATGGCCAGCTTCGGCATGGCCACCGCCATCCTGGCGCTGTCCACACTGGGCTACGTCGGCGTCGGCCTGCAGCCGCCGGCGGCCGAGCTGGGCCTGATGATGACCGAAGCGCTACCGCATTACAGCGAAGCGCCCCGCCTGGTATTGGCACCAGTAGCCGTGCTGGCGCTGACCCTGGCCGCACTGGTGCTGCTACGCCCGCTGGAGATAACACGATGAACAGCCTGCATCTGGACGGCGTGGCCGTCTACCAGCAACAACACTGCCTGCTGCAGGCGCTGGACCTCACCCTGACCCCGGGCGAGGCGCTGACCGTGCTGGGCGAAAGCGGCTCCGGCAAGTCGCTGCTGGCGCACGCCATCATGGGTACCCTGCCCGCCGGCCTGCGCGCCAGTGGCCAGCTGCGGCAGGCTAGCCAGACGTGGCCGCTGGCCGACGCGGCCAACCGCTGCGCGCTATGGGGCGAACAGCTGGCCATCCTGCCGCAAGAGCCCGCCACCGCACTGGACCCCACCATGCGGGTGCTGCCGCAGGTGGCGGAAGGCTGGCGCGGCGCGGCAGGCGGTGCCCACGCCGAAGCGCGCGGCCAACTAGCACGGCTGGGGCTGCAGGCAGCGCAGCGCCATTACCCCCACCAGCTGTCGGGTGGCATGGCGCAGCGGGTGGCGTTTGCCGCCGCCACGCTGGGCGGCGCCGGCTTGCTGCTGGCCGACGAACCCAGCAAAGGGCTGGACAGCCGCGCCTGCGCCACGCTGGCGCAGCTACTGCAACAGCATCTGGCCGACGGCCGCTGCCTGCTTACCATCACCCACGACATCGCGCTGGCGCGCACGCTGGGCGGCCAGGTGCTGGTAATGCGTGGCGGCGAGGTGGTGGAGCACGGCCCGGCCAGCCAGGTACTGCAGCAGCCGCAGCACCCGTACACACAGCAGCTGTTGGCCGCCGAGCCGCAAGCGTGGCCTGCCATCGCCCACCCGGTGCCGGGCGACTGGCTGCTGCAGGGGCGCAGCTTGGCCAAGGCCTACGGCAGCCTGCCGCTGTTCCGCAACGTGGACATCGATATTGCCGCCGGCGAGCGCGTGGCCCTGCTGGCCGACAGCGGTGCCGGCAAAAGCACGCTGGGCAACATCCTGCTGGGGCTGACCCGTGCCGACCACGGCAGCGTGCGCTACCGCGACGGCTTGCCGCGCACCGCGTGGCAAAAGCTGTACCAGGACCCGGTGCAGGCGTTTGCGCCGCACGTAACGCTGCACACCGCGCTGCACGACGTGCTGAAGCACTGCGGCCAACCTTTGGCCAGCCTGGAAACGCTGCTGCACCGGCTGCGCTTGTCGCCCGGCCTGCTGGCGCGCAAGCCATCGCAGGTGTCAGGCGGCGAGCTGCAACGGCTGGCGCTGATCCGCACCCTGCTGCTGCAGCCGGCGTTGCTGTTTGCCGACGAGCCTACCTCGCGGCTGGACCCGCTCACCCAGCAGGACACCGTGCACTGCCTGCTGGACGAGCTGGCGCGCATCGGCTGCGCGCTGCTGCTGGTCACCCACGACCACGCGCTGGCCGGCAAAGCCAGCAGCCGACAGCTACGGCTGTAAAACATGCCAGCATAAAACACTACGCCCCGCCTGCTACCCCAGCGCGGGGCGTAGTGTTTTATGCGGCCAACGCAAAATCTAGCTGTAATATTCTTCACAATTTGTTAAGATTACACCGCTATATTTGATACATAACAATACAAACAACGCGGTTTTTCCCACACACCCAGGGCGACACGCTGCCAGTACAAGGCACCGGCCGCCCTTTGTCATTCAACGAGGCACCCATGTCCCTTAAACAGCGACTCATGCTTTTTGTGGCCATTCTGCTGGCCATCGCCATTGCCGTGCTGTCGGCACTGGCCTACCAGCGCATGCGCGTGGAAATCGTGCGCGGCGTAGAGCAGGAACTGAACGCAGCCATTGCCGGTAATAGCCAGGCACTAGGCCGCTGGGTAGGCCAGCGTGGCGACGCCATCCGCGCCACCGCCGGCCGGCTGGGCAAAGAAGATGCCAGCGCGCCTTACGCCAGCCTGGAGCAAGGCAAGGCCGCCGGCGGTTTCGACCAGATTTTTGCCGGCTACGAAGACAAAGCCATGCATTACGACGACCCGAACCGCCCGCCCAAGCCCGGCTACGACCCCACCGCCCGCCCGTGGTACAAGCTGGCCAGCGAAAAGCGCAGCGTGGTACTGACCCAACCGTATATGTTTGCCAGCCCGGCCAAGCTGGGCGTGACCCTGGCCAGCCCCATCCTGCGTGATGGCCAGCTGGTGGGCGTGGCCGGCGGCGATATCGTGCTGGAAGGCCTGATCGCCGTGGTGAAAGGCATCAAGCTGCGCGGCGACGGCTACGCCTTCCTGGCTACCCGTGAAGGCAATATCGTGGTGCACCCGGCCGAGGGCAGTACGCTGAAACCGGTAAGCGAAGTGATGACCGGCTTTGACACCGGCCTGCTGGCTGCGGCCAACAGCACGCCCCAACTGCACGAGGTCGAGATCGACGGTAAAACCTTCTACGCCGAGCTCGCCGTGGTAGAGGGGACCGACTGGGTACTAGGTACCGTGGCCGAAAAAGACATTCTGCTGGCACCGCTGAACCAGATGCTGATCACGCTGGTGCTGGCCGGCCTGGCCGTGGCCGTGGCCGCCAGCCTGCTGGCCAACGTAGCGCTGAACCGCCTGCTGGCCAACCTGGTACGCCTGCGTGACGCGCTGCTGGACGTGGCCAGCGGCCAGGGCGACCTCACCCACCAGCTGCAGATCGACAGCCGCGATGAAATCGGCCAGACCGCCCAGGCGTTCAACCGCTTCATCGGCAGCCTGCGCCAGATGTTCCTGGAGGTGCGCGAGCACACCGTGTCGCTGAACGGTGGCATCGACGACCTGAACGGCATCACCCGCCAGCTGGCCAGCGACTCGCAGCAGCAGGCCGACGCGTCCAGCGCCACCGCCGCCACCATCGAGCAGATCACCGTCAGCATCAACCACATTGCCAGCAATGCCGGCAGCGCCGAGGAATCGGTAGTACAAACCGGCCATACTTCGCGCCAGTCGGCGCAATCGGTAGGCGAGCTGGCCGATGGCATCGAAGGCATTGCCTGTGCCGTGGGCGAGCTGGCTACCACGCTGGGCGGCCTGGGCCAACGCTCTGCCGAAATGGACCAGATCATCAACGTGATCAAGGACATTGCCGACCAGACCAACCTGCTGGCGCTGAACGCCGCCATTGAAGCGGCCCGCGCCGGCGAAATGGGCCGCGGCTTTGCCGTGGTGGCCGACGAAGTACGCAAGCTGGCCGAACGCACGTCCAAAGCCACGGTAGAGATCGGCCAGCTGATCCACGCCACGCACGAAGACGTGAGTTCGGCGCTGGCCAATATGAACAGCACGCAGCAATCGGTACAGTCCGGCGTGGGCGCGTCGCGCCAGGTCGCTACCGAGATTGCCGGCATCGAGCAGGAGGTTGGCCGCGTGGTGCAAACCATCCGCGACATTGCCGACGCTACCCGCGAGCAGTCTATCGCCACCACCGAAATGGCGCGCGCCGCCGAGGTGGCCAACCACATGGCGATTGAAACCGACCAGGCGGTGCAAAACGCCACCCGCACCGTGAACGACCTGCACCAGCTGTCCAGCCACCTGCACGGCATGGTATCGCGCTTCCGCCTGTAAGCACCCCGCCCCGGCAAGCAACAAGGCCGCAGCATACGCTGCGGCCTTGTGCGTTTTGCCCTCGCGGCCAAGCTGGCCGCTACACCCCGCCTTCGTCTTCCAGCCAGGTGCAGAACTCGGCGCACAGCGGGTCTTCTGCCAGCGCCAGGGGCACCACCCACGAATAGCCGCGTACCCGTACTGCCGGGGCAGGCAGCGCGATCTGCAGCTTGCCGCTGGCTAACAGTTCGTCTATCACCGGCCTGGGCCCCAGCGTGATGCCCATGCCGTCCACCGCCGCCTGCAGCGCCAGGTAGTAGTGATCGAAATGCTGGTTAGCCGCAGGCTGCAGGCCGGGCACGCCAGCCGCGGCCAGCCAGCGCTCCCACGCTACCGGGCGGGTCTCGGAGTGCAGCAAGGTATGCTGCGCCAGCGCGGCAGCATCCGGCAGCGGCTGGCGTGCCAGCAAGGCCGGGCTGGCTACCGGCAGCTCGTGTTCTTCCAGAAAGATGCTGGACACAAAGCCATGCCAGTGGTCGTTGCCACGGCGGATGGCAATGTCGAAATCGGCGTTCTGGTTGTTGATGATGGCGTCGGACGTGGCCAGCCGCAGCTCTACCTCGGGGTGGCGGCGCTGGAACTGCGTCAGCCGGGGCAGCAGCCAGTGCATGGCCAAGGTGGGGGCGGCGTTGATGCGTAATAGCCGTGGCTTCTGGCTTGTGAGTTTTTCGGTGGCATTGACAATGCTGTCGAACGCGGCTTGCACCACCGGCAGATAGTGGCGGCCGGCGTCGGTCAGCCGCAGGCGGCGGCCCAGCCGTTCGAACAGTGCTACGCCCAGCCAGTCTTCCAGCAGCGCTACCTGCCTACTGACGGCACTGTGGGTGACGTGCAGCTGCTCGGCAGCAGCGGTCAGGCTTTGGTAGCGGGCGGCCATTTCAAAGGCGCGCAGCGCGTTGAGCGGCGGGAGCTTGCGGTTCATGCTTGTGAGAATAACGCACAAGCCAAGCCAGAAAAAGCCGTTTGTGCCTGCCGCACGCCGGCCCTACGCTACAGGGTATGGATACCCTGATCATTCCCGACAAAAAAGCGCTGTTTGGCGGCTTTTTCCTCATTGGCCTCAGCGGCTTTGGCGGCGTGCTGCCGCAGGCGCAGCACCAGCTGGTACAGCGCCGCCGCTGGCTGAACGATGCCGAGTTTGCCGAGCTGCTGGCGCTAGGCCAGATCCTGCCCGGGCCCAATATCGTCAATATGGCGGTGGCCATCGGCAGCCGCTTTCACGGTGCGCGCGGCGCGCTGCTGGCGGTGGCCGGCCTGCTGCTGGCGCCGCTGGTGCTGATCCTGCTGCTGGCCACGCTGTATCAGCACTACCAGCAAGCTGCCTGGCTACAGCAACTGCTGGCCGGGCTGGCGCCGGCTGGTATCGGCTTGCTGCTGGGCATGGTGCTGAAGCTGGCCGCTCGCCTGCCTCGGCGCGGCTTGCCGTGGGCGCTGGCGCTGCTCACCTTCGCGGCGGTGGCCGCACTGCAGCTGCCGCTGTGGCTGGTGCTGCTGGTGCTGGCACCGCTGGCGGTGGTCCTGGCCTGGCGTTGGCCGCAACCGGGAGCCTGATATGTTGATCTTTCTGTTTCTGATGTTTATGCAGTTTTCGCTGCTGGCGGTAGGCGGTGCCAACGCCATCGTGCCGGAGCTACACCGCGTGGTGGTATCCGAATTGCGCTGGATGAGCGGCCAGGAGTTTGCCGCGCTGTTTGCGCTGGCGCAGGCGGCACCGGGGCCAAACGTGCTGGTGGTAAGCCTGGTGGGCTGGAAGGTAGCCGGCGTGCCCGGCGCCATCGTCAGCCTGGTCGGCATTTGCCTGCCGTCGTCGCTACTGAGCTTCTGGGTGGCGCGCTGGTGGCAGCAAGCACGCGGCAGCCGGCTGACCACAGCCATCAATAGCGGGCTGGCACCGCTGACGGTGGGGCTGATCGGTGCAGGCGTGGCGATGATGGCGGCCAGCCATCCGCCCTCCCTCACCGGTGGCGCGCTGCTGGCAGTGTGCGCATTGCTGAGCTGGCGCACGCGGCTGAACCCGCTGTGGCTGCTGGCCGCCGGTGCGGCGGCCGGTTTGGGCGGGCTGGTGTAAGCCAGCCACCCATAGCGCAGCATTAAACGGGCAACAAGACAACTTTGCGATAAAACTTGCTATAGAATTGCCGGCCTTTTCCCGCCGTTGTTGCTTGCATGAAAAAGCCGCTTGCCCTGTTGCCCCTGCTTGTTGCCCTGGTTTACGCCGCCGCCGATCACTTCCAGACCCCTGCCGCCCCCACCGCGGCCAACCCCGAGCCCAGCGGCCCGCAAGTAGCCACCCAGTTTGCCGACTGCCCGCAGCTGTTCTACCGCAATACGCCCCCGGCCATCGCCGCCAGTTTGCAGCACGCGCGCGTGCGCGAGCTGTGCTTTGACGATTTTGCCGTGCTGCACGACGGCAATAACCGCACGCCACTGTTTGCCGCCGAAAAGCTGTCGGCGCGCAGCCTGGCCGACGCCGACGAAAAACGCACAGACCGCTTTTACGAAGAGGCGCGCTTGCGCAGCAACGAGCGCGCCACGCTGGCCGACTACCGCGGCAGCGGCTACGACCGCGGCCACATGGCGGCGGCGGCGCAGCGCACCACGCCCGAGGCGATGGCACAAAGTTTCAGCCTGGCCAATATGGTGCCGCAGGTGCCAGAAAATAACCGTGGCGTGTGGGCACGCGCGGTAGAGGCCGCCACCCGCAAATACGTACAGCGCGCCCGTGGCGAGGTGTATGTGTTTACCGGCCCCTACTTCGACCCGCAGCAAGCGCCGCGCTACGCCGGCAAAGTGCGGGTGCCGGATGCGCTATACAAACTGGTGTATGACCCGACAGCAGGCAAGTCGTGGGTGTACTGGGCGGCCAACGCCGACGTAGCCAAGCCGCAAATGCTGGCCTACGACGAGCTGGTGCGCCGCACCGGCATCCGTTTCCTGCCGCAATAAGCCAGGCACACGCGGCAGGGTTGGCCGCAACACCGCCATTTTGTACACGCTTTGTACTGGACAAAATAGGCACCTATTTCTAAGATCAGGGACAATCTTTGTCCTTGCCCCGGTCTGCCATCATGACTTCCGATACTGCCCCCGCTAGCTTGCCTGCCCCCGCCGCTTGGCTGGGGTATGGCGGTGCCCTGCCCTTTGTTAGCCTGGCCGCGCTGTGCTGGCTGCTACCAGCCCATGCCGGCTTCTGGTTCGGCCTGCTGCTGGTGTACGGCGCGGTGATCCTGTCGTTTGTCGGCGCGCTGCACTGGGGCTTTGCCATGACGCTGCCCCAGCTGGATGCCGCCCGCCGCAGCCGCATGATGGCGTGGAGTGTGGTACCGGCGCTGCTGGCCTGGCCCGCTGTGCTGCTACCTGCGGCCCCCGGTGTGGCCACGCTGCTGCTGGGCTATCTGCTGCATTACCTGCAAGACCAGCGCCTGTGCCGCGATGTAGACCTGCCCAGCTGGTACCTGCCGCTACGACTTCACCTCAGCCTGGCCGCCGGCATCAGCCTGCTGGCCGGCGTGCTGGCCATACAGGCTTAAATCATGAGCCGCTACTTCAACAAACTGGCGGGTTTCCAGCGCAGCCCTGCCGGGCTGGAAAGCCGGCTGCTGGCGCTGGCGCCACGCTGCCTGGTGTACGGCACGCTGCTGCTGGGTAGCCCCATCTGCCTGTGGCGGCTGCAACTGTGGCTGTGGCCCGGCAGCCTTAGCGCACAACAGGCGGGCATGGTGGATATCCTGGCCATCAGCTGGCTGATTCTGCTGTGGACGGTGGTGTTTACCGTGGCGCTGGGCGCGTGGATCGTGCGCATCATGAAAGGCCCGGCCTACGTGGCGGATGCCTACCCGCTGGCCGACCACCCACGCCCCGGCAGCCAGACATCACGGCCACAGCATGACTGACCCGGCAAAATCCCGCGCGGTACCCGTTGGCCGCCTGTCGCGGCTGGCGCGCCTTGGCAGCCTGGCAGGCGGCATAGCAGGCGGCATGGTGGCAGAAGGCGCGCGCCGGCTAGCCAGCGGCCAGCGCCCGCAGTGGCAAGACCTGCTGCTGACGCCGGCCAATGCGGCACGCTTTGCCCACCAGCTATCGCAGATGCGCGGCGCGGCCATGAAGATGGGCCAGCTGCTGTCTATGGACGCCGGCGACCTGGTGCCGCCCGCGCTGCGCGACATTCTGGCCACGCTGCGCGAAGACGCGCACACCATGCCGCTAAGCCAGCTGGCAGACGTACTGGAACAGGAATGGGGCGAGGACTGGCAAACACGCTTCAAGCGCTTTTCCTTCCAGCCGGTGGCCGCCGCCTCCATCGGCCAGGTGCACCGCGCCGAGCTGGCCAGCGGCGAAACACTGGCCATCAAGGTGCAATACCCCGGCGTGGCGCGCAGCATTGATAGCGATGTAGACAATGTGGCTAGCCTGCTGCGGCTAAGCGGCCTGCTGCCACCGGGTTTCGACCTGGATACCCTGCTGACCGAAGCCAAGCGCCAGCTGCACCAGGAAGCCGACTACCAGCAGGAAGCGGCCAACCTGCAGCACTACCGCCAGCTGCTGGCCGGCCACGCAGACCTGCTACTGCCGCAAACCGTACCCGAGCTATGCACGCCGCGCATCCTGGCGATGGATTTTATCGACAGCGTGCCCATCACCACGCTGCAACAGGCGCCGCAAGCAGAGCGCGACCGCATTGCCACCCTGCTGTTCGATTTATTACTACGGGAAATTTTCGACTTTGCCTGCCTGCAAAGCGACCCGAACTTTGCCAACTACCGCTACCAGCCGGTTAGCGGCCAACTGGTACTGCTGGATTTCGGTGCCACGCGTCGGCTGGCTGCCGACACCGTGCAGCACTACCGCCGCCTGCTATTGGCCGCACAGGCGCAAGACCGGCAGGCGCTGGGCGAAGCCGCCACCGCGCTGGGTTACTTTCCGCAGCAGGTGTCGGCGCGGCATTACGACGAGGTAATGGCCATCTTCCTGCTAGCCTGCGAGCCGCTGCGCCACGCCGGTGCTTACGATTTTGGCAACAGTACGCTGGCCGCCCGCATGCGCGACGCTGGCTGGGCCATGCGCCACGAGCGCGACGCCTGGCACACGCCGCCGGTGGACGCGCTGTTTCTGCACCGCAAGGTGGCCGGGCTGTACCTGCTGGCCGCACGGCTACAGGCGCGGGTGGATATTGCCGCGCTGTTTGCGCGCTACGCGCTATAGGGGCAGACGCGGTACATCGCTCAGCCCGTACTGGCGCGCCAGCACGGCTACCACCAGCTCGTGGTCGGCGCGCTGCGCCAGGCCAGACACCCCTACCGAACCGATGCAACCCACCCCGGCCACGCGCAGCGGAAAGCTGCCGCCGTGGCTGGCGTAATCGCGCTCTGGTAGCGCGCTGCGCTCGGCCAGGGTCTTGCCTTTGAGCTGGCAGGCCAGCCCCACGGCGTAGGAGCTTTGCTGAAAGTGCTGCACCACATTGTGTTTGCGCCGCAGCCAGTCGTCGTTGGCAGGCGTGGCACCTGGCAGCATGCTGAAAAACAGGCGCTGCTGGTTCACCGTAATGGCAATGGCCACCGGCGCCTGCTGTGCCAGCGCCTGCGTGCGCAGCGCCACCCCCAGCTGCCAGGCGTCGTTTTCATCAAAATGCGGCAATACCAGCATGGCTTCCTGGCGGGCAACCAGGGCGAGTTCGTCTTGTAGCAACATGGGGGGTCCTTGGAAGGCGGGGTTAGCCAGTATGCCGCAGCCTGCGCCCAGGGTCATGGCGGCCGTGAGCGCAGCGCGCCCTTCAGGCCGGTACCGCCAGAATCACGCTGGACGCCTTGAACAGCGCACTGGCCGGCTGCCCCACCGCCAGCGCCAGGGTGTCGCAGCTGTCGTGGGTGACCACCGCGGCGACGCTGCTGCCACCTGGCAGGGCGATCACCACCTCGGTATTGACTGCGCCGGGCTGGATACGCGCGATCTCGCCGTGCAGCTGGTTGCGCGCCGAAAAGCGCGCGCTACCGGCGTCGCTCACCAGCATGATGGACGATGCTTTCACCAGCGCCAGCGCCTGCGCCCCCGGCTGCAAGCCCAGGCCCAGCACGCTGTCGTGGGTAACAATGGCCACAATGCGCTGGCCGGCCGGGGTCAGCAGCGTCACTTCGTCGTTCACTGCGCCGTGTTTTACCGCCTCGACGGTACCGGCAAACTGGTTGCGTGCGCTGGTTCTCATGGCCATCTTCCTTATCAGTACGTAGTCGTCGGCCAGCGCGGGCGCCTGGGTGGCCAGGCTGTGGACAAAGCGCTGGTGCTCGGCCTGCAGGGTATGAAAGTTGTGCAATAGCTGCTCGCCACGCGCCGTAAGCTGCGTGCCGCCGCCGCCCTTGCCGCCGGCCAGGCGCGCCACCAGCGGCTCGCCCGCCAGGTTGTTCATGGTGTCGATAGCATCCCACGCCGCCTTGTAGCTCATACCCGCCGCCTTGGCAGCACGGGTGATGGAGCCGCAGGCGGCAATCTGCGCCAGCAGGGCCATGCGGTCGGCGCCGCCCAGCGGCTGGCCGTCTATGGTCATCCACAGGCTACCTTGTAGCTGGATGGTTTTATCAGTCATGGCGGAGCGGTGCCTCGGGAAAGGTGGCCAGGTTGGCCGCATGGGCCTGGCCGTCGCGCAGCTCGAATACCTGCTGGCCAAACAGGGCCACGTCTTGTTCGTCGTGGGTAATCAATACCAGCGGGATCTGCACCTGCGCCAGCAGGGCCAACAAGGTCTGGCGCATATCGTGGCGCAGCGCCGGGTCCAGCGCGGCAAAGGGCTCGTCCAGCAACAAGGCGCCCGGCTTGGCCACCAGCGCCCGCGCCAGCGCCACACGCTGGCGCTGGCCGCCGGACAGCTCGCCCGGCAGCTGCTGCGCCATGGCCGCCAGGCCAAAGGTGTGCAGCCAGTGCTCGACTTCGTCGTGCTGCGCAGTGGTACTCGGGTTCAGCCAGCCGCGCACCAGGCCAAAGGCCACGTTTTGCCGCACGGTCAGGTGGGGAAACAGCGCGTAGTCCTGAAACAGATAGCCCAGCTGCCGCGCCTGCGGCGTCAGGTTAACCCCGCCGGGCTGCGAAAACAGCAGCCGCCCGCCCAGGCGGATATGGCCGCTGTCTGGCGTCATCAGGCCGGCAATCGCTTTAAGGGTGAGGCTTTTGCCCGCACCGGACTGGCCAAACAGCACGGTGTGCTGGCTGGCGGACTGCAGCTGTACGTTCAGCTCAAAGCGGCGTTTGCCGGTATGCAGGGTTTTCTGGATGGCAATATCAAGCATGCGGCCCCCTAGCGCTGCGCTACCCGGCCGGGAGCCAGGTAGCCTGCGGCCAACAGTACGCTGATGCACACAGCGGAGATCACGCCGACCAGCAGGTTGGCCACATCGTCCTGCCCGGCCTGCACGGCTTCGTATACGGCAATCGACAGCGTCTGGGTTTTGCCAGGAATGCTGCCTGCCACCATCAGCGTGGCGCCAAACTCGCCCAGCGCACGGGCAAAGGCCAGCAGGACACCGGCCAGAATGCCGCGCCAGGCCAGCGGCAGGGTAATGCGGAAAAACACCGCCAGGCGGCTGATACCCAGCACCTGCGCCGCCTGCTCCAGCTGGCCGTCTACCGCCTCGAAGGCAGCCCGCGCTGGCTTGAATACCAGCGGAAACGCCACCACCGCGGCCGCGATAACCGCGCCCTGCCAGCTGAAAATCAGGTTAATGCCCCACTGCGCCTGCAGCCAGCCACCCAACGCGCCTTGCCTGCCCAGCAACACCAGCAGGTAATAGCCCAGCACGGTAGGCGGCAGCACCATGGGCAGGGTCAGCAGCGTGTCCAGCACATCGCGCCCAGGAAAACGCCCGCGCGCCAGCACAAAACCGGTAGCCACGCCCGCGAGCGCCGCCAGCACGGTGGCCAGGCCCGCTACCTTCAGCGATAGCGCCAGCGCCACCCAGACCGCATCCATGCCTGCCATCACTCAGGGCTTCTGAAAGCCGTAGCGCGCCAGAATGGCCTGCCCCGCGGGGGATAACACGTAATCGATAAAGCTTTTGGCCTCGCGCGGGTTGGCCGCAGCGGTGGTAGCCGCAATGGGGTAGCGGATAGCGCTATCCAGCGGCACGGTAAACGCTACTTTTACCTTGTCGGCCATCTGCCGGGCATCGGTGGCGTACACAAAACCGGCGTCCACCTCGCCACGCGCCACGTAGTCCAGCGACTGGCGCACATTCAGGGTGTTCACCGCCTTGGCACTCACCGCCGGCCACAGCCTGGCCGCCTCCAGCGCGTCCTGCGTATAGCGCCCTACCGGCACGCTGGCCGGGTTGCCTATCGCCACCTTGCCGTAAGCCGGCTGGGCCAGCTCGGCCAGGCTTTTGGGAGCCAGCTTGCTGCCCGCCGGTACCACCAGCACCAGGGTATTGCGCACAAAGTCGCGGCGGCTGGCTGGCTGGATCAGCCCCTGTTTGGCGGCCTGGTCCAGGGTTTCCTGGTCGGCCGAGGCCAGCACATCCACCGGCGCGCCTTTGGCCAGCTGCTGCAGCAGCGCGCCAGAGGCGGCAAAATTCAGCTGTACCTTGCTACCGGGGTACTGCGCCTCGAAACTCTGCGCCACGTCTTTGAAAGCATTAGTCAGGCTGGAGGCTGCCGATACGGTTATCTCGCCGGCCAGCGCCATGCTGCAGGCCAGGCTCAGGCCCATGCTGGCTACCAGGGTATGAATGCGCGTCATCTTGCCTTGCTCCGCGTCGGGAAATCGAGGCGCTATATAAGCACGTATATAGCGATGGGCGCAATACGCCAAAATGCGGCCAACTAGTACTAGGCCGGCGGCCAGATCTGGCTAATATCCGCCACGCACTGCTCGAACTGCGGCTTGCCAAACAAATAGCCCTGCACCAGATGCACACCGATGTCTTGCAGGCAGGTTAGCTCTTCGCGTGTTTCCACCCCTTCGGCAATCACGCGGATACCCAGCTGGTCGCACATGCGCGCCACGCTGGCCACTATGACGCGGGCCGCCTTTTTCTGCTCGATACCCCGCACCAGCGCCATATCCAGCTTGACGATGTCGGGCTGAAACGCCGCCAGCAGGTTAAGCCCGGCGTAACCGGCGCCAAAATCGTCAATCGCCGTCATGAAACCGATACGCTGATAGGCGCTAAACACCGTGGCCAGCCAGCTGCCGTCGTCGATACGCTCGCTCTCTACCGTCTCGAAAATGATCTGCTCTACAGGAAAGCCAAACTGGCGCGCCGCCTGCAGCGTGGTGCGGATGCACACCTCGGGGCGGTAAATGGCATTGGGCAAAAAGTTGATGGAAAGCTTGCTGCGCATGCCCAGCCGCGCCGCCACCTCGATGGCTTTCACACGGCAAGCCTGGTCGAAACGGTAGCGGTTTTCATCGTTTACCTGGGCCAGCACACTCAGCGCCCCCTCGCCCGCCGGGCCACGCACCAGCGCCTCATGCGCAAAAATGCTGCCCGCACGCAGGTCGATAATGGGCTGGAATGCATAGCTGAAAGCGAAATCCAGCGCCTCCCCGTTGCGGCAATCACCGCAGGGTGGCACAGCAGGCTCGCTGTCAGCATGGATAGGGATAAGAGTCATGTCGGTACGGTATCAGCAAGCATTAAGTATGATTTATTGCCAGTATAGGGCAACTTGCTAGCAATACTGCGGCATTGTCTGGCGTAGCCAGCAGATAACGGTTCTGACTTGTTCAAATCGTGCTGCCACCCGCGCCGCCATGCCAAAACCAGCGTCGGCAAAACGGTGCGGATGACCAGCCTCGTATGCGGTAACGTCAGGGACAAAACAGACGACAATGCCCATGTGCTAACATGCCTGCAGTCGGGGCTGCAGCAGCGACTCTCCCACTTCCAACTAGCCAGCTTGGGAGCCATCCATAAGGTGGTGACCTATCCAAATGGCTACCGATGCGGTATGCGGGGGCGATTGAAATCTCTCTAACCAGGCGGTCTAGAGGGGCGGCCTGTAAGCTGCGCTTGCAGGTTTCCTCCGCGCTTTGCGCTCCGGATGTCTCTCACTGCTACTTTAGGCCCCATATGCAACCCGTCCCCCTAGATCAACTCCCCGAGTCACTTGAAACCGACAGGCTACTGGTGCGCGTGGCACGCCCAGGTGATGGCGCCATGTTCAATGCTGCAATAGTGGAATCCTGCGAGCAGCTCAAACCCTGGCTTGGCTGGGTTTACCCCCCGCCATCGTTGGCTGAATCAGAGGCTTCCTGCCGTCGCGCTTATGCGCGCTTTTTGCTCAACGAGGACCTGATGGCTTTCTTCATTGATAAGGCATCAGGCGCGCTTGTGGGCGGTAGCGGCTTGCATCATGCCGACTGGCAACTGCGCCAGTTTGAGGTGGGCTACTGGGGGCACAGCCGATTTCTCGGCAAGGGATTCATTACTGAAGGGGTGGCCGCACTAACGGAATACGCGCTGCAGCAACTGGGGGCAAACCGCGTTTTCCTGACGACCGACGAACTGAACATGGCCAGTTGGCGCCTGGCCGAGCGGGCGGGGTTTCAGCTGGAGGGAACCTTGCGTAACGACCGCCTGAACGTGCAGGGCGAGCTCAGGCATACCCGTGTGTATTCCCGCGTGCGGCCATAACTTTACGGCGTCAACCCTGCACTTTTCGGCTTGCTAGCGGCGCCTCCTTGTACCGCCTAGCCTTAGGTTCACCAACTATCCGGGATAGGTAGGCGCGATTCAGTTGCCACGCCAGTGACAAGATCAGCCCGCGCCCCCACCCGAACACCACTAGACTGACCAGTCTATTTGCACTATCATGCACCCCATGGCACGAGAACGACTGCACACCGACACCCGCGAACACATCCTGGCTACTGGCGAGGCGCTGATCCATGGCCGCAGCTTTACCGCGATGGGCCTGACCGAGCTCTTGAACGAAGCCGGGGTACCCAAGGGGTCGTTTTATCATTACTTCAAGTCGAAAGAAGACTTCGGCGTGGCCATGCTGACCCGCTATTTTGCGGTGTACCGCGAGCGTGTCGGCCTGCTGCTGGCCGATGACAGCATCGGCGATGGCCGGGCCCGGCTGCTGGCCTACTTCCGGCAATGGCTGGACCACCACGCCCGCTGCGAGGCGCACAGCTGCCTGGCGGTGAAGCTGGCGGCCGAGGTGTCCGACCTGTCCGAGCCGATGCGGCTGGCACTGCACGAAGGCATGGACGCCATCGTGCACAGGTTGGCCGCGTGCATTCGCGCTGGCCAGGCCGACGGCAGCATCAAGCCGCAGCTGCCGCCGGATGAAACCGCCTACGCGCTGTACAGCCTGTGGCTGGGCGCCGCGCTGATGCAGAAAACGCAGCATAGCCTGCTGCCGCTGCAGGCCGCGATGATCCATACCGAAGGCCAGCTGGCGCCCTGCCGCCCGGCAGCCTGATAGACACACACCGTTTGCCCACGCGCAGGCGGTTTTTTTGAAGCACAATCTAGACGACTGGTCTAATAACTTATTCTTCGGAGCTTGTGATGAACAACGCGATTGAACAGATGCAGCAACACCGCAGTATCCGCAGCTACCAGGACAAACCCGTACCGGCCGAGGTGCTGGACGCGGTACTGCGTGCCGCCTGGCACGGCCCTACCTCCATCAACGGCCAGCAGGTATCGCTGGTGGTGGTACAGGACGCCGCCCGCCGCGCGCGCATTGCCGAGATCGCCGGCGGCCAGCCGTGGATTGCGCAGGCACCGGTATTCGTTGCCGTAGTGGCCGACTTCTACAAGACCCGCCTGGGCGTGGCTGCCGCCGGTAGCGAACAGGTGATTCACGACAGCGTGGAAGGCTTTGCCGTGGCCGCTGTGGACGCCGGCATCACCATGGGCAACCTGATGACCGCCGCCCGCGCCGCCGGCCTGGGCGTGGTGCCGATTGGCGGTATCCGCCGCGACCCGGCCGCCATGATCGAGCTGCTGGGCCTGCCCGAGCTCACCTTTCCGCTGGCAGGCGTGGTGCTGGGTTACAGCGCCGACGACAGCGCCGTGAAGCCGCGCCTGCCGCTGGCCACGTTTGCCCACAGCGAGCGCTACGACGCCGCCGCCCTGCCCGGCCACATCGCCGCCTACGACCAGACCCTGCAGCAGCACTGGCAAAACCTGGGCCGCGCCGACGGCGAGCCGTGGAGCCAGAGCATTGCCCGCTATTACCAGCAAGTGTATTTCCCGCAAGTAGCCCCGGTAGCACGCGCCCAGGGCTTTGGATTCGACCGCTAAACCGCAAGCAAAGGACACCTCATGCAAGCCGATAAACTGCTGACCCCCGTGCGCCTGGGCGCCGTTACCCTGAACAACCGTGTGCTGATGGCACCGCTGACCCGCCTGCGCAACACCGAGCCGGGCGACGTGCCCACCGAGCTGGCCATCGCGTACTACCGCCAGCGCACCGGTGCCGGCCTGATCATTAACGAAGGCACCCACATCTCCCCCACCGCCAAGGGCTACGCCGGCGCGCCGGGCATCTACAGCGAAGACCAGATCCAGATGTGGCAGCGCGTGAACGACGCCGTGCACGCTGAAGGCGGCAAGATCGCCATCCAGCTGTGGCACACCGGCCGCATCTCGCATAACAGCCTGCAGCCGGGCGGCGAAGCCCCGGTGGCGCCGTCCGCCATTGCGGCCAACAGCAACACCAATATCCGTGACGAAAACGGCCAGCTGGTGCGCGCCCCGGTATCCACCCCGCGTGCGCTGGAAACCGCCGAAATCGCCGACCTGATCGAAGACTACCGCCGCGCCACTGACAACGCGCGCCGCGCCGGCTTCGACCTGGTGGAAATCCACGGCGCCCACGGCTACCTGCTGGACCAGTTCCTGTCGCCGGCGGCCAACCAGCGTACCGACCAGTACGGTGGCAGCGTGGAAAACCGCGCCCGCATTGTGCTGGAAGTGCTGGACGCGGTGATCGCCGAATGGGATGCCGACCATGTGGGCATCCGCCTGTCGCCGCTGGGCGTATTCAACGGCCTGTCGGAAACCGACCAGCAAGAGATGGCGCTGTACCTGATCGGCGAAATCGCCAAGCGCAACATCGCCTTCCTGCACCTGTCGGAGCCGGACTGGGCCGGTGGCCCGGCCTGGAGCGACGACTTCCGCCAGCGCGTGCGTGCCGTCTACCCCGGCACCATCGTGGCAGCCGGTGGCTACACGCTGGAAAAAGCCGAGAAGCTGATCGGCGCCGGCCTGATCGACGCCGTGGCCTTTGGCCGCAGCTTCATCGCCAACCCCGACCTGCCGGCACGCCTGGCCGCCGGCGCGCCGCTGAACCCGCCGCGCCCGGAAACCTTCTACGGCGGTGGCGCCGAGGGCTACACCGACTACCCGGCCCTGGGCCAGTAAGCCCCCTGCCCGTCGCTGGCTTGCCAGCAGCGGGTACACCGCGATGACATTGCCTGCGGCCAACCTTGGCCGCAGGTCATTACGAGACACACACCATGAAACACGTTCTGTTTGTACTGACCAGCCACGACCAGCTGGGCGATACCGGCCATAAAACCGGCTTCTGGGTAGAAGAGTTTGCAGCCCCCTACTACGCACTGGCCGACGCCGGCGTCGCCATCACCCTGGCTTCGCCGCAAGGCGGCCAGCCGCCGATCGACCCGAAAAGCGCCGACCCGGCGTTTGCCACCCCGGCTACCCAGCGCTTTGACGCTGACAGCGCGCTGCAAGCCCGCCTGGCCGACACCCTGCCGCTGGCCAGCGTCAACGCCGCCGACTACGACGCGGTGTTCTACCCTGGCGGCCACGGCCCGCTGTGGGACCTGGTGGACAACGCCGATTCGCTGCGCCTGATCGCCGACACCGTGGCCGCGGGCAAACCGCTGGCCGCCGTGTGCCACGCCAGCGCCGCGCTGGTAAACGCGCAAGCGGCCGACGGCACACCGCTGGTGGCCGGCAAACAGGTCACCGGTTTCAGCAATAGCGAAGAAGACGCAGTGCAGCTCACCGCCATCGTGCCGCTGCTGGTGGAAGACGCGCTGCAGGCCAAAGGCGGCCTGTACCGCAAGGGCGCCGACTGGGCACCGTTCGTGGTGGAAGACGGCCTGCTGATCACCGGCCAGAACCCGGCCTCGTCCGAAGCCGTGGCACACGCACTGCTGGCGCGCCTAAGCCACTAAAGCAAGCCAGGTAATACACAACAACAGGGTTGGCCGCGGCCAACCCTGTTTGCATTGGTACTAGCCACCAAGCGTTTGCAATGCACAATCTGTTACAAGCCCGGCCACGGGCGGCAATGGCAAGCGAACTACGCTTGGGCAGCCGCTTTTTACCTTGCCATGCAACAACTTGTAGCCAACCGACTACACCACAGCACACACCCCGATAAACCGGGCGCAGACAAATTTTGCGCGGGGGATATTGACAGCCGATGCCAGCGGCCTAGAATCACCCGAAAACAAAAACAACATTTTACAAACATAAATCAAACAAAAAACACAAGACAACAAAGGCGCCCGCGCCCAAGGAGAGCTTTATGCAAGACACTTTCATTCTCGCCCTCGACCAGGGGACAACCAGCTCGCGTGCCATCCTGTTCAACCGTAGCGGTGACATGGTGGCCAGCGCGCAGAAGGAATTCCGCCAGATCTACCCGCAAGCCGGCTGGGTGGAGCACGACCCGATGGAAATCTGGGCCGGCCAGGTGGGCGTGGCGGCCGAGGCACTGGCCCGCGCCGGCGTGCCGGGCAGCCGCATTGCCGCTATCGGCATTACCAACCAGCGTGAAACCACCGTGGTGTGGGATCGCGAAACCGGCCAGCCGGTGTACAACGCCATCGTATGGCAAGACCGCCGCACTGCGGGCTTCTGCGACGACATCCGCGCCCGCGGCCTGGCCGACACCATCCGCAACAAGACCGGCCTGCTGGTAGACGCCTACTTCTCCGGCACCAAGGTGCGCTGGATTCTGGATAACGTGCCCGGCGCCCGCGAACGCGCGCAGGCCGGCAAGCTGGCTTTCGGCACCATCGATAGCTGGCTGATCTGGCAACTGACCCACGGCGAGGTGCACGTCACCGACGTGTCCAACGCCTCGCGCACCATGCTGTACAACATCCACACCCTGCAGTGGGACGACGAGCTGCTGGATATCCTGGGCATCCCGGCCAGCATGCTGCCGCAGGTGAAAAGCTCCAGCGAGGTATACGGCCATACCCACGCCGCGCATCTGGGCGTGACCATCCCCATCGCCGGTGTGGCCGGCGACCAGCAGGCCGCGCTGTTCGGCCAGCAGTGCACCACGCCTGGCATGGTGAAAAATACCTACGGCACCGGCTGCTTCATGATGATGAACACCGGCGACAAACCGGTGCCATCGCACAACAAGCTGCTGACCACCATCGCCTGGCAAGTGGGCGACAAGGTGCAGTACGCGCTGGAAGGCAGCATCTTCATCGGCGGCTCGGTGGTGAAATGGCTGCGTGACGGCCTGGGCATCATCAAGCAGTCCAGCGACGTGGGCCCGCTGGCGGCGCAAGTGGCCGACAGCGACGGCGTGTACCTGGTACCGGCCTTTGCCGGCCTGGGCGCACCGCACTGGAACGCCGAAGCCCGCGGCACCCTGGTGGGCATGACGCAAGGCACCCACGCCGCGCACATTGCCCGCGCCGCGCTGGACAGCATCGCGTTCCAGACCATGGACGTGCTGGGCGCCATGCAGGCCGACTCCGGCATCACCATCGCCGAGCTGCGCGTGGACGGCGGCGCCAGCGTCAACAACGTGCTGATGCAGTTCCAGAGCGACATTCTGGGCACCGCCGTGGCACGCCCTAAAATCACCGAAACCACCGCCCTGGGCGCCGCCTACCTGGCCGGCCTGGCCGTCGGCTACTGGCAGAGCACCGACGACATCCAGGGCCAATGGCAGCTGGATACGCGCTTTGCCCCGCAGCAAAGCCCCGACGCCGTGGCCCGCTACGTGGCCGGCTGGCACCGCGCCACCCGCGCCGCCATTGCCTGGGCTGGCGACCAACAGTAAGCGCCCGCCAGCCTGTTTGCGGCCAACCTGAGCTTGGCCGCACGCCCCCTTAATACCGACCTGCCCGGTGCCAGCCCACGAGGTGGCACGGGTGGTCCCCCTTTTTGCAAGGAACACATCATGAACCCCTTATTCGGTGAATTCATCGGTACTGCCCTGCTGGTGCTGCTGGGCAACGGCGTGGTCGCCAACGTCATCCTCAAAAACACCAAAGGCCACAACAGCGGCCTGATCGTCATCGCCTTCGGCTGGGCGATGGCGGTGTTTGTCGGCGTGTTCAGCGTGGCTGCCATCAGCGGCGCGCACCTGAACCCTGCGGTAACCGTGGCGCTGGCGGTCGCCGGCAAGTTTGCCTGGGCCGACGCCCCGGGCTACATCCTGGCGCAGATGCTGGGCGGCATGGCCGGCGCGCTGCTGATGTGGCTGGTGTACCGCGACCACTTCGACCACACCGACTGCGCCGATACCAAGCTGGCGGTGTTCTGCACCGGCCCGGCCATCCGCAGCACCACTGGCAACCTGCTGTCGGAAGTGCTTGCCACCTTCGTACTGGTGTTTGCCATCCTCAGCATGGTGTCGCCCAAGATTTCGCTGGGCGCCATGGACGCGCTGCCGGTAGCGCTGCTGGTACTGGGCATCGGCGTGTCGCTGGGCGGCACCACCGGCTACGCCATGAGCCCGGCCCGCGACCTGGCGCCGCGCATCATGCACGCGCTGCTGCCGATCAAGGGCAAACGCGACAGCGACTGGTCGTACAGCTGGGTACCGGTAGTGGGTTCGCTGCTGGGCGCCACGCTGGCCGCTGTGGCACACGGCATCGCCTGATCGCCTACCCAGGCACCGCCTGCAAGCCGCTCGCCCGCAACGGGGAGCGGCTTTTTAACGCCCGCGACTGGCCACGCCCCCGCCACACCAGCGTGCAGCGCGACACGGGGTGCAGGCCGGGTTCCTTAGTGAGGAGCAACACAGCCGCTTGCATGCCTTGCCAGATGGGATGTTCGTTCAAATCACACATCAAACATTTTTCAAACATTTAATGTTCGTTTTGTGTTGCTTTGTGATCGTGATTTCACTATCTTCTACACTGGAATCAATCAGGCGGCCGCATGCGGCCAACGTGACGCAAAGGATAGAACGGTGGAACAGTACGACTTGCTGGTGATCGGTGGCGGCATCAACGGCGCGGGCATTGCCCGCGATGCGGCAGGGCGCGGGCTGCGCGTGCTGCTGTGCGAGAAGGACGACCTGGCGGCGCACACCTCGTCGGCCAGCACCAAGCTGATCCACGGCGGCCTGCGCTATCTGGAGTATTACGAGTTCGGCCTGGTGCGCAAGGCGCTGCAAGAGCGCGAAGTGCTGCTGGACGCCGCGCCGCACATCATGTGGCCGCTGCGCTTCGTGATGCCGCACGATGCCGCCCAGCGCCCGGCGTGGCTGATCCGCTGCGGCCTGTTCCTGTACGACCACCTGGCGCGCCGCCGCCGGCTGCCGGGTAGCGAGCGCATCCAGCTAGGCAGCCACGTGGCCGGCAAGCCGCTGCAAGCCAGCTACCGCCAGGGTTTTGTGTATTCCGACGGCTGGGTCAACGACGCGCGGCTGGTGGTGCTGAACGCCATCGACGCCGCCGAGCGCGGCGCCACCATCCTCACCCGCACCGCTTGTGTGGCCGCCAGCCGCCACGGCGACGGTTGGCAAGCCACGCTGCAAGGCGCCGACGGCAAGCAAGCCACCGTGCACGCCCGTGCCGTGGTGAACGCCGCCGGCCCCTGGGTGCAGCAGCTGCTGGGCGGCGTCATCCAGGCGCCAGCCAGCAAAGCCATCCGCTTGGTAAAAGGCAGCCACATCATCGTCAAGCGCCTGTTCGAGCACCCGTACGCCTACATCTTCCAGAACCCGGACAAGCGCATCATTTTTGCCATTCCGTACGAGCAGGACTTCACCCTGATCGGTACCACCGACGTGGAATACCACGGCGACGCCGCGCAAGTAGCCATCGACGGCGACGAAGTGGCCTACCTGTGCCGCATGAGCAACCGCTATTTCACACAGCAGATCACCCCGGCCGACGTGGTAGCCACCTACTCCGGCGTGCGCCCGCTGCTGGACGACGACGCGGCCAACGCCAGCGGCGTAACGCGCGACTACGCGCTGGAGCTGGATACCGACGGCGCGCCGCTGCTGTCGGTGTTCGGCGGCAAGATCACCACCTACCGCAAACTGGCCGAGCAGGTGGTGGACCAGCTGGCGCCGCTGCTGGGCAATACGCGGCCAACGTGGACCGCCGGCCAGGCACTGCCGGGCGGCGACCTGCCCGGTGGCGATTTCGACGCCTTCGTGGCGCGCCTGCAAGCCGACAAGCCGTGGCTGCCGGCCGCGCTGGCGCAGCGCCTGGCCCGCGCCTACGGCAGCCGCGTGCATACCCTGCTGGGTAAGGCCGTGTCGCTGGCGGACCTGGGTGAAGCCATCCAGCCCGGCCTGTACGAAGCGGAGCTGCGTTACCTGGTAGAAGAGGAATGGGCCACCTGCGCCGACGACATTCTGTGGCGGCGCAGCAAGCTGCGCCTGCACCTGCCGGCTGGTGCCGACGCGGCGGTGGAAGGCTGGCTGGCGCGCTATCGCAAGGCGTCAACAAAAGCAGAGGCACTACAGCCCGCCGCAGGCTAGATCGGCGCCAATACCGTCAAACAGCCAGGCCCGGTTTGCTCACGCATTCCGGGCCTGGCTTCGTCATGCCGGTGATCAGATCAACCTGCCACCACCAGCCGCGTCTGGCCCTTGTCCAGCACCGCCTGCAGCTCGGCGCTGACCGGCTGGTCGGTAAACAGCGCGTCCAGCTGCGACACGTGACCCAGCTCCACCAGCGCCGGGCGCTCGAATTTGGAATGGTCGGCCACCAGCCACACCTGGCGTGACTGCTGCATGATGGCCTGGCTGGTCAGCACTTCGCGGTAGTCGTAATCGCGCAGCACGCCGTCGGCCTCGATACAGGAAATGCCGATGATGCCGTAGTCCACCTTGAACTGGCGGATGAACTGCACGGTGGCTTCGCCGGTCAGGCCGCGGTCGCGCTTGCGCAGCGCGCCGCCGGCCACCAGCACCTCGCAGTCGGGGTAGTCGCACATCAGGTTGGCGATGTGGAAGTTGTTGGTGATCACGCGCAGGCCGCGGTGCTGCGACAGCGCGCGGGCCACCTCTTCGGTGGTGGTACCCAGGTTGATAAACAGCGAGGCGTTGTCGGGGATCTCGGCCGCCACGGCGCGGGCGATGCGGCGCTTTTCTTCGGCCATCAGCACCTGGCGGGCGTCGTAGGCCACGTTTTCCACGCTGGACAACACGCTGGCGCCACCGTGGTAGCGCTGCAGCAGCTGGTTATCGGCCAGCAGCGTGATGTCGCGGCGTATGGTCTGATGGGTAACCTGGAAGTGGGCGGCCATCTTTTCCACCGCAACGTAGCCTTCGCGGTTTACCCAGGCAAGCAGGTCTTTCTGGCGTTGATTGAGGATCAGCATACCGGCGTTCAGGGTGACGGGAGGGCTTCATTGTAACCGAGCACGGGCACTACCGTGGCACCCGCCCCCACGCGGCCAACCCTGCCCGATCGCACCGTGGGCACCTGGCCTGCTTTTGCGCATAATGGGTGATCCCCTTTTGCCCTGAACATTGCCATGGCCCACCCGTCCCGCATCGTTTTCATCCTGCACGGCCGCCACTGCCCGCAGGGTCTGCCGGAACACCTGCTGGCACCGCTGCGTGCCGATTTCGACGTGGACGTGCTGCTGACCAGTAGTGCCGACAGCGCCACCCGCTACGCGCGCGAAGCCGCGCTGTCCGGCGCACGCTGGGTGGTAGCCGTCGGCGGCGACGGCACCGTGCACGAGGTGGTCAACGGCCTGATGAGCGTAGCGGAAGCCGCCCGCCAGCAAGTGGCGCTGGCGGTATTGCCCACCGGCACCGGCAACGACTTCGCCCGCAGCCTGGGCAGCGGCAATAGCGTGCCGGATTTGCTGGCGCTGATGGCGGCCGGCCAGGTACACGCGCTGGACCTGATCCGCGTCACGCTGGCCGACGGCAGCGTACGCTGGTGCAACAATATCGGCAGCATCGGCATCACCAGCGATATCGTGCGCCGCGTCAAAGCCATGCCGGCGCGGCTGCCGGCCAGCCTGGCGTTTTATAGCGCCGTTTGCAGCGCGCTGTTGCGCTGGCAGCCGCAAGCCATGCGGCTGACGCTGGACGGGCTGCTGATCGATGGGCGTTTTACCTGTGTGTCGGCGGCCAACGGGCGCTTTTTCGGCAGCGGGCTGGGCATTGCCCCCGAGGCGCTGCTGGACGACGGCATGATGGAAGTGGTGCTGATCGATAACGCCGGCAGCCTGGACTTCATCCGCCTGCTACCGCAGCTGCGCCAGGCGCGCCCGCTGGCTGACCCGCGCGTACGCTACCTGCGCGGCCGCGTACTGCAAGTAGAGGGCGACGCGGCGCGTTGCCCGCTGGAGCTGGATGGCGAGCTGGCCGGCCACGCCCCGGTGCGCTTCGAGCTGGTACCAGCCGCGCTGCGCTGCCTGCGGCGCTTACCCGCCTGACAGCACCACGCCAGACACCGCCTAGGGTATAATGGCAGGTTTTTCGCGCCGGGTGAGACCGATCCCGTGTGCGTCTATGCTGAATAACCTCGACTGTTTTTCGACGGAACCATGACCAAGACACCCAAAGCGCTCGTCGTCCTGTCCGGCGGCCAGGACTCCACTACCTGCCTGTACTGGGCGCTGCGCGAATTCGGCGCGGCCAACGTAGAAGCCGTGACCTTTGATTACGGCCAGCGCCACCGCGTGGAGCTGGACTGCGCGCGCAAGATCGCCCAGCTGGCCGGCGTGCGCCAGACCGTACTACCGATCGACACCTTCGCCGCCATCGGCGGCAACGCGCTGACCGACGACAGCATCGCACCGGAAGAAGGCGCCCGCGACGACGCCGACACCGCACTACCCAATACCTTCGTGCCCGGCCGCAACCTGGTGTTCCTCAGCTTTGCTGCGGCACTGGCCTACACCCGTGGCATCGAGCACGTGGTGACCGGCGTAGCGCAAACCGATTATTCCGGCTACCCGGACTGCCGCGAAAACACCCTGAAAGCGCTGGAGCTGGCACTGCGCCTGGGCATGGACAGCCGCGTTACCCTGCACGCGCCGCTGATGTTCATGAGCAAGGCCGACACCGTGCGCCTGGCGCAGGACGTGGGCGCCATGGATGCCATGGCCTGGAGCCACACCTGCTACAACGGCGAAGTACCACCCTGCGGCCGCTGCGCGTCGTGCGAGCTGCGCGCCAAGGGCTTTGCCGAAGCCGGCGTGGCCGACCCGCTGGTCGTACGTACCGGAGGTGCCGCATGAACGCCCGCCATCATCTGCTAGGCGCCGGTTTTGAAGCCGCGCGCACCCTGCCGGGCGTGGGCGAGCACGGCCACAGCTTCCGCGTGCAGCTGCGCACCGCCGCGCTGCCGGACACCCTGCCCGCCTTGCAAAGCACGCTGCAACAAGCGGTAGCGCCGTTCCACTACGGCAATATCAGCCAGCACCTGGCCGACGCCAGCGACCTGTCGCTGGCCCGCCACCTGCTGGCCGCCTGCGGCCAACCTGGCAGCCTGCACCTGGCCAGCGCGCCGGACCGTGGCGTGCTGCTGGGCGAAGACGGCCGCGAGTACGTGTACTTCGATACCCGTTTCGAAGCCGCGCACCAGCTGCCACACGTACCGCCCGGCCACAAGTGCGGCCGCCTGCACGGCCACGGCTTTGGCGTGCGCATTGTGGCCGACGCGCGCCATGCCTCGCTGAACGACATCTTGCTACAAGCCTGGCCGCCGCTGTTTGCGCAGCTGAACCACCGCTACCTGAACGACATCCCCGGCCTGGAAAACCCCACCAGCGAGGTAATGGCAGCCTGGCTGTACCAGCAGCTGCAGCCGCGCCTGGCCGGCCTGGCCTGGGTGGAAGTGCGCGAGACGCACACCGCCGGCAGCCAGTTCGACGGCCACACCTACCGTATCTGGAAAGAGCAGCACTTTGAAAGCGCGGTGCCGTTCGACGCCGCCGGCAACTACACCGGCCACAGTTACCTGATCCGCCTGATGTTGCAAGGCAGCGTGGACCGGGTGATGGGCTGGGTGCTGGACTTTGGCGACGTAAAAGACCGCTTCAAGCCCATCTACCGCCAGCTGGACCACAACCCGCTGGACAAGCTCAGCGGCATCCGCGCAGCCGACGCCGGCAGCGTGGCCGAGTGGGTACACGGCGAACTCAAACCGCTGGTACCGGAGCTGTCGCGCATCGACCTGATGGAAACCCCGGAACAAGGCGTGTCGCTGACCTTCCGTGGCGACATGCAGTGGCCGTTGCTGTAAGGGGGTAACTATGGCGAACTACACCGTAAAAGAGATCTTCTACACGCTGCAGGGCGAAGGCCGCCAGGCCGGCCGTGCGGCGGTATTCTGCCGCTTTAGCGGCTGTAACCTGTGGAGCGGGCGCGAAGAAGACCGCAGCAAAGCCATCTGCCAGTTTTGCGATACCGACTTTGTCGGCACCGGCCCCGACGGCGGCAAGTTTGCCACCGCTGCCGAGCTGGCAGCACGCATTGCCGCCACCTGGCCCACGGGCGCCACCGGCGGCCAACCTTATGTGGTGTTTACCGGGGGCGAACCGCTGCTGCAGCTGGACGAGCCGCTGATCGACGCCTTGCACGCGCTGGGTTTCGAGGTAGCGGTAGAAACCAACGGCAGCCTGCCCGCGCCACGCGGCATCGACTGGATCTGCGTCAGCCCCAAGGCTGGCGCCGACTGGGTACAGCGCAGCGGCCACGAGCTGAAGCTGGTTTACCCGCAGCCCACGCTGCTGCCCGGCGAGCTACCGGCCGACCTGCAGTTCGACCACCTGTACCTGCAGCCAATGGACAGCCCGCTGCAACGCCAGAACACCCGTGAAGCCATCGCCTGGTGCATGGCTCACCCGGCCTGGCGGCTATCGGTGCAGACGCACAAGGTCGTCAACATCCGCTAATGCTCAACCCCGTTTGCCATACAAACGGGGTTTTGTTTTGCTGCCCGCCGTCACACACGCCACACAAAAAGACACTCGAAATTTTTTTTACCGCAGTGTGTAATGAATAGCAATGTGGGCCGACTAAAGCTGGTAACGCGATACAACACGCGTTCCAAACCCACTTTCAACACAGGAGAATCACCATGTCCGCTACGTCCAAAACCCTGCTGGTTTCTGCTCTGTCCGCTGCTATCGCCATGGCTGCCGTGAGCGCCCCGGCCGCTGCTGCCGACAAGGAAAAATGCTACGGCATCGCCATGGCCGGCAAAAACGACTGCGCCGCCAACGGCCACAGCTGTGCTGGCCAGGCCAAGATGGACAAAGACGGTGCCGAATGGAAATTCGTGGCCAAAGGCAGCTGCACCAAGATGAACGGCACGCTGGAACCGATGAAGAAGTAAGCCAGCCCAGCCGCCAAGCCTGCAGGCACACGAGTCGCACCGTGCCGGCAGGCGCTGGAACCAGACGGGGCTGCGGCCCCGTTTCCGTTTCTTACCGGGTACCCTGCCATGACTGCCCCCCTTCCCGTTTGCGCCGGCATCGGCCTGCGTCACCCCCACTACAGCCAGGTACTGGCCCAGCAGCCGGCACTGGGCTGGATAGAGCTGCACAGCGAAAACTTCTTTGACGGCGGCCAGCCGCTGGCCATGCTGCAACAGTTGGCCGCACGCTACCCGTTATCGCTGCACGGCGTCGGCCTGGGCCTGGGCGCAGCAGCCCGCCCCGACGCCACCCACCTGGCTGCGCTACGGCGCTTGCTGGACGCGGTACCCGCCGCCGCAGTATCCGAGCACCTGTCGTTCAACCACGACGCCAGCCAACGCTTTGCCAACGACCTGCTGCCCATTCCCTACACCCGCGCCATGCTGGACCTGGTGGCGGCCAACGTGGCCGAGGCGCAGGACGCGCTGCGCCGGCCGCTGCTGATAGAAAACCTGTCCAGCTACCTGGCCTACCCCGGCAACGACATGCACGAGGGCGAGTTTCTGGCCGAGCTGGTGGCGCGCACCGGCTGCGGCCTGCTGCTGGACGTGAACAATCTGTACGTGAACCAGCAAAACCTGGGCACCGATGTAGACGCCTTCCTGGCTGCACTGCCGCCGCACGCGATTGGCGAAATCCACCTGGCCGGCTACACCGAGCGCACATTTGACGACGGCAGCACGCTACTGGTGGATACCCACAGCCGCCCGGTATACCCGGCGGTGTGGCAGCTGTACCGGCAGGTAATCGCCCGCTTCGGCGCGCGGCCAACCCTGATCGAATGGGACATCGACATCCCGCCGCTGGACACGCTGCTGGCCGAAGCCGCTACCGCACAGGCCATACTCGACCAGCACACGGAGGCCGCCGCATGAACGAAACCGCCTGGCAACACGCGCTGCTGGACGCCATCACCACGCCGCAGTGGCAGCCCGACCCGCGCTTTCCCGCCGCCGCGCTGGCGGTGTACCGCAATAACTACCGCGTCGGCCTGATGGAGATGCTGGCGCTGGTGTACCCGATCTGCCGCCAGCTATTGGGTGAGGAGTTTTTCGAGGCACTAAGCCGCGCATACGTGAAAGCCACACCGTCGGATAGCGGCAACCTGCACCGCTACGGCGGCAGCTTTGCCGGCTTTGTCGCCACCTTCGAACATACGGCGTCCATCGGCTACTTGCCGGACGTGGCACGGCTGGAGTGGGCACTGCACCGCGGCTACTACGCACCGGACGCCACGCCGCTGGCCATCGCCACGCTGGCCGCCATCCCGCAGCCGCAATGGGGCAGTCTGAGCTTTGCCTGCCACCCGGCCTGCGCCGTACTGGACAGCCCGTGGCCGCTGGCCGACATCCACGCCCACCACCAGCCGGCCACCGCCGGCTGTGCGGTGGACATGGCCACCGCGCAGCCGCTGCTGCTGTGGCGCAATGGCGATGGCCTGATGCAGCTGCACACGCTGGCACCCGGCCAGGCGGCCTTCTGCCAGGCGCTGCTGCGCGGTGCCACGCTGGACGATGCCAGTGCGGCAGGGTTGGCCGCCGCGCCAGACTTCGACCTGCAAGCCGCGCTGCTGCTGGTACTGCAGCACGGCGTACTGTCCACCATCAAGGAGCCATCATGAACGCCATCACCACCCTGCTGCGCCGCAGCCAGCCCGTCACCGCCGCGCTGGATGGCTGGCTGCAACCCGTCGCCCTGCTGGCCATGCGTTTGTATCTGGCACGGGTGTTTTTCCTGTCCGGGCTTACCAAAATCCAGGATTGGGACACCACGGTCTTTTTGTTTACCGAGGAATACCGCGTGCCGCTACTGTCGCCAGCGGTGGCGGCGGCGCTGGGCACGGCTGGCGAGTTGCTGCTGCCGCTCCTGCTACTGCTGGGCCTGGCCGGGCGTTTTGCGGCGCTGGGGCTGTTTGTGCTCAATATCATGGCCGTGGTCAGCTACTGGCACGCGCTGGAAGGCAGCGCGCTGGAGTTTCACCTGCAGTGGGGGCTGATGTTGCTGCTATTGCTGGCTAGCGGCCCCGGCAAGCTGGCACTGGACGGGCTGATCAAACGCCGGTTTGCCTGATGGCGTGGCATAATCGCGGGCAGTCATCCATCACCCTGCCACCGATATCATGAGCGTCAGCCCTACCCTGGTTCTGCAAGCCCCGCATCTCGATTCTGCCCGCGTCACCGAGCTGGCCATTCTGGCCGGTAGCGAGCCGGTGACACCTGTCGATGGCATCGCCCGTCTGGCTGCGGCCAACCCAGCGCGCCGCGAGCTGGTGCTGGAACGCGCCAGCCGCCTGGGCGTGGACGCCAACTACGTAGACAGCAGCCGCCGCTTTGCCGACTTCGGGCTGATTGTGTCCGATATGGATTCCACGCTGATCACCATCGAGTGCATCGACGAGATCGCCGACATGCAGGGCCTGAAGCCACAAGTCGCCGCCATCACCGCCCGCTCCATGCGCGGCGAGCTGGACTTCTCGCAATCGCTGCGCGAACGCGTGGCGCTGCTGGCCGGGCTGCCTGAGGCCGCGCTGGCCCGCGTATACGAAGAGCGCCTGCAGCTGATGGCCGGCGCCCGCGAGCTGCTGGCCGCCTGCCGCGAGCACGGCGTGAAATTCATGCTGGTATCCGGTGGCTTTACCTACTTTACCGAGCGCCTGAAAGCCGAGCTGGGGCTGGATTACACCTACGCCAACCAGCTGGAGATAGTGGACGGCAAACTTACCGGCCGTGTGGTGGGCGATATTGTGGACGCTGAAGCCAAGCGCCGCCTGCTGATCGAAAAACGCAGCGAGCTGGGTCTGGCGCCGGAACAAGTCATCGCCATGGGCGACGGTGCCAACGACCTGTTGATGCTGGCCGAAGCCGGCGTAGGCGTGGCCACCCACGCCAAGCCGGTAGTGAAAGCCCAGGCGCAATACAGCCTGAATGTCAGCGGGCTGGACGGCATCCGCAAACTGTTCCTGTAAACCATGTCCATGCCCCTGCTGCTACCGCTGGACACTGTCAGCTTTGATGCCGAGCTGCCGTTGGCCTACCAGCCCCAGGCCGATGCGCAAGCCATGGCGCAGGCACTGCTTGGCACACGGCTGGCCCTGTCCATCCTGGCCAGCCCGGCAGACAGCAGCGAACAGGCTGGCACCTTGCAGCGCCTGGAAGCCAAGCTGGATCTGGCGCTGGAGCTGGCACTACAGCAACGCTACCCGCAGGCTGGCGCCCCCACACCTTGTCGCATCGGGCTGGAAAGCCTGTGCTGGCTGCACCCGGCCCCGCTAGACATAGGCAGTAGCGGCATCATCTCGCTGCAGCCGCGTATGCCTTCCGCGCTCACCTTGCAGCTGCCGATTACGGTCTTGCAATGCCAGCCAGCAGGCCAGGGGTACGCCGTTCACGCCAGCTGGGGTACGCAGCTGGCAGAGACCCAGGCCGACTGGGAGCGCTGGGTATTCCGCCGCCACCGTCAGGCCATAGGACGCAAGGCATGACGCCACCCACCCTGCAACAGGCAGAACAAAGCGCCCTGCGCATGAGCCGGCTGCTGCCCGTGCTATCGGCGCTGTTTTTGCTGCTGCTGTGGTCGGTGGTGGTAGAAACCCTCAGCGAACGGGCTAGCTTTGCCAGCCAGCGCATCCATACCGAACAGCACAGCTGGCTGAACCAGGCAGTACGCGGTATCGACACCCGCCTGCAAGCCTTGCGTGAAGACATGCTGCTCTATCGCCAGCCTGGCGACGGGCTGGCCCGCCAGACCAGCGGCCTGTACCCGCTGGAGAGCGGCCGCCTGTGGCTGGTAGACAATCAGGAGCAGCAACAGCTACACGGCGAGCTCCTCACACTCGACACTGCGGCACAGGACAGCGTGCGCCAGCTGCTGGAGCAACACCCGGTAGACGGCAAACTGTTGCTGCTGGATGCCAGCACCCCGCGCGAGCCAGAGCGCCTGCAGATTGTGGTACCGCAGTGCGACCAGGGCGGCTGCCAGGCGGCACTGACCGGCTACGTGCGCTTTAGCGAGCTACTCGATAGCGACCTGCTGGCCGATGACCCCCATATCCTGCTGACCGATAGCAGCAATAATGCCCTGCTAACCCACGGCAACGGCCCGCAAAAACTGGAAAGCTATCTGGACAGCAAACTATTGCATACCAGCCAGGCCCAGGCCGAGCTGGCCAGCGTGCCTTTGCGCCTGAGCGTACACCTGCCGCCGCAGCGCTACGCCGAACCCTTTGTGCTGTTTGCCCTGTACCTGACCGGGGCCGCCACGCTGATGAGCGGTACCCTGGTGATCATTCTGCTCAGGGTTGGCCGCAGGCTGGGGTTCATCCTGCAGCGCAGCGAAGAGGTCAACCAGGCCACCCACCTGCTGACACTCACCAATAACAGCCTGCGCGACCGCTTGCGCAAGCTCATCGAAGAACAGCGCGACCAGCAGACCCTGATCGACACCGTACAGGTAGGCGTGCTGCTGATCGATGCCGAACACAAGATCGTGATTACGGCCAACGAAGCCGCCAGCCGCTTGCTGGGCTACACCCGCCAGGCGCTGTACCGCCGCACGCTGGAGAGCCTGTTTACCTCGCCGGATCAATACCGCCAGCTGCTGGCCCTGCTGCAAGAACAGCAGCAGCTGAGCGAGCGCGAGGTAGAGCTCAATACGCGGCATGGCGAACGGCTGTGGAGCGTACTGTCCATGCGCGCCCTGCTGTTCCGCGAGCGCAGCGCCTATGTGCTCAGTTTTGTCGACATTACCGACCGCCTGCTGCACGCCCAGCGGCTGGAAGAAGAAAAACAGGCAACCGAACGGGCACTGTCGCAGCTGCAATCCACCCAGCACGAGCTGTACCAGCGCGCCACCTGTGATGACCTGACCGGCATTGCCAACCGCCGGCACTTTCTGTCCGGTGCCGGCAAGGCACTGGATCTGGCACGGCTGGACAACCAGCCCTATAGCGTAGCGGTACTGGATATCGACCATTTCAAATCCATCAACGATAACTACGGCCATGCCAGCGGCGATGTGGCCTTGCAGCGCATGACGCAATTCATCACCGCCGCACTGCCTGCAGAGGCACTGTTTGGCCGTATGGGGGGCGAAGAGTTTGCCATTACCCTGCCAGGCTACGGCCTGAACGAAGCCCACGCCCTGATAGACAACATCCGCCAGGGCTTGGCCGCACAAGCCCTTGGCATCGACAGCCACCAGCTGCACATCACCTTTTCCGCCGGTGTGGCCGAGCGCAAGCGCCATAGCAACCAGCTGTCGGAGCTGCTGAAAATAGCCGACCACGCCATGTACCAGGCCAAGCACAACGGCCGCAACCGCGTGGAAAGCGCCTTCCCTACGCTGGATAGCCCGCACTGACTACCGCATGAAAAAAGCCACCTTGCGGTGGCTTTTTGCTTTGGTGCTGCACCTGCGCTAGGCCAGTGCGGCCAACAGCTTGGCATGAATGCCGCCAAAGCCGCCGTTGCTCATTACCAGTACCTGGTCGCCGGTGCGGGCTTCGGCCACGATGGCCGCCACCAGCGCATCAATATCGTCAAAGCAATGCGCCTTGTCACCCAGCGGTGCCAGCGCCTCGTCCACGCGCCAGCCCAGGTTGGCCGCACCGTAGCAGAACACCACGTCGGCGTCTTGCAGCGAACCGGGCAGCGCCGCCTTCATGGTGCCCAGCTTCATGGTATTGGAGCGCGGCTCCAGTACCGCCAGAATGCGCGTGCTGCGGCCAACCTTGTGGCGCAGGCCGGCTACCGTGGTGGTAATGGCGGTGGGGTGATGGGCAAAGTCGTCGTATACGGTAATGCCACGCACGGTGCCTTTTACTTCCATGCGGCGCTTCACACTCTGAAAGCGCGACAGGGCGTCGATGGCCACGGCCGGCGTCACGCCCACATGGCGCGCGGCGGCAATAGCGGCTACCGCGTTAAGGCGGTTGTGCTCGCCCGGAACATCCCACACCACGCGGCCTTGCAGCTGGCCATCCAGCAGCACATCAAAGCTGCCGTCGGCGTCGGCCACACCGGCTTGCCAGCCGTTGTCGGTGCCAAAGGTTTCCACCGGCGTCCAGCAACCACGCTCAAGCACGCGCTGCAGGCTGGCTTCACGGCCATTGGCCACTACCAGGCCTTCACCCGGTACGGTACGCACCAGGTGGTGAAACTGGGTTTCAATAGCGGCCAGGTCGGCAAAGATGTCGGCGTGGTCGTATTCCAGGTTATTCAGCACGGCGGTGCGCGGGCGGTAGTGTACAAACTTGCTGCGCTTATCGAAGAAGGCGGTGTCGTACTCGTCAGCCTCGATCACGAAGAACGGGCTCTGGCTGGCCGCATCTTGCGCCGGGGTACCCGGCAGGCGGGCAGAAATGCCGAAGTTTTGCGGAATGCCGCCAATCAAAAAGCCAGGCGCCAGGCCAGCATCCTGCAGGATCCACGCCAGCATCGAGCTAGTAGTGGTCTTGCCGTGGGTACCGGCGACCGCCAGCACCCATTTATCGTGCAGCACGTTCTCGGCCAGCCACTGCGGGCCGGAGATATACGGCAGGCCGCGGTTGAGGATGGCTTCCATCAGCGGCTTGCCGCGCGTCACCACATTGCCCACCACAAACACGTCGGCACCGATATCGGCCTGCTCGGCGCCAAAGCCCTGCAGCAACTCGATGCCCATGGCCTCCAGCTGGGTGCTCATCGGCGGGTAGACGTTGGCGTCGCAGCCGGTCACCTTGTGGCCGGCGGCTTTGGCGATGGCGGCAATACCACCCATGAAGGTGCCGCAAATACCGAGAATGTGGATATGCATGATGTGCTGCAGACAGAAATCGGGAAAGGCAGAAGCATACCGCAAAGCCGCCGTGGCTTGGTGGCCACGGCGGCATTTACGCGCTGAATCAGAAGAACAGCCAGGTTTGCAGCACGAATAGCGGCAGCAGGAATACGATGGACCACAGCATGTAGCCAAAGAAGCTCGGCATCTTGATGCCGCGCTGCTCGGCGATGGCCTTCACCATGAAGTTGGGCGCGTTACCGATATAGGTATTGGCACCCATGAACACGGCACCCATCGAAATAGCCAGCAGGGTCTGCGACAGCGGGCCCATCAGCGTGGCGGCATCGCCGGAGGCCAGGTTGAAGAACACCAGATAGGTTGGCGCGTTATCCAGGAAGCTGGACAGGATACCGGTCATCCAGAAGTACATCGCGTTCAGCGGCGCCCCATCCGGGCCGGACACCACGCCCACCAGCGGCGCCAGCGCGCCGGCCTGGCCTGCCTGCAGCACGGCGATCACCGGGCCGATGGTGATGAAGATGCCGGCAAACAGCTTGGCCACTTCCAGGATCGGGTCCCAGTTGAACTCGTTACCGGCACGTACCTGATGCGGGGTGATCTTCAGCGAGATGGCGGCTATCAGCAGCAGCAGGCCGTCGCGCACCAGGTTCTGCAGCGCTACCGGGGTACCCAGCACGTCAAAGCTGATGCCCGGCTTCCAGAAGCCCGACAACAATACCGCAGCAATAATCGCCAGCAGCAGCGGGATATTGCGCAGGCCGTACAGCTTGATCGGCGCGTCCGGCGTCTTGTCGCGCGGCAGCACGCCTTCTTTGCGGAAGTAGTAACTATCTACCGCGTAAAACACCGCCAGCAGCACCAGTACCGACAGCAGCACTGGCAGCGCCATGGCCGACACGGTCCAGAAGAAGTCCACGCCCTTCAGGAAGCCCAGGAACAGCGGCGGGTCACCCAGCGGCGTCAGCCCCCCGCCGATGTTGGCCACCAGGAAGATGAAGAACACCACCACGTGCACATTGTGCTGGCGGTTATCGTTGGCCTTGATCAGCGGGCGGATCAGCAGCATGGCGGCACCGGTAGTGCCCATCAGCGATGCCAGCACCGTGCCCAGCGCCAACAGGCCGGTATTCAGCGCCGGCGAGCCGTGCAGATTGCCCCACACCAGAATGCCGCCGGACACCGTATACAGCGCAAACAGCAACACCACGAAAGGAATGAACTCGGCCATCAGCGCATGCACCACCAGCCCGGCACTGGTGCCAAGCCCGAAGGTCGCCGTAAAGGGCAGCAGGAACAGCAGCGTCCAGGCTGCAGTAATCTTGCCGAAATGATGGTGCCAGAAACCGGGGGCAAAAATGGGAAACAAGGCAATCGACAGCAGGATGCCGGCAAACGGCAGGCCCCAGGCCAGCGATAGCGTGGCGCCATCGAGGCTGGCGGCCTGGGCCAGGCCGGGTAGCAGGCCCAGCAGCAATGCAGAGGTAAAACGGGTCATCAGGGCTCCTTGTGCTGGCGGCGTCACAACCGCTCTTTTTTGTAACAGAATGTTTTGTGACCGCAGTTTAAACGATAAATTCCGGAATCGGTTTGCCACAAAAGCAAAAATCGTTATCCCGGCAGCAGGCCGCAGACGCAAAAAAGCCCTTCAGCATAGCAGAAGGGCTGGCGATGACCGCGGCCATCACGCCACGGGCGGGTAGCGCTTAGCGCGTCCCTTTCTGGATGAATTCGATCTTGTAGCCGTCCGGGTCTTCCACGAAGGCGATCACGGTGGTGCCGTGCTTCATCGGGCCGGCTTCGCGTACCACCTTGCCGCCCTTGGCGCGCACGGCGTCACAGGCGGCGTAGGCGTCGGCTACTTCCACCGCCAGGTGGCCAAAAGCGTTGCCCTGCTCGTAGCTGTCGGTGTCCCAGTTATGGGTCAGCTCGATCACGCTATTGCTGTCTTCGTCGCCGTAACCGACAAAGGCCAGCGTGAAGCGGCCTTCCGGGTAGTCGTGACGGCGCAGCAGGGTCATGCCCAGCACTTCGGTGTAAAAGGCGATGGAACGGTCGAGCTGGCCGACACGGATCATGGTATGCAGCAGGCGCATGGTGTTCTCCGGCAATAAGGTTGGCCGCATGGCGGCAAGAGCAGGCAGATGGGGACAGGCAGGCAAAGTTAAAGACAGGTAGCAAGAACAGGCTGTTCAACCGTAGCGGAACAGGCTGTCACCGTGGGTTTTCAGCCATTGCCGCGCCGGCTGCCAGCCCGGGTACAGGCGTTCCACTTCGGCCCAGAACGCGGGGGAATGGTTCATGTGGCGCAAATGCGCCAGCTCGTGGGCAATGACGTAATCCAGCACCGCCGGTGGCGCCTGCACCAGCCGCCAGTTCAGGCGGATAATGCCCTGGCTGGTACAGCTGCCCCAGCGCGTGCGCGCCGACGACAGCGCCCAGCCGGACAGTGGCCGTGCCGCGTGCGCTTCCCACGCGGCCAAGCGGCTGCAAAATCTCTCGCGGGCCTGTTTTTGCAGCCAGGCCACCACCGCTGCGGCCAACCTGGCCGGCTGCTGCAAGCCGGGGCCGGCGATATGCAGCGCCTCGCCATCGATACGGGCGCGGTGGCGGCTAGCCTCTTCCACCACCAGCTGCAGCGTATGGCCGGCCAGCATTACCGTACCGCGACTGGCTTCGCGCCGGTTTGCTTCGGCCTGGTGGCGCGCCAGATGCGCCATGATCCAGCCGCGCTTACTGGCCAGAATGTCCTGCAATGCGGCCAACGATACCGCTGGCGGGGCGATCAGCTCCACCTCGCCGTCGCGTATGCGTATGCCCACGCTCTGCCGGGCGCGGCGCGTGAGCCGCACCGCTACCGGGCCATCAGGCAGGGTGAGGCTGAGCGGCGCGGGCTTTGCGTTCATCGGGGTGGGCAAAGGGGCCGACGCCGCCGATCTCGCGCTGGCGTGCTTCGATCCAGGTTTCGGCGGCCTTCATCATGGCTTCGGGGCCGGCGTAGTCGGCCGGGAACAGCGCCGGGCCGATCACCACGGTGATCTCGCCGGGGTGCTTGAGAAAGGCGTTACGCGGCCAGAACTCGCCGGCATTGTGCGCTACCGGCACCATGGGCATATCGAACTGCACCGCCATGCGCGCGGCGCCCAGCTTGTACTTGCCGGCCAGGCCGGGGCGGATACGCGTGCCTTCCGGGAACACGCTGATCCAGAAACCGTGCTGTTTGCGGTTCAGGCCTTGCTCCAGCAGGCGGCGGTTGGCGTTGGCTCGGTCGGCACGGTTGATGGTGATGGGGTTGGTCAACGCCAGGCCCCAGCCAAAAAACGGAATCATCAACAGCTCGCGCTTGGCCACAAACACCTGCGACGGAAAGATCTCCTGCAGCGACAGGGTTTCCCAGCCCGACTGGTGCTTGGCGCAAATAATGGCCGGCTGATCAATGATGTTTTCCTGGCCGATAACACGGTAGCGCAGGCCGACCACATGCCACAGTAGCCAGGTCAGCACCCGAGCCCAGCTCTCGCCCACCAGGTGGCGACGGCGACGCGGCAATGGCGCACACAGAAACAGTACAGCGCAGAACAGCGGGGTAAGGATGGCCACCAACAGCCAGTAAATCAGGTTACGAATCAGCAGCATGGCACTCAGTTGTCCAGATTGATCAGGTAGTCTGCCGCATCGAACAGGTCGTCAAATACCTGCGTGCCTTGCGGCAGGCCGCCTTTTTCCAGCGTGCGCAGGCCTTTGCCGGTACGCACCAGCAAAGGCTTGCCGCCCACCTCGGCCACGGCTTGCAGGTCGCGCAGGCTATCGCCTATCAGCGGCAGGCCGTCGCCACGTACATTGAAGCGCTCCATCACCTCGTGCACCATGCCAGGCTTGGGCTTGCGGCAATCGCACTGGTCGTCTGCCGTATGCGGACAGAAAATCACCGCGTCAATGCGGCCACCGGCCTGGTTCACCAGACGGTGCATTTTTTCGTGCATGGCGTTTAGCGCGTGCATGTCGAACAGGCCACGGCCGATGCCGCTCTGGTTGGTGGCCACCACCACACGCCAGCCGGCCTGGGTCAGGTTGGCAATGGCTTCCAGGCTGCGCGGTAGCGGCTGCCATTCCATGGTGTTCTTGACGAAGTCGTCGCGATCCTGGTTGATCACGCCGTCGCGGTCGAGGATGACGAGTTTCATGGTGTCCTTTTAAGCCATTTTTTGCCACGAACACCACGAAAAACACAAAAGACACATCACGCGCCGAGTAGCGCATGGTTCGCCTTGTTCGTGTTGTTTCGTGGTTTTCGTGGCTAGGCAGTTTTAGTCAGCCAGCAGCGAGATATCCGCTACGCGGTTGAACAGCGCGGCCAGGCTGGCCAGCAGCGCAATACGGTTGCCACGCACGGCCAGGTCGTCTGCCATCACCATCACGCCATCAAAGAAGGCATCAACCGGTGCCCGCAGCGAGGCCAGCTGGGTCAGCGCGCCGGCAAAGTCGTGGGCGGCAAACTTCGCCTCCACCGCCGGAGCCAGTGCCTGGATGGCGTCAAACAGCGCACGTTCGGCGTCTTCGGCAAATAGCGCCGGGTTCACCATGCCGATGTCGCCTTCGGCTTTCTTCAGGATGTTTTTCACGCGCTTGTTGGCCGCAGCCAGGGTAGCGGCTTCCGGCAGCGCCTTGAACTGCGCCACGGCGGCCAGCACGGCGCCCACTTCGTTCAGCTGGGTTGGTGCCAGCGCCAGTACGGCGTCGATCTCGTCGGCCTTGTAGTCGTTGGCCAGGTAGTTTTTCAGGCGTTCCAGCGCAAAGGCGTACACCTCGTCCACCACGGTGGCAGACAGCAGGCCGGCCGGGAAGGCGGCGGCAGCGTCGGCGATCAGCGCTTTCAGGTCCAGCGGCTGTTCCAGCACCATGCGCAGCACGCCCAGCGCGGCACGGCGCAGCGCGAACGGGTCTTTGTCGCCGGTAGGAATCAGGCCGATGCCCCAGATGCCGACGATGGTTTCCAGCTTGTCGGCCAGCGCCACGGCGGTGGCGATCGGGCCTTGCGGCAGGCTGTCGCCGGCAAAGCGCGGGTGGTAGTGGCCTTCGATGGCGTCGGCCACGGCGGCGTCTTCACCGTCCAGGCGCGCGTAGTAGCGGCCCATGATGCCTTGCAGCTCGGGGAACTCGCCCACCATGTCGGACACCAGGTCGGCCTTGGCCAGATACGCCGCGCGGGCGGCCAGGGCGCTATCGGCACCCAGCTTGCCGGCGATGGCGGCAGCGATGGTCTGCAGGCGCTCGACGCGCGCCAGCTGGCTACCGATCTTGTTGTGGTACACCACATTGGCCAGGCGCGGCAGGCGGCTGTCCAGGCGTTGTTTCTGGTCTTGCTCGTAGAAGAACTTGGCGTCGGACAGACGGGCACGCAGCACGCGCTCGTTACCGCCGATGATGTAACGCGGGTCTTCTGTCTGCAGGTTGGACACCAGCAGGAAGCGGTTCATCAGCTTGCCGTCCGCGTCCAGCAGCGGGAAGTACTTCTGGTTCTGCTGCATGGTCAGGATCAGGCATTCCTGCGGCACATTCAGGAACTCGGCCTCGAAGCCGGCTTCCAGCACCACCGGCCATTCCACCAGGCCGGTCACTTCGTCGAACAGTGCATCCGGCGCGGCGATGGTGGCGTTCAGGCGGGCGGCGGCTTCGGCCAGCTTGTGGCGGATCAGCTCGCGGCGGGCGGTGAAGCTGGCAATGACTTTGCCTTCTTCGGCCAGGGTGCGGGCGTAGGCGTCGGCGTTGGCCACGGTGACGTCACCGGCGGACAGGAAGCGGTGGCCACGGGTGAGCTGGCGGCTTTGCAGGCCCAGCACCTCGCCGGCAATCACTTGCTCGCCGTGCAGCATCATCAGGCCGTGTACCGGGCGCACGAATTGCAGGTCCAGGTCGGCCCAGCGCATCAGCTTGGGTGCCGGCAGCTTTTTCAGCGCGGTGGCCACAATGCCGGACAGCACGGCGGACAGCGCCTCGCCGGCTTTGGTGGATTCGTAGGCGTACACGTCCTGCTTGCCGTCGTGCACGGTGGTCAGCGCGGCCACGTCTACGCCGCAGGAGCGGGCGAAGCCGGCCAGTGCCGGCGACGGCTGGCCGTCTTTCATGCCGGCGGATACTGCCGGGCCGCGACGCACAATGTGCTGGTCGGGCTGGATGGCGGCTACGGCCGGAATCTGCACGGCCAGGCGGCGCGGGCTGGCGTATACGTTGGCCGCAGCGTCGGCTGGGGCAAACTGCAGCTTTTTCAGCTCGTCGGTAATGGTGTCGGCAAAGCTGTTAGCCAGCTTTTCCAGTGCTTTTGGCGGCAGCTCTTCGGTGAGCAGCTCGATCAGCAAGGTGGCTTGTTGGGTCATGTTCATTCAATCTTTTCGCTGGGGGCGTTAGGTGCCAGGCGGCAGACAATCTTCAGCATGGTTTCGGCAATAGAGCCCTGCTCCACCGGCACGAAGGTCCAGTTAAAGCGCTGCAGCTGGAACATCTGGGTGTAGACATGCTTGTTGCGCTTGGTCCAGTAACTGGTGTTCACAAAGGCGTACTGCATGTTCTGGCAGTCGGCACGGCCTTCCAGGCGGCGTACCTGATAGCTGATACCCAGGCTGTCTTCCTGCTTTTTCTCGGCGTAACGCTCCTGGTTGATGAAGCGGACAAAGCCTTCGTTCACATTGGCAATGCTGTCCAGGTCGATGGCCAGCTCCAGCGCGTCACCGCTCTGGTACACCTGGAAATTGCCTTCCTGCTGCGGTGCTTCCTGCTGGCTGGCCAAATACCAGGTCAGGCCGGCCAGCACCGCGATCAGGGTGAAAAAGGCTACCGCTGTCTTCATGGCTTAGTCTTTTCTGCACATCGGGAAGCCCAGGGCTTCACGCGCGTCGTAATAAGCCTGGGCCACACCGCGGGACAGGTTGCGGATGCGACCGATGTAGGCGGCGCGTTCGGTCACCGAAATGGCACCGCGGGCATCCAGCAGGTTGAAGGTGTGGCCGGCTTTCAGGATGGTTTCGTAACCCGGCAGCGGCAGGCCGGCTTCCAGCAGGCGCTTGGCTTCGCTTTCGTAGTCGGCAAACTGTTTGAACAGCAGCTCGACATTGCTTTCTTCAAAGGCGTATTTCGATTGCTCGAACTCGTTCTGGAAGAACACGTCGCCGTAGGTCACCACGGTGCCGTCCGGCAGGCGCGTCCACACCAGCTCGTACACGTTTTCGATGTCTTGCAGGTACATGGCCAGGCGCTCCAGGCCGTAGGTGATCTCACCCAGTACCGGTTTGCAGTCCAGGCCGCCGACTTGCTGGAAGTAGGTGAACTGGGTCACTTCCATGCCGTTCAGCCAGACTTCCCAACCCAAACCCCAGGCGCCCAGGGTGGGGTTTTCCCAGTCGTCTTCGACAAAGCGGATATCGTGGATGGCCGGGTCGATACCCAGCTCGCGCAGCGAACCCAGGTACAGGTCCTGGATATCCGGCGGGGATGGTTTCAGCACCACCTGGAACTGGTGATGCTGGAACAGGCGGTTCGGGTTTTCGCCGTAGCGGCCGTCTTTGGGGCGGCGGCTAGGCTGCACGTAGGCAGCGTGCCAAGGTTCCGGGCCCAGGGCGCGCAGGAAGGTGGCGGTGTGCGAGGTGCCTGCGCCCACTTCGGTATCGTACGGCTGCAACAAAGCGCAGCCCTGACGGTTCCAGTAGTGCTGCAGGGTGAGGATGATTTCCTGGAAAGTGAGCATGTGGCGGAATCTGAAAGATTGAAAAACAAAGCCCGATTCTAACCGTATAGGGGAAGGCGGGGAAAGCACGGCGCGGCGACAGGCCGGCCATAGGCCTGGCCAAGGCGCTGCCAAGCGCATCATGACGGCCGGTATAGCCGCCTTGCGGCCACACCTGACGGCGTGATCTGTCTGCATAAAATGCCACAGCACGCTGGCAAGCCATACAAATTGCATCAATTTAGTAGCGAGTCAGCCGTCGATTCACACAAAATCACAGAACAAGCATATGTTCTATATAAAAAGCTAGTAAATATCCGCCAGTTACACGGCAGCCAGCCACGCAGGCCAGATACGCGGGCGCCAGCCAAGGCGGCACACAGCACACGCGCAGGAACAGGCTCATACCATGATCACACTGCCCGCTTACCACCCAGGCAGCCTGCTACACGATAGCGGCACCTCGTTGATCTACCGCAGCCAGCACCGGCAAAGCGGCCAACCTGTCATCATGAAGGTGTTGCGCCACCCGCAGCCGCAAGCCGCTGACGTAGCGCGCTTCCAGGCCGAATACGCCTGCCTGCAGCGTTTTGCCCACGCCGGCATCGTGCAGCCGCTGGCGCTGCTGCAGCACCAGCAACACTGGGTGATGGTGCTGGAAGATTGCGGAGGTGTGGCGCTAAGCCAGCTACTGGAACAGGCGGGCCAGGCACTGCCGCCCGGCCTGGTACTGGAAATGGGCCTGCAGCTATGCGATGCCCTGGACTGTGTCCATCAGGCGCAGCTGGTGCACCGCGACATCAACCCGGCCAATATCGTCTGGAACGCCGACACGCACCAGCTACAGCTGATCGACTTCGGCCTGGCCCAGCCCCCCAGCTACGAGCCGCCTACCGGACAGCGCTACGAAGGCACGCTGGCGTACAGCTCGCCCGAGCACACCGGCCGTACCAGCCATACGCTGGGCTACCGTGCCGACTACTATTCGCTGGGCGTCACCCTGTACCAGTTGCTAAGCGGCCAGCTGCCATTCGATAGCCAGGATGCGATGGAGTTGGTGCATAGCCACCTGGCACGCCCGCCGGACTTCCAGCTGCCCGCCTTTGCCAGCCTGCCGCCGCAGCTGGTGGCTGTGGTGCAGCGGCTACTGGAAAAACACCCGGACCGCCGCTACCAGACGATTGCCCTACTCAAGAATGACCTGCAGCTATGCCGCCAGCTGCTGGCCGATACCCAGCCACTGGCCGACCAAGCCAGCTGGGGCAGCCAGCGCGTCCAACTGGTGCTGCCGGATAACCTTTACGGGAGGGCGCCGCAGCTTGCCCAGCTAGTGCAGGCCTTTGCCCGCTGCCGCGGCCCGCATAACGAGCTGGTATTGCTGGGTGGCTTCGCCGGCGTGGGCAAATCGGCACTGGCCGAGGCGCTACGCCAGCCGGCCAACGAGCAAGGCAGCTTTTTCGTGGCGGGCAAATGCGAGCAGTACAAGCGCAACACGCCGTACGCGGCCATTATCCAGGCGTTCCAAGACCTGTTGCGCCAGCTGCTGACCCTGCCGCAGAGCCAGCTGGCACAGTGGTCGCAGCTGCTACGCAATGCGCTGGGCGAACAGGCCGACATCCTGTGCGCCCTGCTGCCGGAGCTGGCCCTGCTGCTGCCAGCCCAGCATGTCAGCCCGCCGCTGCCACCGCAAGAAGCACAGCACCGGTTACACCGCTTACTGCTCACCCTCGCCAGCACTTTTGCCAGCCCTTACCACCCGCTGGTGATCTTTCTGGACGACCTGCAGTGGGCCGACCCGGCCACCCTGGGCCTGATCGAACAGCTGCTGGCTAGCCCGCAAGCCCGGCATATCCTGTTGCTGGGCGCCTATCGCGATAACGAAACCGGCACCAACCACCCGTTGATACACCTGCAATCGGCGCTGGTACAGCACGGTGTTGCCATACAAACGCTGACGGTGGAACCGCTGGGGCAAGCCCACATCAGCCAGTGGCTGGCCGACACACTGCAGTGCCCGCTAGACAGCATCAGCGCGCTGGCCACGCTATGCCAGCACAAAACCCGGGGCAACCCGTTTTTCCTGCGCCAGTTCCTGCGCAGCCTGTACGACCGTGGCCTGCTGTTCTACCACCCGGCAGAAGCGCGCTGGTGCTGGCAGCAACAGGCCCTGGACAACACCGCCTTTACCGACAATGTCGTTGCCCTGATGGTAGACAAGCTGCGCAGCCTGCCGGCCAATACCCAGGCACTGCTGCAACTGGCCGCCACACTGGGCAACCGTTTTACCCTCAGCCAGCTGGCCCGCATTGCGGCACTGCCGCTGGCCAGCGCACGCCTGCAGCTGAAACCGGCGCTGGCACACGAGCTGATACGCCCTGGCGGCCACGACAACACCGTCGAGCACGACGACTACCGCTTTGTGCACGATCGCATCCAGCAAGCCGCCTACGCGCTGTACGACGAAGCCGGCCAACGCCAGCAACACCTCAAGGTTGGCCGCAGCCTGCTGGCGCACAGCACCCAGCTGCAAGACGACCTGTACGCCATTCTGGAACAGCTGAACCCGGCCGTGGCTTTGCTGCACGACCCCGCCGAACGCGAACAGCTGGCCGTGCTGAACTACAAAGCCGGCAAGCTGGCGCAAGGTGCTGCCGCCTACCCCGCCGCCCTGCACCATATGCAGCTGGCGCAGCAGCTGCTGCCGGAGTACGCCGCCAGCGACGATCTGCGCCACATCCTGCTGGGCCTGTGCGACGCTGCCAGCCACTGCGGCCAGTTTGCCCTGGCCGACAGCCTCTACCCGCAGCTACAAGCCCACAGCCCCTGCGTCACCACGCAAATCGAAGGCTATCTGGTACAGATACACCAGTACCTGCTGCAAGGCCGCTTTGACGACGCCCTGCAGCTGCAGCGCCAGTGTCTGGCCATGCTGGGCATCAGCCTGCCCGCCACCCTGGCCGAGCAGCAAGCCCAGCTACACGCGCTGGAAAGCGAGCTGGGCACAGCACACGGCCTGCCCGACAGTACCGTGCTGCACCGCCTGGGCCAGATGAGCGACCACACGGCGCAAGCCGCCATGGCCCTGCTGTTTGGCGTGAGCCACGCGGCCTACTTGTCTGGCCAGCTGACCCTGGACGCCCTCGCCATCCTGCACATGACGCGGCTATCGCTCACACACGGCCATGACGAGCTATCGCCCTACGCCTACGCCCTGTACGGCTTTACCCTGGGCCAGCTGCACCAGCAATATGCGGCGGCCGAGCAATGGGGGCAGCTCGCCCTGGACCTGTCCAACAAGCAGCACCAGCTTGCCATTCGCGGCAATACCCACTTTCTGTACGCCAGCAAGCTGGGGCACTGGCAGCACCCGCTACGCAGCCTGAACGGCTACTACCAGGAAGCCCTGCACTGGAGCCAGGAAAGCGGCGACCTGCTGAACGAAGGCTATATCCTGGCGGTACGCGGCACCGACCGCATCATGCAGGGCCAGTACCTGCCCGAGCTGCTGGAGCTGGGCGAGCAAGACCTGCAGCGCCTGCAAAGTCATGCCCGGCAAGACATGTACGACTGCACCCGCGTCGGCAGCGTGCAGCCGCTGTGCTGCCTGATGGGGCTGAGCTACCAGCCACACAGCTTCGACGACGAAACCTTCAGCGAGCACGACTTCCTGCAGCACTACCAGCACAGCCCGCTACACCTGGCTTACTACCATCACAGCAAGCTGTTTACCGGCTACCTGCTGCGCAGCCCCGACGCCATCGCGCTGACTGCGCAGCTGCCCCATATTGCGGCCAACGTTGCCGGCCAGTTCAAAGTGGCAGAAGCCACCTTCTACTGCGGCCTGATCCTTGCCCGCGCCCTGCGCGAACAGCCAGACCACCCGCAGCAGGACAGCTGGCAAACCACCCTGGCCGGCTGCCTGGCCAGCTACGCCGGCTGGGCCAGCCTGTGCGCCGACAACTTCGCCGCGCGCCATAGCCTGCTGCAAGCAGAACAGGCCAGGCTGGACGGGCAGCACATCGCGGCACAGCAGCACTACCAGCAAGCCATCGAACAAGCGGCCCAGCACGGCTTTGCCCACATCGCCGCCATCGCCCGCGAAAGCTATGGCGACTACTGGCTGGCCTGTGGCCAGCCCGCCATTGCCCAGCTGTTTTTGCAGCAAGCCTGGCAGGGCTACCAGGCATGGGGCGCCAGCGGCAAGGCCAGCCAGCTGCAGCAGCGCTATCAGGCCAAAGGCCTGCAACTGGCCAGCGCACCAGCCGAAGCCAGCGCGCCCCAAACGGTTAGCCATAGCACGCATACCGGCAGCGACAACACCAGCTCGCTGGACCTGGCGTCCATTCTGAAAGCAACCCGCGCCCTGTCTGGCGAGCTCAGCCTGGAGCGGGTACTGGCGCGGCTGCTGGACATCGTGCGGGAAAACACCGGTGCCCAGACTGCCCGCCTGCTGCTGCACTACCAGAACCACTGGTTGCTGGAAGGTGGCGATGGCCAGCGCGGCAAGCCCGAGCCGGTACTGCTGGACGCGCGGCAACACCCGCTGCTGCCACTGTCGCTGCTGCGCTATGTCATCCGCACAGGCGAAGCGCTGGTAGAAGGCAATCTGGCCGCCTCGCAACGCTTTCATGCCGACCCCTACGTCGAGCAACACCAGCCGGGCTCGGTGCTGTGCCTGCCCATCCTGCGCAAGCAGCAGGTTATCGGCGTGCTGTACCTGGAAAACCGCCTGATTCAGCACGCGTTCAGCCACGACCGGCTCACCTTCCTGCGCATGCTTACCCTGCAGGCGCTGGTGTCCATCGACAATGCGCGGCTGTACGACAACCTGGAGCGCCAGGTACAGGAGCGCACCGCCCGGCTGAACCAGATACGGCTGGAGCAGCAAGCCATTCTGGACAACGCGCTGGTCGGCATTGCCTTTGTGCGCGACCGCGTCTTCCAGCAGTGCAACCAGGGCTTCGAGCAGATACTGGGCTACCCCCGTGGCGCGCTGGACAAACAGCCCACCCAGCTGGCCTACCTCAGCGAAAGCGACTACCAGCTTACCGGCCACCTGACACGCAGCAGCTATCTGGAAACCGACATGGCGCTGCGGCGCCAGGATGGCAGCCCGGTGTGGTGCGCTATCAGCGCCAAGCTGGTGAACCCGGCCGAGCCGGACGCCGGCATGGTGGTGGTGATCATGGATATCAGCGCGCGCAAAGCGGCAGAACAGGCCATGGCCGAGTCGCGCCAGCGCGCCGAAGACGCCACGCGCACCAAATCGCTGTTCCTGGCCAATATGAGCCACGAGATCCGCACCCCGATGAACGCCATTCTGGGCATGGCCCGCCTGGCGCTGCAGCGCGACCCGGACCTGCAAGTAGGCCACTATCTGCACAAGATTCTGGCCAGCGGCGAAGGGCTGCTGCAGATACTCAACGACATTCTGGACTTCTCCAAGATCGAAGCCGGCAAGCTCACGCTGGAAAGCGTGCCCTTCTCGCTGGACAACATTCTGGAACGCGTGGCCGACGTGATGGTGCTGCGCATCCAGGGCAAACCCATCGAACCCATCTACCAGATTGCGGCCAACGTGCCCGGCAGGCTGATCGGCGACCCGCTGCGGCTGGAGCAAATCCTGTGCAACCTGGCCAGCAATGCCGCCAAATTTACCGAGCGCGGCCAGATCGCCCTGTCGGTAGCGGTTACCGAGCAAGACGCCCATAGCGTGACCCTGAGCTTCACCATGCAAGACAGCGGTATCGGCATAGAGCCGGCGCTGCGCGACCAGCTGTTCCACTCGTTTACCCAGGCCGACGGCTCGGTAACGCGGCGCTACGGCGGCACCGGCCTGGGGCTGGCCATTTGCAAACAGCTGGCCAGCCTGATGCAAGGCGAGCTGGCCGTAGACAGCCAGCCTGGCCGCGGCAGCAGCTTTACCCTGCGCATCACCCTACCATGGCAAACCGATACCGCCCCCGACACTCCGCTGCCCAACCGCCATGTGCTGGTGGTAGACGACCACCCGCAAGCACGTAGCGCCCTGGGCAATATGCTGTTCAACCTGGGCATGAAGGTCAGCGAAGCCGGCGATGGCATGGCTGCACTGGCCAAGCTCCATCAGGCCAGCGAACAAGGCCAGCCCATAGACTTGGTGCTGCTGGATAGCCAGATGCCGGGCTGGAGCGGTAGCGACACCCTGCAGCGCCTGCGCGATGCCCGCCTGGCGTGCGAACCGGCCGTGGTGATGCTGATCCAGCCCTACGGCGACAACGAAGACGAGCTGCCCACGGGCCTGCAAGGCATGCTGGCCAAACCGCCACGCCCTGCCAGCGTGCTTACCCTGCTGCAAAGCCTGGCAGGCCACGCCCTGCCCGCCCCGCCAGATGAGAAACAGCGCATGGCCATCCAGCTGGCCAGCCTGTCCGGCGTAGCCGGCTGCCGTGTTCTGCTGGTAGACGACAATGCCATCAATCGCGAGGTGGTGCTGGGCATGCTGGAAGACAGCGGGCTGCTGATCGATATCGCCGAAAACGGGGTCGATGCGGTAGACGCTGTCAATATCGGCCACTACGACCTGGTGCTGATGGATATCCAGATGCCCATGCTGGACGGCTTTGCCGCTACCCGGCAAATACGCGCCAACCCGGCGCACGCCAGCCTGCCCATCGTGGCGCTGAGCGCGCACGCCATGGTCAGCGACCATCAGGCCAGCCTGGCCGCCGGCATGAACGACCATCTGGACAAACCCATCGTCCCCGATGCCCTGATTGCCACCCTGCTGCGCTGGCTACCCGCCCACCAGCCACGCCGCGCGCTGCAGCCCACCCCGCGCCAGGGCAGCCACAACCTGGCGCAACGCCTGCAATACCACTTTGTCAGCAGCTACCGCCAGCTGCCTGCCAAGCTGCAGCTACTACGCGAAGCCGGGGACTGGGCCGCCATCGAATACCACACGCACAGCCTGAAAGCCGCTGCAGCCTACGTGGATGCACAGCGCCTGGCCCGGCTGGCATCGGATATCGACAGCGCCCTGCGCGACCACCAGCGCCTGGCCGCCGAAGCCCTGCTGCCCGAGCTGCAAGACGAGCTGGATAAAACCCTGCGCCAGCTACAAGACAGCCGCAGCGCCCCAGCGCGCAGTACCGCGCAGCCGCAGACGCCTCTGGAACAAATGCGGCTTTTGCAACATTTGCAAGATAAACTCAAGCACGCCGACTCCCGTGCCGATGAAGCATTAGCCGCACTTTTTGATGCAATGCCTATAGATTGCCATGAGCATTTGATTAATATCGGTAAATTACTAGATCAGATAGAATATGATCAGGCTTATCGACAGCTGCAAACACTGATCAAGACACTGGACTTGCCCATCGGAAGTACCACATGAAACAACAACAAAAAATCCTGATCGTGGACGATGTCATCATCAATCTGCACTTGCTGGATGGCCTGCTGAAAACCGATTACACCGTCCTGATGGCCAAAAACGGCCAGCAGGCACTGCAGCTGGCGCGCGAGCACCACCCCGACCTGGTTTTGCTTGATGTCGTGATGCCGGAAATGGACGGCTTTGCCGTACTGCAAGCCCTGCGCCACGACGCGCGCACCAAGAATATTCCCGTGATTTTCATTACCGGCCAGGACAGGCCGGAAGACGAGGCGCAAGGCCTGCTGCGCGGCGCGGTGGACTACATCACCAAGCCGCTGAACGAGGTCATCGTCAAGGCGCGCGTGGCCACCCACCTCAAGCTGGAGCGGCAGCGCCGCATGCTGGAAAGCCTGGCCAATATCGACGGCCTGACCGAGCTGCCCAACCGCCGCCAGCTGGACCAGGTCTACCACGGTGAATGGGAGCGCGCCCGCCGCAACCAGCTACCGCTGTCGGTAGCCATCATCGACGTAGACTGCTTCAAGCAGTACAACGACCACTGCGGCCATGCCATGGGCGACCGCGTGCTGCAGCAGCTGGCGCAAACCATTGCGGCCAACCTGGGTCGCCCCGGCGACCTGGCCGCCCGCTATGGCGGCGAAGAATTTGTCGTGATCCTGCCCGCTACACAGGGCCAGGGGGCGTGGCAGCTACTGGAAAGCATGCGCCGTACGGTAGAAACCATGGCCATCCCGCACCCGGCTTCGCTGGTCAGCCAGGTGGTCACCATCAGCGCCGGCGTGGCCAGCCTGCAAAATGGTATCGATACGCCCTCCAGCCTGCTGCAACTGGCCGACCAGCGCCTGTACCACGCCAAGCGCAGTGGCCGTAACTGCGTCATCGGCGAAGCCGGCATCAATAGCGAGCTGAGCAGCGCGCTGTACAGCTTGGGCTAGCACGCAGCCAAAACCCGGCTAGCGGCCCGCCTTACAGCACGCGGTCGGTACGGCGGCGATACCAGCCGGTTACCGACAGGCGCTGCTGCCGCGCCGGCAGCACTTCGTGCCAGAAACGGTCGGACAGGAACAACACCAGCGTGCCGGCCTCCGGCTCGATATCCAGATACTCGCTGCAAGCGTCATCCAGATACAGGCGAATTTGCCCGCCGGCCCCTTGCGGCCAACCTTCATTCAGATAAAACACCGTGGTCAGCGTGCGCGCGTCATCGTCCTGGAACCGGTCCAGGTGCTTCTTGTAAAAGGCACCGGCCGGGTACACGGCAAAGTGAGATTCCAGCTCGGCCAGGCCCAGATACAGGCCACGGTTCACCGCGTGCATGATGTCGTCCATGGCGGCGTTATACGCCTGCACGGCCGGCTCGGCGGCCACCTGGTCCAGCCATAGTACCGAGTCGCTACGGATCTCTGCGCGGCGCGCCTGGCCGGTAGCACGGCCAGTAGCCGCCTCGTGAAACAAGCCCTGCTGCCATACCGACAGGCAGGTATCGCGCAGGTTTTGTACCAGGCTGGCGGGCAAGGCGTGCGGTATCACCACCCAGCCTTTATCGGCCAAGGCGTCCAGTACGGCATCCAGATCAAATTGCAAAACAGTCATGGTGACATCCGGCAAAAAACATCAAGGCGGGCTTTGTACCATGCGCGCCGCCTGCCGCCAATGCGCCAGATCAAGCGCACGGTGCACCTTTGCCGCAGCAAGCCATAGTGTTGACAGTCCTTAGTAGTTTTCTGCTACCTGCTGATGGTTGCCCGCCAGCCAGGCCAGTACCAGCGGGAAGTGATCGTTGGCCGCATCGGGGTGGGTCAGCAAGCTGACATGGTTGTAATCGTGGCGGTAGCCGGTATGGCGTGCCAGCAGATGCACGCACGAGGTGTGGGCGCCGCTTTCGGCACGAAAGCGTTTCACATCGCCAGGGTGGCCGCGGCACGGGTCGTTTTGCGCGGCAAAATACAGCGCTGGCGGCAAGGTATGGCGCTGTGCGGCGGCGGCGTAATCAAAGCCGTCGTCGCTATCTACCCAGGGGCGCACCTTGGCCCACTGCTTGCTCTGCCAGTGGCTTTTGTCGGTTTCGTCGTCCGCCCCCAGGCCGATGCGCTGCGCCGGCAAATACCCCACACTGCGGCATAGCAGCCGCGCCACGCCGTTCCACATCAGGTCCACTTCCAGCAGCTTGTTCAGGTTGCGCGCGTGCACGCTGCGCTTGCTGCCGAAGTACACCAGGCTGGCCACCTGCGGGATCAGTGCCGGCTGGTACAACAGCGCGCTGCTCATATGCACCCCGCCCCAGGAGTGCGCCATCCAGTGCACCGCCTGGCCACCGCTGTGCTGGCACACGGCAGCGTGCAGCGCGGGCAGGTCTTCGCGGATGATTTCGGTCTGGCCGTGGCGCGCGTGGCGGCTGATACGCGGTGTGCTGCGCCCGCGCCCGCGCAAGTCGGCCACGTACACGTCGTAGCCGTGGCGCGCCAGGTAGTGCGCCAGCCCTTTGCCGCTATCGGAATAAAAAATGCGCCCGTTGGCCATCACGCCGTGCACCATCAGTACCGGCTGGCCGTCGTGCTGCGGGTGGCGGATACGCTTTACGTACAGGGTATCGCTGGCGGTAACGGGCACGAACAAATCTTCTTCGCGGTTTTTCATGTAGCCTCGGCGGTGGGGTGGCAATAATAAAACAAGCGCTTGAATCATGCGTATCCTGTCTATCCGCGTCAACCGCCATGCCCAGGCCATACCGTGCTTGCTGTGCTGGTTGCCACAGCGCAAACCCCGTAGACTGCCGCCTTTGCACCTTACCCGGCCCTGCCCATGCCTTTTTCTACCCTGGCGCTCGACGCGGCGCTGCAACGCGCGCTGGCCGACGCCGGCTTTGACCGCGCCACCGCCATCCAGCACGCCGCCATTCCGCCTATTCTGGCTGGCCACGACGTGCTGGCTACCGCCCGTACCGGCTCGGGCAAAACGGCGGCCTACTGCCTGCCGCTGCTGCAAAAGCAGCTGACTGCAGGCGGTGGCTGCAGCCTGATCCTGCTGCCTACGCGCGAGCTGGCGCAGCAGGTGGGGGACACCCTGTGGCAGCTGTCTGCCCACCTGCCACGCCCGAAAATCGTGGTGGCTTACGGCGGTGTGTCCATCAACCCGCAGCTGATGGCGCTGCGCGGCGGGGCCGATTTCATCGTCGCCACGCCTGGCCGCCTGCTAGACCTGATCGCCAACAACGCTGTGCCGCTGGGCAGCATCGACACCCTGGTGCTGGACGAGGCCGACCGCCTGCTGGCGCTGGGTTTTGCCGACGAGCTGGGCCGCATCCTGGCCCTGCTGCCGCCGCAGCGGCAGACGCTGATGTTCTCGGCCACTTTTGCGGCCAACGTACAACAGTTGGCCGCACGCCTGCTGCAGCAGCCGCAGCGCGTGGCCATCGCCGACGAGGCCGCGCCGGACATCAGCCAGCGTGCCATCGACATCAATGCGGCAGACCGCTACGCCGTGCTGCAGGCGCTGCTGTGCGAGGCGGCCTGGCCGCAGGTACTGGTATTCGTCAACAGCAAGCACGACGCCGCCGAGCTGGCGCAATGGCTGCAGCGCGAGGGTATCCGTGCCGCCGCGCTGCACGGCGAGCTGGCCCAGGGCCGGCGCGAGCGCGTGCTGGACAACCTGAAAAACGGCACGCTGCAGGTGCTGGTGGCCACCGATCTGGCGGCGCGCGGTATCGATATTCCGGCGTTGCCGGCGGTAATCAACGCCGAGCTGCCGCGCTCGCCGCAGGACTACACCCACCGCATAGGCCGCACCGGCCGCGCCGGGCAAGCCGGTGTGGCCATCAGCCTGATCGATGCCGATAGCCGCGCGCACTTTCGCCTGATAGAAAAACGCCTGGGTTTGAAGATTGCCCGTGAACAGCTGGCGGCCTATCCGGCCACCGACACCCCGGCGGCCAGGTTGGCCGCAGCCGACGATAACGGCGGCATCAAGGGCAAACGCATGAGCAAGAAAGACAAGCTGCGCGCCGCTGCCGCTGCGGCGGGCAAGCCTTAACGGTCGCCGCTGCTGTACGCCGCAGACAGCAGCTGTTCGAACGCGGCCAGCGGCTGCGGCGCACCAAACAGGTAGCCCTGGAAGTGCTGGCAGCCGCAAGCCAGCAAGCTGGTGAACTGCGCCTGGCTTTCCACGCCCTCGGCCAGCACGTCCAGCTGCAGGCTTTGCGCCAGGCCCAGCACGGCGCGCACGATGGCGGCGTCGTGGCCGTCACTGAGCATGCCCTGCACAAACGACTGGTCCAGCTTGATCTGGTGCAGCGGCAGCTTTTTCAGGTAGCTGAGCGAAGAATAGCCGGTGCCAAAATCATCCAGCGCCAGGCGTACCCCCAGGCGGCGCAGCGCGCGCATCTTGCTGCTGCCGCTGCCATCGTCGTCCATCAGCACGCTTTCGGTCAGCTCCAGCACCAGGCGCGCCGGCGCGGCACCGGTTTGCGCCAGAATGGCGCGCAGCTGGGCCACAAAGTCCGGCTGGCGCAGCTGGCACACGCTCACGTTCACCGACAGGCTCAGCCCGGCCGTATGCGGGCTGGCCGCCCAGCGCGCCAGCTGGCGGCAGGCCTGCTCCAGTACCCATAGCCCGATAGGCACGATCAGCCCGGTATCCTCGGCCAGGGGCACAAAGCGTTGCGGCGGCAAATTGCCCAGCACGCTATCGTGCCAGCGCAGCAGGGCTTCCGCGCCGCAGATCCGGCCGCTGGCATCCACCTGCGGCTGGTAGTGCAGGCTCAGCTGTTCTTCGGCCAGTACGCGGCGCAGGGCGCTTTCCAGCCGGGCGCGCTCCGCCACGCTACGCTGTAGCTGCATGTCGAAAAAGCGCACGGTATTGCGCCCTGCTGCCTTGGCGCTATACAGCGCCATGTCGGCGCGCTTCATCAGCTCGTCGCACTCGCGCGGGCCGTCGGCAAACAGCGAGATGCCGATACTGGGCGTGCACTGGTAATCGTGGCCGTTCAGGTCGTAGATGGCGTTCAGCGCCAGGCGCAGGCTTTCACCCAGGCGCTGCGCCACCGCCGCCGCCTCGGCCACATTGCTGCCCAGCGCGGGCAGCAGTACCACAAACTCGTCCCCGCCCAGCCGCGCGACCGTGTCACTCTCGCCCACACCGGCTAGCAGCCTGCGGCCAACCTGCTGCAACAGCATATCGCCGTGATCGTGCCCCAGGGTGTCGTTCAGCGTTTTGAAGTTGTCCAGATCAAGAAACAGCAAGGCCCCTTCGCTGTCGGTGTGCGCCAGCGCCCGCTCCAGGCGCTCCAGCAGCAGGCGGCGGTTTGGCAGGCGGGTTAGCGGGTCGTAGTAGGCCAGTTGCTGGATTTCCTGCTCGGCCGCCTTGCGCTGGGTAATGTCGGTGAGCATGGCCACGTAGTGCGTCACATCCCCGCTGGCGTCCTGCACGGCAGTAACCGTGAGCCACTCCGGATAGATTTCGCCGTTTTTGCGGCGGTTCCAGATTTCGCCACTCCAGCTGCCGTGGCTGAGCAGCAAGTGCCACAGGTGGGCATAAAACGCCGGCCCGTGCCGCCCGGAACTCAACAGGCTGGGCGTCTGCCCTACCGCCTCGGCCTGGGTGTAGCCGGTAATGCGGGTAAAGGCGCGGTTCACCCGCAGGATCACGCTGCGCGTATCGGTCACAAAAATGCCTTCTTGCGAATCGAAAGCCGCAGCGGCAATACGCAGGTCTTGTTCGTCACGCGCCCGCGCCCGCGCCAGGCGCTCGAAGCGCAGAAAGTAGAGTGTCGCCACCCCCAGCAATAGCAGCAGCACACCGGCCACCACCCAGGCGGTGCGCCAGGCTTCCTGGCGCCAGGCGGCCAGGGCATGGCTTTCGTCCAGGTGTACCGCCAGCACAAAGGGGTAGGCACGCGAGGCGCGGTAGGCCGTCAGCACGCGCCGGCCACCCGGCCAGGTTTCGCGGTAGCTGTCGGCATCGGTCTGCGCCAGCCTGGCCGCCAGCAAGCGGCTGGGGCCGCGGTGGCCGGGCAGCGCCTGCGGGTCGGTACTGACGATCAGGCTGCCATCGTAGCGCAGCAGGGCCACCTGGCCTTGCTGCGGGCTGATGTGGTTACCGTAGAAATTCAGGAAATAGTCGGTATTGAGCGCGGCCAGTACCGTCACCCAGCGCTGGTCGTCCTGCATCACGTCCAGCGCCACCGGAATAAAGCTGATGCCGCGCTGCGCCGGCTGCCCGGCCAGCGGGCTGTCGGCAAAGTCGCGCCCGGCAGTCAAGGGGCCGGTGCGCAGCACGCCCAGTGGCTCGGTACTTTGCGGCATGAACTGCTGGCGCGGCAGGCTCAGCCCCAGGTTGGCCGCATTGGTACTGGCCTCGACCACGCCCTGGCTGTTTTCCAGCGCAATAGAGCGGATATAGGGTGCTTGCTGCAAAAAGGCCTTGAGCTTGTCGCTACGCTGGCGAGTGCTGCCGGACAGCAGCAAGGTGCGCTCTACCACGTTCAGGCTCTGGGTGAGCTGGTCTTCCAGCGCGCGCACGGTCAGGTTGGCCAGCGCAAACTGCCGCGACAGTGCTTCGCTACGCAAACGCCACTGTACAGAGGCGGTAGCCAGGGTGGTAAACAGCAGCACCAGCACCACCACCATGACAAAGGTGGCGCGCTGATTCAGGCCCAGCCGGGCTTGCAAGCTGCTGTACGTACTCACGCTGGCCCTGCTCTAGCGCTCGGCCACCGGGTCCAGCTTGTGGCGCTTGATCGCCGCAGCCAGGCTGCCGTCTTGCCGTGCCCGCTCCAGAAAGCGCGACACCCGCTCGTACCAGGCATCGTCGCCCTTTTTCATGGCGTAGGCGTAATGGGTCAGGTGATAGGTGGCCGGCGGGGCCACCAGGCGTGCCCAGTCGGTGGTTTCCAGCATACGGCGGCTAAACGGATAGTCGGTCATGAACACATCGGCGCGGCCAGACTCCACCTCCTGCTCGCGCCCTTGCGGCGTGTCGGTCACCAGCAGCGTGGCCTGCTTCAGTTTTTCACGCATCACCGGCTCGTGCAGCGTGCCTTTGGCCACGGCCACCACCATGCCGGGTTTGTCGATGTCTTCCCAACGCTGGATGCGGCGGTTGCTCTTGGTGGTAATGGCGTAAATATCGCTGATCAGGTGCGGGCGGGTAAAACGCAGCTTTTCGCTACGCGCCGGGTTGATACCGATGGCAAACATGGCGATGTCGCAGCGGTTTTGTTCGATATCGGGTATCAGGCTGGCAAACGAGCTATCGACAAAACGCACAGGCACGCCCAGGTCGCGGCCCAGGCCCTGCGCCATATCGATATCGACACCGCTGAGCTGGCGTGTTTTCGGGTTACGGTAGGAGATACCGTAATAATCGGGCCAGATGCACACGCGTACTTCCCGCGCAGCCAGCACGTCGTCCAGACGGCCGGCGTGGGCAGCAGCAGGAAGTGTGGCCAGCGCGGCCAGACAAAGCAGGGCATATTTCATAGCAAGTTCCCAGACGGCTTGGTGGCACGCACAAGGCGCAGCATATCAAGCAAAATGCATAAAAACACGCATTTTAAATTAATATATTCTATAGAATATACACATTATCAGCCGGGCTTCTACCCAACCCTGCACTAGATCAAGTATTGCTTTACCGTGGCCAGGCGAGCAGTACAGCGCCTGGTACCAGCCACTGGCCGCTGCATGCTAGACGGGTGTCAGGCGTCCCAGCGCTCGTCGCGCCACTCTGCCATGGCTTCTTTGTCCAGGAAGGTCCAGGCCACCACCCGGCTGATCTTGTTGCCCTGCGCCATATCCAGCGTAATCACACGCTTGGCGTTGCACATTTCCAGCTCGCGCAGCAGGCCGCGCACATTGTCCACTTTGGATACCAGCGAGCTGAACCACGCTACCTGATGGCCGTAGCGCACGCTCTGGCGCGCCATGGTGGCCAGGAAGTACTCCTCGCCGCCCTCGCACCACAGCTCGTGGTGGCGGCCGCCAAAGTTCAGCTCCACATTGGCCATGCGCTGGCCGGTCAGGTTGGCTACCTTGCGGCGCGCAGCGGCGTCGGCCTCGGCTGCCGAGCCGTGGAACGGCGGGTTGCAGATGGTCAGGTCGAAGCGGTCTTCGCGCTTGATGATGCCGTCGAACACGTTGGCCGCATCGGTTTGCTGGCGCAGCTTCAGACCGCTTTTCAGCTGCGGGTTGGCATCCACGATCAGCCTGGCCATGCGCAGCGCGTCGGCGTCGATATCGCTGCCCACAAAGCGCCAGCCATACACATGACGCCCCACGATAGGGTAGATGCAGTTGGCGCCCACACCGATATCCAGCACGGTGGCGCGCTTGGGAATGGTGCCTTTATTGCTCTTGGCCAGCAGGTCGGCTGCGTGGTGCAGGTAGTCGGCGCGGCCGGGTACCGGCGGGCACAGGTAGCCGGGCGGAATGTCCCAGAACAGCACGCCGTAGTGGTGCATCAGCAGCGCGCGGTTCAGCGCTTTGACGGCGGCGGGGTTGTGGAAATCCACGGTTTCGATGCCGTGCTCGTTATGGCGCACAAACTCGGCCAGCTCGGGGTTGGCCGCAATCAGCGCGGCAAAATCATAGCGCTCGCGGTGCAGGCTGCGAAAGTGCAGGCCGGGTTTGCCGTCGCCGGCAGGAAGGGTAATGGTCATGGCAGATACCGCAAAATCAATCGGCGGATTGTACGTGCTTTGCACGGTCAGGGCGAAGAATACGCGACACCGCGTATTCAGTATGGGCGCTGCCCGCCCTAGCATGGTGGCTGATTTCAATAACAGGAGACAAGCCATGCTGGCCAATCTGTGGCGCCTGATGGTAGCGCTGTGCGATCTGCGTGCCCTGGCACGTATGCTGACCGGCCGCCCGCCGGTAGACGTGGTGTTCATTACCAACCTGCGCGACGAGGCCGAACGGCAGCGCTTCTTTGGCGGCCGTGCGCCGCGCCTGGGCCACGCCAACGGCCCGCGCATCTACCTGCGCGGGGTCGCTGGCCGTGTGCGCGGCATTTTTGTTACCGCCGAAGAGATGCTGAGCCGCGACGGCCGCCGCCTGGCCAAGGCGCAGTTTATCGCTGCCACCGAGTGGGCCGAACAAAACGGCGCCCGCGTCATCCTGCTGGCGGCGTCCACCAAGCGGCTGTTCGGCCGCGACGGTGCCGAACTGAAGGCGCGCTTTCCGCACCTGCTGTTCACCATTGGCGATAACGGTACGGCCAACATGCTGCTGGCCGACGTGTTCCGTGCGCTGCAAACGCACGCCATCGCCCCCGGTCACGGCCGCGTGCTGGTGATCGGCCCTTACGGCATTCTGGGCTCGGCCATCCTGCAGCCGCTACGCGACGCCGGCTACGAGGTAGTGGGATACGGCGGCAACGCCAGCGCGCTGGCCCAGGTGCAGGCCGAACACGGCATTGCCGTGCACACCCGCATCGCCGACATCGGCCAGGTAGACGCGGTGGTAGCGTGTACCCACAGCCAGTCGGCCAGACTGCAGGCCGACGACGTAGCACAGCTGTGCCGGCCAGATAAAAAACTGCCGGTCATCGACGTGGCCGAGCCGGCCAACCTGGACATGGCGCAATACGCGCGCTGCCGTACCCGCGTTATCCGCCAGGACGCCGGCAACGCCTACTCGGCGCAGCTGCATTACATTCTGGGCAGCTTGTCCTGGCGCTTGCTGATGTTGTCGCGCGGGGTAGTATTCGGCTGCTTTGGCGAGGCGCTGGCGCTGCATTACAGCATCCACACCCTGGGCATTAGCTGGCTGGCCGGGCGCGACTGGTTTCAGGTGAGTGCGGCCAACCGCCAGTGCGTAGACAGTGCTTTTGCCGAAATAGGCCTGTGCCTGCCCGAGCCGCGCTGTTTCGGTCAGCCCGTGGCGGCCTGGCCGGCTGCCAGCGGCATCTGCACGGCAAACACCGCCCCCTTGCCGGGCGTGGAGCGCACTGCCAGCGTATAACCGGCTGCTTCGCACAGCGAACGGGTGATGTGCAAGCCCAGGCCGTGGCCGTCGCCGCCCTGCCCTTCACCGCGCTGGAACGGCTGCAGCAAGCGCTGCAGCTGGCCGGCAGCCAGACCAGGGCCGCTATCGCGCACCTCGATCACCAGCGCACCGGGCCGGTAACGCACACCCAGCAGCACACTGCCTGCCGGCGTATAGCGGATAGCGTTCACCAGCAGGTTGTCCAGAATGCGCCCCAGTAGCAGCGGCGCCGCCGGGTAATGCCAGGCGGTGTCGTGGCACACCAGGCGTAGCCCCTTGAGCGCGGCGGCCGGCGCGTGGCGCTGGCAGGCATCCGCCAGCAACGGCCCCAGGGGCAGGCTGGCCGGCACCGCCTGCAGTTGGCCGCGCGCCTCGGCAATCAGCCCACCAAGCAAGGCTTCGCTGTAATCCAGCGTGCGGTTCACGTGAGCCAGCACCGGCGCCGCCTGTGGTAGCGGCGCCAGCGCCCCTAGCGCCAGCCGCAACGATGCCAAGGGCTGCGACAGGTCGTGGCTCGTAGCGGCCAACTGCAGCTGGCTGGCCCGTGCCTGCTGGCGGGCGGCAGCGGTAGCGGCCTCGGCCTGCGCCAGCTGTAGCGCCTCTTGCTCGTGGCGGCGGCGGCTATCGGCCACGCGGCGCTGCAGCAGCTGCACCTTGCGCGCCAGCGCTACCGCAAAACACAGCGCCTCGGCGGCATAACCCAGCTTGGGCAAGGCAAAAGGCGAAACCGGCAGGGCCAGGCCGCTGAGCACCAAGCCAAACAGCACATTGGACAACAGCACATTCAGCAGCGCGCCGGCCAGAAACGGCACGGCAAGCGGCGAACCGCGGCGCCCGTAGTAAGCACCCGTGTAGAGAATCAAGCCCAGATACGCCAGTGCCGACAACAGCGACGGCCACAGCCACCCAGCGTAAAAGTAAGCAAAACCTGCCAAGGGCAACGAGCCCAGCTGGGCGAGATACGCCAGGTACAAACGGTGATGGCTGCGTGCCACGCCAAACAGGCTAAGGGCAAACAGCGACTGCAGTAGCAGCACCACGCCCATCAGCAAGGGCGGTGCCAGTTGGTTCCAGCTGCCGGCCTGCGGCCACAGCCAGGCGAAGGTATAGCCTTCCAGCTGCAGCAGCATGGCCATCATCGCCGCGGCCAGCGCGGCGTACAGTGCCAAGGTGCGCTCGCCCGCCAGCAAGTACTGCAGCAGGGCAAACACCATCAAGGCCAGCAGCACCCCCAGCTGCAGGCCGTTTGCCATATTGCTGTCCGCCAGGCCGGCCTGCCACTGCCAGCGCGGGGCGATATCCAGCTGCAGCGGGGTATTGCCGTGGGTGCGATAGCGCAGCAGCAGGCTGTCGCCCGCCTGCAGCGTATCGGGTAGCGGCAGCGCCAGCATGCGCGCCGGCAGTGGCCGTGCCGTATAGGCTGCCCCTTCTCCCAGCCGTATCAGCTGCCGCACGCTACCATCGGCGCGGCGGTGCCACAGCTGTACAAAACGGACATCGGGCACCCCCAGTACCAGCACCCGCTGTGGGCCGGCCTCTGCCGCCAGTACGGGGCGCCATGCCCAGTCAGCTGCCGCACTGCGCCACGGCTGGCGCAGCTGCAAAGGCCAGCGCGCCGCCTGCTGCCATGCCTGGGTCTCACTGAGCTGGCCGGCCTGGTCTTGCCAGTAATGTGCCTGCGCCCATAGCGGCGGGCTCCACAGGAGCACTAGCAACAGGAACGCCAGGCTGCCTACAATGCTGCGTATTGATTTCATGGAAAACTGTTAAAAATGCGCTCAGCCGTGATCATAGCCGACGACCACGCCATTTTTCGCGATGGCCTCAAGCTATTGCTGGGCATGCAGCCCGAATATCAGGTAGTGGCCGAGTGCGGCACGCTGGACGCACTGCTGCCCTTGGTGCAACAGCATGAACCGCAGCTGGTACTGATGGACTACAACATGCCCGGCGGCAATGCCCTGGCCACGCTGCAACACCTGCGCCAGCGCTACCCGGCCCTGCGCCTGGTCATGCTGACAGCAGAACGCGGCGGGCAGCTGCTAGCCCAGGTACAACAAGCCGGCGCCGACGGCCTACTACTCAAAGAAGGCTCGGCGGCAGATATGCTGGCCGCTCTGCAACGGGTACTGGCCGGCCAGCGCGTGATCAGCCCGGCGGCCAGCGCGCTGATGCAGGACAGCCAGGTGGCACTCACCGCCCGCGAGTACCAGGTGCTGCAGCTGATCTGCCAGGGTTGGCCGCACGCCGACATCGCCGCGCATTTTTCACTGTCGGTACGCACCGTGGACAAACACCGTGAAAACCTGCAACGCAAGCTGGGCGCCAGCAACGCAGTGCAGCTGATCAACCGCGCCCGCGAACTGCGCCTGTTTGGCGATTGAGCCTCGCCTGCAACAAGGCCAGCCTGCCGGCAGGCCTTGTGCTTGACCCTGCTCATGCTCAGGCAAAAATATCGATGACGTTACCGGCTACCTTCAGGCCATTGACCACGCTCTCGCCGGTGGTTGACACCGTTTCGTATACCACCTCGGCCGCCTCTACCGCCGTTTCCGCCGCCCCCGCAGCCAGGTTGAAGGCGCCACCGGCCAGCTCGATGCCAGCCTCTGCCAGATCAAGCGCCGCCTCGCCGAAATCGGCAGTCACCGTATCGACCACCGCTTCGCCCACGTGGTAGGCACCTTTACCCAAGCCGACCACGCCTTTCAACATCTGGCTACCGCCAACTGCCATACCGCTGTAACTCATGCCCTGCTCCCGTCTGGCCAAACACGCCAGCATGCCAGCCAGAACCAGGCAAAGGGTTGGCAGATTGTGGCCGCAGGTAACAGGCAGCTTACAAACGCCCGCCCACCTGCCCCGGCAGCTGCGGCTCGAACTTGGCCCACACCCGGCGCATATCGCGTGCCGAGGCAAAACCGGCGCCCTCGGCCGCGCGCTCTACCGGTATGCCCTGCTGCAATAGCTGGCGCACCACCGCCACGCGCAAGCGTTGCTGGTACTCCACAATGCTGACGCCGGTTTGCTGGCGAAATAGCCGCGTCAGGTGGCGCGGGCTCAGGTGCACACGCTCCGCCAGCGCGGCCAAGGGCCACGGCTGCGCCGGGTCGCGCGCGATGGCGTCTTGTGCGCGGTGTACTGCCGGATGCAGGTGGTTGCGAAAGGCTAGCCACGGCGATAGCTGGGCGTCGTCGCCAGCGCGGCGGCTGTACAGCACCATGCGCCGCGCCACGCGCGCCGCCACGTCGGGCCCGGCATGGCGCTCGATCAGTGCCAGCGCCAGGTCCATGCCGGTGGTAATGCCGGCCGAGGTGGCGATGTGGCCATCTTCCACAAATACGCGGTTATCCAGCACCCGCGCACGCGGCGCGGTGGCGGCCAGCTTGGCCACAATGCTGTGGTGCGTGGTGCAGGCGCGGCCGTCCAGCAGCCCGGCCATGCCGGCCAGCAGCGCGCCGGAACACACGGTGGCCAACGCCACCTGCGGGCGGATGTGCTGGCGCAGCCAGGCCACCAGCTGCTGCGCCTCGGGCGTGGCGTAATCGGCGTCTTCATCTACCGTCCCCACCACGATCACCAGGCTGCCGTCCGCCACCGCTGCGGGTAGCGGGTCGATGCACGACACCAGCCCCAGCGAGCAGACGCACTCCGTGGCCGGGCCGGCAATGTGCAGCCGAAACGGCGCGCCCTCGTCCTGCGCCATACGAAACGCCTCGGCCGGGCCGACAAAGTCCAGCGCCAGGTAGCGCGGGGTGAGCAGGAAGTAGATGTCTTTCATGCGGCCAACCTTGTCACTGCCTTGGCTTGAACTGCGGCCATTGGTTGTAACCAACCGCTGGGTTATTAGCGCCCAACGCCAGAATAAAGCAGACCTCTTGCTGACTTAGCTCCGAACGGCTGCAGTCTGCCGACTCCCACAGAATTTCCTTCCGTATGGTGAAGTCACGCCTTTGATCTCTTGAAAAGTCTTTAGCAATGAGCTCGTCAGAAGCACTACCAAAATAATTAATGCTGTCCGTGCGGTCTTGTCCGACGTAAATTTTTCCGTTCGGATAAGTGATTTTGTAAATCACGTACAGAGGGCGAGCACCTTGCCCCGACACGGTTAAAACTCCCCCAGCTTGATATCCGGCTGGTAATCGCCGTCCACCTCCTTGACGATGGCCTGGCCGGCGATGACGCGTTCGCCGTTGAAGGTGAGCGTGGGCGCGCCGTGCAGCTGCCAGCCACGGTTCAGCGCCTCGGTCACGCGGTGGCAGAAGGCGCTGTCGTCGGGGCCGGTGAGCAGTCGGTACAGTTTCATGGGGTCGATCCTGGGTCAGAAGGTGTGACGATACACGACAAAGCCGGTCTCCCGCGCCACGCGGTCGTACAGCTGGCGGGCGGCGGCGTTGTCGTGGCGGGTGTGCCAGTACACGCTGGGGCTGCCGGCGGCCTGCGCCTCGGCCAGCACGGCGGCAATCAGCTGCCGCGCTACGCCCTGCCCGCGCGCGGCCGGCACGGTGAACAGATCCTGCAGGTAGCAGGCGTGGTGCGCCATCAGCGTGTTGCGGTGAAACACATAGTGCGCCAGCCCCAGCAGCTGGCTGCCGCGCCAGGCTAGCAGCGCGTGCATCGGCTCGGCGGGGTCGAGGAAGCGTTGCCAGGTAAGCTGGCTGATGGCGGCCGGCAGCGCCAGCTCGCCGTGGCGGCCATAAAAGGCGTTGTAGGCGTCCCATAGCGGCAGCCAGGCGGCGTAATCGGCCGGCTGCGGCGGGCGCAGCTGCAAGGTATTGTGCATGCGGCCAACCTTACGCCGGCTGCGGCTTGCGCCACAGCGCCAGCAGGCGCGGGCCGAACACGTTCACCGCCAGCCCGCCCAGCAGCAGCGCGCCACCGGCCAGCTGCCAGAAGCTGAGACGCTCGCCCAGCACCAGCGCCGCCGACAGCACGCCGAAAAACGGCACCAGCAGCGAAAACGGCGCCACCACGTTGGCCGCATGGCGGCTGAGCAGCTTGCTCCATTGGCCGTAGCCGAACAGCGTGGCCACCAGCGCCAGGTAGGCAATGGCAAACAGGCTTTGCGGCGTGGCCACCTGTGCCCACACGATACGGTCCGCCTCAAACAGGCCGGACAGCGCAAAGAACGGCACGATGGGCACCAGGCTGCTCCACACCACCAGGCCCAGCATGTCCGGCCGGTAGCCGGCGGCCACGATGCGGCGCACCACCACGTTGGAAAACGCCCAGCTGGCGGCACCGCACAGCGTCAGCACAAAGCCGGCCAGCGGCAGGTTGGCCGCACCCAGGCCGCCGATCAGGTACAGCCCGGCGCTACCGATCAGCAGGCCGGCCAGCTGCCACGGCGTAAAGCGTTCGCCCAGCCATAACATACCGATGATCAGGGTAAAGAACGCCTGCGACTGCAGCACGATGGACGCCAGCCCGGCCGGCATGCCCAGTTTGATGGCGGTAAACAGGCAGGCAAACTGCCCCAGCCCCACACTGAGGCCGTACAGCGCAAGCCAGCGCCACGGGATGGCGGGGCGGCGCACAAACAGCAGGCCCAGGCCGGCGGCGGCGCTAAAGCGCAGCGCCCCCAGCAGGAACGGTGGCACGCCGGCCACGCCCCATTTGATGACCACAAAGTTGAAACCCCATACCGCAACGATCGCCAGCGCGATCAGCCGGTCTTGCCAGTTCATGGCTTGCTCCCCAAGGTTGGCCGCACGCGGCCGGTGCATGATGACATCGAGCTTACGCCAGCCGGCACGCGCCAGACAGCAACAGTGCGTTCCGATTTACCGGATACAGCTGCCGCTAGCGCTGCGTGGGCGGCAGCCCGCCCTGCGCCGCCAGCAGCGCGGCATGGGCGGCCAGATCCACCGGCCGGTAGGTGACGGTGGGGGTGGCCGGATGCACGGGCAAACCGGTGCGGCCAACCCACTGCCGCGCCGGGCGGATGGGGCGTGGGGCGAAACCGCCGCCGCAATTCGGGCAGACGTTGTGCAACACCGATTCGGCACAGCGGGCGCAGAACGTGCACTCGTAGCTGCAGATGCGGGCGTCTGGGCTGTCGGGCGGTAGTGGCGTGTTGCAGTGTTCGCAGCTGGGGCGTAGTTGCAGCATGGTGTGTGTCCTTTCAGAGGGTGGCCTGGTTGGCCGCATCGGCGTCCAGCCGCGCCAGCACGCTGGCCACGGTATGGATGTCGGCAAAACGGCCGGCCAGCACCAGCTCGGTTCGCTGGCGGATGTCGTCGGCGCTGTATACGCGGCCGCTGTGCGGGTGGGTCATGGCAAAAGTCAGCGTGGCTTCGGTGACGTAGTCCACGGCAAAGCCCAGGTCACTGCCCACGCGGGTGGTGGTTTCGCAGCACTGCTCGGTGCGGATGCCGCTGACGATCAGGCGGTTTATGCCGCGCGCCGCCAGCCACGCCTGCAGGCCGGTATCGGTAAGGGCGTTGTGTACGTGTTTGGTAAAGGTGGCATCCGGCGCCGGCGGCAGCCAGTCCATCGGCTGCACGTGGCCGCTGGCGGCGGCAAACGGGCCGTCGCCGTCTTCGTGCAGCACGTATACCACTGGCACACCGCGGGCGCGCGCACCGGCGATCAGCGCCAGTACTGCCTGGCGGAAGGCCGGCAGTTCGCGCTCGTCCCAGTACGGGCGGTGCAGGAAGGATTGCTGGACATCAATCACGATCAGGGCAGAAGCGGACATGGCGGGTTACCTGTATGCCAGTGAAGATGAGCCTATTCTGCTGGGCAATTCCGCCCTGCGCCATGCCATGACAAGCCATGCACAGGACAAATACGGCCATGCTGCCCGCCCGGCGCGCGGCCATGTATCAGGGCTGTTACAAAGGGGACAAGGCGGCGATACAGCCTGGCCGGATACTGCCAGCGTCCGCCCCGTGCCGTACCGATCAAGGAGCCCTATCATGTACAAGACAACACTGCTGCTGGCCACTGCCCTGCTGGCGCTAGGCACCAGCCTGCCTGCCCGGGCCGACGACGCCCCCCCGCCACCGCATGGCACCCGGCACGAGATGCCACGCGACCTGCCACCGCCCCCATTGGCTATCATGCTGGAGGACGCTTTGCCCGCACTGCAGCTGAGCGACGCCCAGCAGTCTTTATGGCTGAAAGCAGAACAGAACGACCTGAACCAGCAAGCCAGCCAGCAACGCGGCCTGCAACACGCCCGCTTCAGGCTGCAAGAAAAACTGGCCGATACCCGCCTGAGCCTGTCGCAAGCGCTGCGTGCTGCCAGCCTGGCGGTACCGGCCATGCAGCCATCCCCGGCGTGGCTGGCATTTTTTGATAGCCTTAGCAGCCAGCAAGCCGGCATCGTGCGCCAGGTGTTACAGTCGCCACCGCCGCCACACGATATGCCGCCCCCCGGCTAGGCCTGTGCCACCCGCAACCATACGGCCGTGCCGCCACCCTAGCGGCGCACGGCACTTTCCCTAGGAGCCAGCATGAACGAACACGGCATTCGCCTGCTGATCGTGGACGACGACCCCGATATCCGCAGCCTGCTGGCGCAGTACCTGCAAGGCTACGGCATGCAGTGCCTGTGCGTGGGCGACGGCCCCAGCCTGCGCCAGCAGCTGGAACACGAGCGCGTCGACCTGATCATCCTGGACCTGATGCTGCCGGGCGAAGACGGGCTATCGCTGTGCCGCCATATCCGCGCCGTGGGCGACACGCCCATCATCATGCTCACCGCCCGTGGCGAATCAGCCGACCGCGTGGTGGGGCTGGAGCTGGGTGCCGACGACTACGTTGTGAAGCCCTTCGACCCGCGCGAGCTGGTAGCGCGCATTCACACCGTGCTACGCCGGGTGCGCGGCAAGCCAGGCTCGGCTGCCGAGCAGGACACCGTACAGTTTGCCGGCTGGCGGCTTAGCCACCTGAAACGCCAGATCACCACCCCCGGGCAACTGCTGGTGCCGCTGTCCAATGCCGAGTACCGCCTGCTGTGCGCCTTTCTGGCACGCCCGCAGCGCATACTCAGCCGCGAACAGCTGATGGATGCTGCACGAGGCCGCACGGTAGAAGCGTTTGACCGCAGCATCGACCTGCTGGTATCGCGCCTGCGCCAGAAGCTGGGCGACGACCCCAAGCAGCCGCAGCTGCTGAAAACCGTACGCGGCGAAGGCTACCTGCTGGACTGCAAGATCAATTGAAAGCCACCGCATGAAATGGCCTGTACCCGATACCGTTTTTACCCGCCTGTTTGGCCTGGTACTGGCTGCCCTGCTGTGTAGCCACCTGGTGATGACCGGCCTGTTCGTGGTATTTGCGCCCGACGGCCCGCCACCCGAAGCCCCGCCCCCGCCACGCTCGGCAGAACATGCTCGCCCGCCGCCAGGCGAGCGCCCGCCACACGACAGGGGTGAACGCCGCCTGCCACCGGAATTCTGGGCCGGCTTTGCCCTACAGTTGGCCGCCGTTTCGCTACTGGCCTGGTACGGCGCGCGCCGTCTGGTACGCCCTATCGAGCAGCTGACCCAGGGCGCACGCGAACTGGGCCGGACGCTGGACGCCCCACCCATAGACGAAACCGGCCCGCTGGAAACACGCCAGGCCGCGCAGCTGTTCAACGATATGCGCGCCAAACTGCGGCGGCAGATGGAGGAGCGCAGCCACTTTCTGGCCGCCGTATCGCACGACCTGCGTACACCGCTGACGCGCATTCGCCTGCGCGGCACCCAGATCGACGACAACACACTGCAACAACGGCTCAACCAGGACATAGACGAGATGGCTGCCATGCTGGACGCCACCCTGGCCTACCTGCGCGACAACAGCCAGCAAGAAGGCTGGGAGCAGCTGGATATCGAAGCCCTGCTGCAAGCCATGGCGGAAGACGCCCAGGAGCTGGGGCAGCCGGTGCGCTTTAGCGGCCAAGCCAGCCAGCTGCGCACCCTGCCCGCCACCCTGCGCCGCTGTCTGGATAACTTGCTGGAAAACGCATTGCGCTACGGTGGCAGTGCCGATATCAGCCTGCAGCAAAGTGATACCACGGTAGAAATCTGCGTTCGCGACCACGGCCCCGGCATACCGGAGGCACAGCTGGCGCGGGTATTCGAGCCCTTTGTAAGGCTGGAAGACTCGCGCAACCGCCACACCGGCGGTACTGGCCTGGGGCTGACCATCGCCCGCGATGCCGCGCGGCGCATGGGCGGGGAGCTCTACCTGAGCAACGCCAGCGATGGCGGCCTGATTGCGCTACTGGTACTGCCGCGCTAGCACTGTGGTTTGTATCCATCGTGATACAAAGCGGATAAATCATGCAGACAAGCCAGCCATACAGTGTCATGACCCGCTACAGGCCGTGACAGGTATTGGCCATGCACGGCTCGGGCGGGCTTTCCTACCCTTCAGGGAGAATGACCATGAGCAGCGTAACAAGCAGTACCAGCAGCTACATGCCCAATATGATGCAGGGCCCAGGCGGTGGGCCGCGTGGCATGCGGCAGCGGCCGGAAGCCAGCGAAGTCGCCGAGCAGATCTTCAGCAAACTGGACACCGACAAGCAGAGCTATCTGGAGGCTGACGATTTTGCCAGCGCCATCAGCCAGCTATCGCGTAGCGGCCAAAGCAGTAACACCGCCAGCAGTGACGAGGTGTTTTCCAGCCTGGATAGCGATAGCGACGGCAAAGTCACCCAGGACGAGCTGACCAGCGGCATCAAGTCGCTGCAGGAACAGCTCGATAGCCAGTTCAACGCCATGCGCATGCAAGGCGGCATGCAGGGCATGGGCGGCGGCGGCATGCCTCCCCCACCGCCTGGCGGGCGTGGTGGCCAGGGCCAGGATCAAGGCCTGGACCAAAGCCAGCTGGGCGATATGGCCACGGCCGCCGCAGAGTCTGGCAATACCCAGGCCGCCAGCCTGTTCAGCCAGCTGGCAGACAACTTTGACGAGGCAGACGCCGACGGTGACGGCAAGGTGAGCTTTAGCGAAAGCGTGGCCTACCAGCGCCAGCAAGAGCAAGCCGGCAGCAGCGACAGCAGCACGAGCAACACCAGCAACACCAGCAGCGCGTCCGGCAGCCAGGACATGCAGGGGCGCATTGCCCAGCGGCTGATGGAGATGATGCGCGCCTACGACGACTTTAGCGCACCGGATGAAGGCAGCAGCATGCGCTCTGCCGCCTGATACCGCGACCGCGGCGTGCCTGGCAGCCTGGCTGCTAAAAAACAAACCCCGCTTGCCTTGCAAGCGGGGTTTGTTGCGGCCAACCTTGGTAATGCCAGTACTACTGGATAGCCAGCGTTACCGCCAGCTGGTAGCCCTGCCCGCGCACCGCCTTCAGCGCATTATTGTCGCAGCCCGCCTGCACCAGCTTCTTGCGCAGGCGCACCAGCTGCACTTCCAGGTTAGCCTTGCTGTACTCCTCTAGCCGTTTACCCAAGAGCTCTATCATCTGCCACGTTTCCAGCTGCCGCCCCGGGGCGCGGGACAAACCGGCCAGCAGGGCAAACTCGGACGAAGTCAGCCCGACCTGCCCGCCCGGGCCCGACAGCTGCTGCTTGTCGGTTTGTAGTAGCCAGCCATGCTCCGGGCCCTGGCCGGTGAGCCTGCGCGCCAGCGAACGCACCGCCGCCAGCAGCTCTTCCAGCGAACAGGGTTTGGTCAGGTAGATATCCGCACCGCTGGCATAGCCTTCTACCTTGGCCGCAATGCTGTTACGCGCCGTGGTCATGATGATGCCTACCTCGGGCTGGGCGGCACGCAGGCGCCGCGACAGGCTGATGCCATCTTCACCCGGCAGGTTCAAATCCACTATGTACAGGTCAGGCTGGAACGGCAGGTCGCCAAGTGCCTCGGCACAATCCACACCTTGCACGTGATAACCCTGCACGCGCAACGCGTCCAGGGTGACTTCTCGCAGGACATCGTGGTCTTCGACGACCACGACATTTAACGGGTTGATACGGGTAACCATACTTCAAATCTCACGATATTGGCTTCAGGCCGGTAAGAAACCATCCCTTGCAGCTGGGTACACAGGCCACGCACCAGATACAGCCCGAGGCCAGAACCGGTTTTGCTATGAGCGCCAGGACTTCGATAATACTTTGTAAACACCTTGCTTGCATCCGGCATGCCTGCCGATGAGGCAACATTGTCAACAGATAGCCACAATCCAGCGGATTTCGCCCCCCATTTGACATTAATTACGCTGGCCGCCGGCGAGTACTTCAAAGCGTTATCTATCAGATTTGATAACACCGTCCGCAGTAGCTGGCTGTCACTTTGCAACAAAGGCACGGTGCCAGGGTGTAACACAACCCGCTCCGGCTCGCGGCTATTGTCACGCACATCGTTTATCAGCTCGGCCAACACAATCGTTTCACGCTGAATTTCCAGCTGCCCCTGTTCGACACGGTCGGCCTGGGTGCAGCGCTCTACCACGGCATTCATGTCGTCTACCGCCCGCTCGGCGTGCGCCAGAATGCGCTGTTCGCCCAGCTGCATGCGCAAGCTCCCCAGCGCCATACGGATAACCGACATAGGCGTTTTGAGCTCGTGGGTCAGCATGGCCATAAAGCGGGATTGTTCTTCACTTTGCTGGCGCTCGATCACGATCTGCTGCTGCGCCAGCTCCAGCTCCACGGCAAAGGCATGGCGTTCGCTACGCAGCTGGCTGGAACGGCGCTGCAATAGCACGAAGGCCAGCGCACTGATCAACAGCGACTGCATCAGCTGGCCGTACTGGTTCATTTCCAACACATTACCGATACCCAGCAAGGGCAGCATGGTAATGGCAATCACGCCGATGGAAAGGGTATACAGCACACGCAACAAGCGGCGCAGCGGGTGCGGCGGCACCAGCCACGCGGTAAGTGCCATCAGCAGCACCTGCACCGGCGCTACCATGGTATTGGTCTGCATCACCGGCTGGATAATGCCGAATGCCAGCATCAGGAATAAAAGCGGGTAGTAGCTGGGCAACAGTTTCAACACCCATTGCAGTAGCCGCGGCGGTGAAAAGCCCAGCAGCAAGTGGCGGTGAAACAGCAAGCTGGCCAGGCAGAACAGCGTTGAGGTCCAGCTGGTGGCGATATCGGCCAGCTGCGGGTAGCTAGCCGGTGCCAGCATGCTGTAGTAACCCATAAAGGCCAGGTTCAGCAGTACCGACAGTAGCTGGTAGGGAATGAACAGCCCGACCACACGGTCACGGCTTTCGCGGTAGTCGGCAATGGCCCACACCAGTAGCCACAGCAGAATGGCGTAATAGATGATTTGCCAGGAAGCCTGCTGCACATCCGTCTGCAGTGCCTCGTGCAGGGGCTGGGCTTGTACGCTGAGCATACTGGTACTGCTGGTGTGCAGGCGCAGGTAGTACACCGTCTGTGGCTGCGCTTGCCGCACCAGGAACGACGGGGTAATGCCGGGATAACTGCGCGCCAGGTAAGGGTAGCGGTCACCATCGACTTGCTGCTGCCAGCGCCCCTGGCTGTCCTGCCAGTACAGGCGCACCTCATCCAGATAGCCCGGCCTGATGCGCAGCACCAAGGGCTCGCCTGGGGCGGCGTTTTGCACGATGATGCGCAGCCAGGTCACCGTAGGGGTATAACCCCGCGCGAGGATGCCGGGCAGCGGGGTGAACAGCTGCTGGCGTACCTCGGACAAATCCAGCTTGCCCTGCTCGTCTACCAGATAGGCGCTGGACAATACCTGGGTTTGCACCGCCCACGCGGGTGTGAGGCACAGCAGCCAGAGCCATAAAATAAACCGTAATCGCACTTCCTACCCCGTATCACTCCGCCCGCTTGGCCGGCAAGAGCGAGAGTATCGCATAGCTGGTGCCGGAACTCGCCACGGTAATACGCGTCCATGCAGCATTCTCTTTGGTGAAGCCCTTATGCGTACTGCCCATCTGCTTTTTCTGGCCTTGACCATCAGCCTGCCTGCGCTGGCGACAAACAGCGGCCAACTGTATAAAGACCCCACATGCGGCTGTTGCGGCAAGTGGGCCGCGCATATGCGCGCCAACCAACTGGCGCTGCAAAGCCAGGACCGCAGCGACATGGCACAGCTGAAAGACCGGCTGGGCGTGCCGCCCGCCTTGCGCTCCTGCCATACCGCACAAATCGGTGGCTACATTATCGAAGGGCACGTACCAGCCGCCATGGTGCAACAGATCTTGCGCGAGCGTCCCGCCATCAGCGGCCTGGCGGTGGCCGGCATGCCGCAGGGCAGCCCCGGCATGGAAACCGGCAGGCGTGACAGCTACCAGGTTGTCGCTTTCACCCGCAGCGGCCGGCAGTATGTGTACGCCACCGTAAAAGGGGACTAGCCATGTCGGTAAAAAAACGTATCGCCCTGATGCTGGCAGGCATCGCCGCCAAGTGGCTGTGGCAACGCGTCAAGCGCCAGCTGTTTCGCCGCTGATGTGCGGTTAACGGTGCGTTTGCCACCACCGGCGCGCCAAGAAAAAAGCCTTCCCCGGCAAGGGAAGGCTTTTTGGCTAGCCAGGGTTGGCCGCAGTATCAGGCTTGCTGTTTGGCGCGCGCGATATCGGCGATTTTCACGCTCCACTCGGCCGGGCCGGTGTTGTGTACCGAGGTGCCAGTCGAATCGACGGCGACGGTTACCGGCATGTCCTGTACTTCGAACTCGTAGATGGCTTCCATGCCCAGGTCGGCAAAGCCCACCACTTTGGACGCTTTGATAGCCTTGGACACCAGGTAGGCCGAGCCGCCCACCGCCATCAGATACACGGCTTTGTTGTCCTTGATGGCGTCGATGGCTGCCGGGCCACGCTCTGCCTTGCCGATCATGCCCAACAGGCCGGTTTGCTCCAGCATCTGGCGGGTGAATTTGTCCATGCGGGTAGCGGTAGTCGGGCCGGCCGGGCCAACCACTTCGTCACGCACCGGGTCTACCGGGCCGACGTAGTAGATGAAGCGGTTGGTGAAGTCTACCGGCAGCTGCTCGCCCTTGTTTAGCATGTCCACCATGCGCTTGTGCGCGGCGTCACGGCCGGTGAGGATCTTGCCGTTCAGCAGCAGCACGTCGCCCGGCTGCCAGCTGGCCACTTCTTCCGGCGTGATGTTGTCCAGGTTCACACGCTTGCCATTGCTGGTGTCGTAGGTGATTTCCGGCCAGTCTTCCAGCTTCGGCGTTTCCAGCACGGCCGGGCCGTTGCCATCCAGGTGGAAATGGATATGGCGCGTGGCGGCGCAGTTCGGGATCATGGCTACCGGCAGGCTGGCGGCGTGGGTCGGGTAATCCAGAATCTTCACGTCCAGCACGGTGGTCAGGCCGCCCAGGCCCTGCGCGCCGATACCCAGCGCGTTCACTTTTTCGAAGATCTCCAGGCGCAGCTGCTCTACACGGCTCAGCTCGGCGCCGCTGGCGGCCTTGGCTTTCAGCTCGTGGATGTCCACGTGGTCCATCAGCGATTCTTTGGCCAGCAGCATGGCTTTTTCCGGGGTACCGCCGATACCGATACCCAGGATGCCTGGCGGACACCAGCCGGCGCCCATGGTCGGTACGGTTTTCACCACCCAGTCAACGATGCTGTCGGACGGGTTCAGCGCGTAGAACTTGGATTTGTTCTCGGAGCCGCCGCCCTTGGCCGCACAGGTCACTTCTACGCCGTCGCCTTCGACGATTTCGAAGTGCACTACGGCCGGGGTGTTGTCTTTGGAGTTCTGGCGCTTGCCTGCCGGGTCCAGCAGCACGGAGGCGCGCAGCTTGTTGTCCGGGTTGTTATAGGCACGACGCACGCCCTCGTTCACCATTTCCTGCACCGACAGGGTGCTGTCCCACTGCACTTTCATACCCACTTTCAGGAACACCACGGCAATACCGGTATCCTGGCAAATCGGGCGGCGACCTTCGGCACACATGCGGCTGTTGATCAGGATCTGCGCCATGGCGTCTTTGGCCGCCGGGCTCTCTTCGTGCAGATAGGCCTGGTACAACGCCTCGATATAGTCTTTCGGGTGGTAGCAGCTGATGTACTGGAAGGCATCGGCAATGCTCTGGATGAAGTCGTCCTGACGGATGATGGTCATTATTGGGTTCTCCAGCGTAGGGGCTGTGTTGGGTTTGTGCCGCTATTTTAGGCGTTTCGCCCACGGGCAGGAAGGCGCAATGCTGCAACGCAGGAAGATAAAAGCAGAACAATGCAAAACCGCCGGTACGTTACCGGCGGTTTTGCTGGGCAGTCGCTGCGGCCAACCTTCGCCGCAGGCGGGCATTAGCCCTGGTGGTAGCCGGTCACACGGGCCACTTCTTCCTTGGAGCCCAGGAATACGGCCACGCGCTCGTGCAGGCCCTGCGGCACAATGTCCATGATGCGGCGGTGACCATCGGTAGCCAGACCACCTGCCTGCTCGATGATGAAGGCCATCGGGTTGCCTTCGTACATCAGGCGCAGCTTGCCCGGTTTGGCTGGGTCACGCGCGTCTTTCGGGTACATGAAAATACCGCCACGGGTGATGATGCGGTGTACCTCGGCCACCATGGAGGCCACCCAGCGCATATTGTAGTCCTTGCCCAGCGGGCCTTCCTTGCCAGCCAGCAGCTCGCTGACATAGCGCTGCACCGGGGCTTCCCAGTGGCGCTGGTTGGACATATTGATGGCAAACTCGCCGGTGGTGGCCGGCACGGTCATATTGCGGTGGGTCAGTACCCAGGAGCCCAGCTCGCGGTCCAGCGTAAAGCCGTACACACCATGGCCAAAGGTAATCACCAGCATGTTTTGCGGGCCGTATACGGCATAGCCTGCGGCCACCTGGTGGCTACCGGCTTGCAGGAAGTCGGCTTCGGTCGGCTGGGTATTGCCTTCCGGTGCTTCCAGCACCGAGAAGATGGTACCCACGGAGATGTTCACGTCGATATTGGACGAGCCGTCCAGCGGGTCGAACATCAGCAGGTAGCGGCCACGCGGCATGTGCTCGGGAATGGAGTGCGGCAGCTCCATTTCTTCGGACGCCATGGCGCCCAGGTTGCCACCCCATTCGTTGGCTTCCAGCAGGATGTCGTTGGCGATCACGTCCAGCTTTTTCTGGGCTTCGCCTTGCACATTACCGGTACCGGCATCGCCCAGCACACCAGCCAGCGCACCTTTGTTTACCGAGTGGGCAATGGCTTTGCAGGCACGTGCCACGGTTTCGATCAGCAGGCGCAGATCCGGCGGCAGGGCACCATGCAGGCGCTGTTCTTCAATCAGGAATCGGGAGAGGGAGATACGGCTGCTCATTATTGTCCTCGTATCACGTAGGTCGCAGAAAGGTTGGCCAAGTTTACCACCCTGCCCCAAGCGTCTGGGGTGTTACCTGCGCACTACATGCATCAGCAAAGAAAAACGCCCGACTAGGGCAAAACGGAAGCCGTTTTGGCGAGTCGGGCGTGGGGCAGAAACGCAACGCTTAGGCGTTCAGTTCCTTGGCCAGGTACAACCAGGTTTCCACCACGGTATCCGGGTTCAGCGAGATGGTCTCGATGCCCTCTTCTACCAGCCACTTGGCAAAGTCAGGGTGGTCCGACGGGCCTTGGCCGCAGATACCCACGTACTTGTCCAGCTTGCGGCAAGCCTGGATCGCCAGGTGCAGCATGGCTTTCACGGCTTCGTTACGCTCGTCGAAGGTGGAGGCGATCGGGCCACCGGAGTCACGATCCACACCCAGGGTGAGCTGGGTCATATCGTTGGAACCGATGGAGAAACCGTCAAAGTGCTGCAGGAACTTCTCGGCCAGAATGGCGTTGGTCGGCAGTTCGCACATCATGATCAGGCGCAGGCCGTTTTCGCCGCGCTTCAGGCCGTTGGCGGCCAGGATCTCGATCACTTTTTCGGCTTCGGCCAGGGTACGCACGAACGGGATCATCACTTCCACGTTGGTGAGGCCCATCACGTCGCGCACTTTCTTGATGGCGCGGCATTCCAGCTCGAAACAGTCGCGGAAGCTGTCGGCCACGTAGCGGGCTGCACCACGGAAACCCAGCATCGGGTTTTCTTCGTGCGGCTCGTACAGTTGGCCGCCGATCAGGTTGGCGTACTCGTTCGACTTGAAGTCGGACATGCGCACGATGACCTTTTTCGGCGAGAAGGCCGCTGCCAGCGTGGACACGCCTTCGGCAATCTTGTCGACGTAGAAGTCTACCGGGCTGGCGTAACCTGCGATGCGATCGGTAATGGTCGCTTTCAGGTCGGCCGGCAGGGTATCAAACTCCAGCAGCGCTTTCGGGTGGATACCGATCTGGCGGTTGATCACGAACTCCATGCGCGCCAGGCCCACACCTTCGTTCGGCAGCTGCGCGAAGTCGAAAGCCAGTTCCGGGTTGCCCACGTTCATCATGATCTTCACCGGCGACTTCGGCATCTTGTCGAGCTCAAGCTCGATGATTTCCACTTCCAGCAGGCCATCATAGATGTTGCCGGTGTCGCCTTCGGCGCACGATACGGTCACTTGCATGCCGTCACGCAGCAGATCGGTAGCGTCGCCGCAGCCGACTACAGCCGGGATACCCAGCTCGCGCGCAATAATGGCCGCGTGGCAGGTACGGCCGCCACGGTTGGTCACGATCGCAGCAGCGCGCTTCATCACCGGTTCCCAGTCCGGGTCGGTCATGTCGGTTACCAGCACGTCGCCGGCTTTGACCTGATCCATCTCGGACGCGTCCTTGATCATGCGCACGGTGCCCTGGCCAATCTTCTGGCCAATGGCACGGCCTTCACACAGGACGGTGGAGGTGTTTTTCAGACGGTAGCGGCGCAGGGTGTCCTTGCGGTCTTCCTGCGATTTCACCGTTTCCGGACGCGCCTGCAGGATGTACAGCTTGCCATCCAGGCCGTCACGGCCCCACTCGATATCCATCGGGCGGGCGTAGTGTTTTTCGATGATCAGCGCGTACTGGGCCAGCTCGGCCACTTCGGCGTCGGTGATCGAGAACTGCTTGCGCAGGTCTTCGGCCACATCAACGGTTTTCACGGAACGACCAGCTTGCGAGGCGTCGGTGAATTCCATCTTGATCAGCTTGGAGCCCATGGTCTTGCGCAGGATGGCAGGACGACCGGCTTTCAGGGTTGGCTTGTGAACATAGAACTCGTCCGGGTTCACCGCGCCTTGTACCACTGTCTCGCCCAAACCGTAGGAAGAAGTGATGAATACCACGTCTTCAAAACCGGATTCGGTATCGATAGTGAACATCACGCCTGCTGCGCCGCTATCGGAACGCACCATACGTTGTACACCGGCAGACAGCGCCACAACATCGTGGGCAAAGCCTTTGTGTACGCGGTAGGAAATAGCGCGATCGTTATAGAGGGAAGCGAATACGTGCTTCATGGCGTCTTTGACGTTGTCAAGGCCACGAATATTCAGGAAGGTTTCTTGCTGGCCTGCGAACGAGGCATCGGGGAGATCTTCTGCGGTTGCAGAGGAACGTACTGCTACGGAAATATCGGCACCACCGGCATCGGCGACCATTTGATCCCAGGCAGTCTTGATATCTTCATCAAGTTTGGCCGGGAATGGTGTGTCGATGATCCACTGGCGGATCTCCTTGCCGACACGAGCCAGCTCCGTTACGTCGTCGATATCAAGCTTCGACAGCGCGGTATTGATGCGGTCAGCCAGACCGTTGTGCTGGAGAAAATCCCGATAGGCGTCTGCTGTAGTAGCAAAGCCTCCCGGAACGCGCACCCCGGAATGGGCAAGCTGACTGATCATTTCGCCGAGCGAGGCATTCTTGCCGCCTACTTTCTCGACATCGGTCATGCGCAGGTTCTCGAACCAGATGACGTAGTTCTCTGCCATCACTTCACTTCCTGTGTTGGATTGGACGATAGGGAAGCACGCATTCTAGCCGAACAAGCCCCGGTTTGCGTAGCGACTTTTGCATCGCACAACACAGGGCTTTCCCTGAATTTTCAGCATACTGGATAAAAAATACTGTTTATCCCCCTGAATAAAAGAGGGAAATGTAATGCCGCTACTACATAAAGCACGGGCAATCCTGCCACCCGCTTGATCTGCCTGCTTGCCGCTAAAGGCAAAACGGCACAGACTTCATGCCAGCGTACCAACCCAAGCACAGGACACACCATGCCACACCGCCGCTCTGCCTTCTTTGTCTCCGACCGCACCGGTATCACCGCCGAATCGCTGGGTAATACCCTGCTGACCCAGTTTGACACCGAAGAATTCAAACGCGAGACCATCCCCTTTATCGATACCGTCGAAAAAGCGCAGGAGTTAGCACAACGCATTGACGAAGTCGCGCGCGAAGACCATGAAAAGCCGCTGGTGTTCACCAGCATCATCAAGGCAGATGTGCGTGCCGCACTGAATATTCCCAGCGCACTGGTGATCGATTTCTTCGAAACCTTTATCGGCGAGCTGGAAAAAGAGCTGGGTGAAAAAGCGACACTGGAAGTGGGCAAGGCGCATGGCATGTCCAACGAAGAGAAATACGACCATCGCATCGAGGCGGTGAACTACTCGCTGAACCACGACGACGGCGTAAAACTGAAAGACCTGGACGAAGCCGATGTGATTCTGGTGGGCGTATCACGCTCCGGCAAGACACCAACTTGCCTGTATCTGGCGCTGCAGTACGGCATCAAGGCGGCCAACTACCCGCTGACACCGGAAGACCTGGGCAGCCCGACACTGCCGAAAATCCTGCTGCCGTTCAAGAACAAGATTTTCGGCCTGACCATCGACCCGAACCGCCTGCACTTCATCCGCTCCGAGCGCCGCCCGGATTCGCGCTACGCCAGCATGGACAACTGCCGCCGCGAGGTAAACGAGGCCGAATCGATGTTCCGCCACCATGCCGTGCCGTTCATCAGCACCACGCACAAGTCCATCGAAGAAATTGCCTCTACCATCATGCACAAAGCCCACCTGGGCCGCCGCTTCTAAAATCTGCGGCCAACGGCCCCGCAGCGCTGCCACCCCATGGCGCGCCCGGGGCTTTTTCCTGCCTGCCCCGCGCAAACAAAATATGTGCATTTTTCCTGCATCGTTCTATGCTGAACACAGGTTCGCCCACCGCAACCACCCGCAGGAGTACACATCATGAGACTGGAACACTTCAACCATATCGCCAACCTGATCGGCTTGAAGAAGAAGTCCCGCGAAGCCGTGTGGCTTATCGAAATTGATGGCATGACCGGCTATGCCGCATCGCGCCAGCTGGATATCAGCCAATCTACCGTATCCCGTGCCCACGCCCGCTTCCGCAAGGCACTGAACGAAATCAACCAGCTTACCCCCTACCTGCCACTCTGAAACCCGTGCGGCCAACCTGCCAAGACGGGTTGGCCGCATCAGTCAAACCGTGCACTCTGCACATAGCCATCAAACCGCAGACACTCTTCCACCCGCCGGCGCTGCACTGGCGGCAACTGCGCTGGCGCAAACCAGGCCCATGCCGTGTGCTCTTCGCTCAGCCGGATATCGGCGCCGCCTGGCAACGCGCAACGAAACACAAACGCCTGTGAATCGTACTGCGCGTGGTAATACACCCCGGACAGATAACAGATCGTTAGCGTGATACCCAATTCCTCCCGGCATTCGCGCAATAGTGCCTGGTGGATCGTTTCACCCGGCTCCAGCGCGCCACCGGGCAGGCCCCAGGCCTGGCTGCCGTAACTGGCTTTCAGCAGTAATACCTCGCCTGCCGCATTGCAGATCACTGCGTGGCTACTCAAACGAAATCGGTCGTCAAATGCCATTTATCCTCGCCTTACTCACTGTCCTTGCTGCTTATGTTGTCGCATAACGGCTACTGACTAACCAGCACCCTGCTACTGATTACGTTATTTTACAGAAATGTGTTGACAGCCAAATCTCACTTCCGTATAGTTCGCCTTCTCGCAAGACAACAGTCAAACGAGAACAGCGCACCCGTAGCTCAGTTGGATAGAGTATTTGGCTACGAACCAAAGGGTCGGGCGTTCGAATCGCTCCGGGTGCGCCACAACTTGTCCCCATCGTCTAGAGGCCTAGGACATCGCCCTTTCACGGCGGTAACCGGGGTTCGAATCCCCGTGGGGACGCCAGCGCACCCGTAGCTCAGTTGGATAGAGTATTTGGCTACGAACCAAAGGGTCGGGCGTTCGAATCGCTCCGGGTGCGCCACAATCTGTCCCCATCGTCTAGAGGCCTAGGACATCGCCCTTTCACGGCGGTAACCGGGGTTCGAATCCCCGTGGGGACGCCAGGATTCGACAAAAAAGCCACCGCAAGGTGGCTTTTTTGTTTTGCCGCGTCTATTCGCTATCCGGCAAGTGCACGATGGCCTGCCGACACGCCTCGAATACCGGTACCAGTGCCGCCAGCTGGCCTGCCAGCGCCGCCTCGCCTTGCTGATCCCGCACACTGCTCTCCAGCTGCTCGGCCAGCTCACGCACCGCTTCTGCACTCACATTGCTGGCCGCGCCCTTCAGGGTATGCGCCAAACGCTGCAACAATACCCAGTCTTGCTGCGCTAGTGCCTGGGCGGCATCTTGCGGGAAGCTCTCCTGGCTCTGGGCGAATAGCCGCAACCATTTCAGGTATACCTTGCGTTTGCCCATGGCCCGCGCCAGCCCCTCTTCCAGCTGTACACCGGCGTGTTGCAAGGCTTGCCAGGCATCGTGCTCCGGCATCTGCGCTGCAGCCTCGCCAGCGACGATGGCCGCAGGGGGCAGTGCCGCTATTTGCCCCGCTGCAGGCGGCTGGCTAATGCCCAGGCGCGCCAGCACGGCAAACAGCTTGTCCGGGTCGATAGGTTTGCTGATGTAATCGTCCATGCCCGCAGCGATGGCTTCTTCGCGGCTGCCACTCAGGGCATTGGCCGTGAGCGCCACAATCGGAATGTTGCGCCATAGCGGGTGGGCACGGATACGTGCTGTAGCCGCAAAGCCATCCATCACCGGCATGTGGCAATCCATCAGAATCACGTCGGGCTTCTCGCTGGCCAGGCGGTGCAAGGCCTCTTCACCGTTGCCGGCATAGCTCACCTGGGCACCGGCATCCATCAGGTAGGCCGCCACCACTTCCTGATTCAGCAAGACATCGTCCACCACCAACACCTGCCGCCCGGCCAGACATTGCTCGTGGGTTTCCGGCGTAGCTGGCAGCACTTGGGCAGGCTTACGCCCAAGCTGTTTCAGGCCATGGCGCAGGCGCTGCGGCGTGAGCGGTTTGACCCAGATGGCAGCCACTGGCATGGTTGCCGGCATAAAAGGCGTCACTTCGGCCATGCCCAGGTGGCGCACACTCAACAATACGCACCACACGCCAGGCTGCCAGTGCACTTCGTTAAATACATGCGACCAACCCGGCTGATCGATATCCACCAGCCAGACGTCACCCGCCCGCTGCTCGCCCAAGGCACAGACTGTCGCCCCTACGCCGGTAAAAGGCTGTACCGGCAAGCCCATGGCGGCAAACTGCTGCTGCAATACCGCGGTCAGGGTTGGCCGCACGCCATACAGGTATACCCTGTTTACCGCCAGCGGCCCGGCTAGCTTCTGCCCGCCACCGGCGGCCAGCGGCAGGGTAAAGCTGAACGTACTGCCGACGCCGGGCTGCGAAAACACATCAATGCACTCGCCGCCCATCAAACGTACCAGCTGGCTGGAAATCACCAAGCCCAGGCCGGTACCGCCGTAGCGTCGCTGCGTGGAAACATCGGCCTGGCTAAATGGCTGGAACAGCCCTTGCTGCTGGGCATCGCTCATGCCGATACCGGAGTCGCTCACACTGAAATGCCAGCCGCCGTCCTGCGGGTAAATGCGCAGGATGATTTCACCTTCGCGGGTAAACTTCACCGCGTTGCCCAGCAGGTTCAGCAGTACCTGCCCCAGCCGCAGCGAATCCCCCACCAATACAGGCGGCACACCTGGGGCAATATCGAACACCAGCTCGACCGGCTTGCCTTCCAGCCGCATGGCCAGCATGTCCGCCAACGAGCCCAGCACGTCCTCCAGGTCGAACGGCACTTGCTCTACCTGCAAGTGGCCGGACTCGATCTTGGAAAAGTCCAAAATGTCATTGATGATGTCCAGCAGGCCCCGCGCCGACCCCAGCAGCTTTTGCAGAAACTGCCGTGTACGCTCGGGCAGGGTGTCGCGTAGCGCCAGGTCCGCCATGCCGATGATGGCGTTCATCGGCGTACGGATTTCATGGCTCATATTGGCCAGAAACGCACTTTTGGTGGCGGCGGCTGCTTCTGCGGCCAACCTGGCGGCTTCCATCTGCTGTACCAGCGCCTTCTGATCGCCGATGTCCTCCTGGATGCTGATGAAGTGCGTTAGCCGGCCGGCGCTATCACGCAAGGGGGAAATCATCTGCATCAACCATAGCTCGCGGCCATCCTTGCGCCGGTTCAGCATTTCGCCGTGCCAGCTATTGCCCTGCCGCAGGGTATGCCACAAATCCTGGTAGGTCTGCTCGCTGGTCAGCCCGGACTTGAACAACTGCGGCGTCTGGCCAAGGATTTCCTGCTCGCTATAACCCGTCATGGCGATCAGCCGCGGGTTGACATACTCGATAACCCCCTGGGTATCGGTAATCAGCACCCCGGCTGGGCTTTGCGTTACCGCACGCGACATTTGCTCCAGCTTGGCCTCGCTGGCACGCTGGGCGCTGATATCGCGGAAATACAATACCGCCGCCAGGTTGCCATGCCCCTCCGGCAGCAAGTGCAGCTCGTACGACACCGGAAAAGCCTCGCGCTGCGCACTGCCAAACAGCTCCCACTGGCTGGCGCAAGGCTGCCCCAAGGCCAGTGCTTGTGCCAAGGGGCCGGGGGTACCAAAGGGTTCACCCTCCGGGTTGTGATGCAGCAGCACATCGTCCAGCGCCCGCCCGGTCAGGGTGGCCACCACCAGCCCCAGCATGCTGGCCGCCGCCGGGTTGCTGAACACCACCATGCCCTCCATGCTCAAGCCGATAATGCCGTCATCAATCGCGTGCAGAATGGCTTGCGCCTTGGCCTCGGCATGCCCTACCGCCTGCTCCGCCCGCGCCAGGCGCTCCTGCTCCAGTGCCTGCAGGGTGGCGGTTTTCTCTTCCAGAATGGCCACGTAGTGCGAGATGTCCTGTATCACCGCCATGCGGCGCAGCGGCTCGCCGTCCTCGGAAAAGTCGTAACGCCCTTGCTCTTGTACGTATTTCAGCTCTCCGGCCAGCTGTAGCCGGTAGTTCAGGTGGTACTGCCCGGTCTGCGCCTGCTGGTAGGCCGCCAGCACGCGTGCCTGATCCTCTGGATGAATGCGCGCCAGGAACAGCACCTCGCTGGCATCAAACTGTTCGGGGTAGTCCAGCAAACTGCTGAGCTGGCGCGACCACGACACCTCGCCCGTCTGCAAGTCGACAATGTAATACCCCAGCCTGGCCATCTGCTCGGCATCCTCCAGCTGCTGCTGGCGCTGCAGCAGGGTGGCGGTATGCTCGGCCACCTTGGCTTCCAGCTCAAAGGCATAGTTCCATAGCCGCTTTTGTGACTGCGCCAACTGCTCGGCCATGCTGTTGAAGCTATGCCCCAGCACGCCTATTTCGTCTGTTCCCGGGTTCTGGATACGGCTATGAATATCGCCCTCACCCAGGCGCACACTGGCCTGCACCAACGCCTGCAAGGGTTTGAGCAACCGCTGCGAGGCCCAGTACGCCAGGGCGCTGATCACCAGCGCCACCAGCAATAACACCTGCAACACTTGCCACTGCAGCTGGCGCAGCGGTTCTAGCGCCTCTTGTTGGTCTATCTTGACCTCTACCCCCCAGCCCAGCCCCGGCACCGGGGCCCATGCGGCCAACACCGGCTCGCCGCGATAATCCAGACGTAAACCTGCGCCTCGCTGCCCTTGCAGTGCGTCAAAGATAGGCTGCGGTTCAGCAGGACGGCGGGTAAGGTGCAACTGGAAAGCCGCATCCTTGTGATGGCGTAGCGGCCCCATGATCAGTGCCTTGCCATCCGGCTCTTGCCTGGCCAGCATCACCTCCCCGCTTTGCCCCAAGCCTTCGCGACTGGTCAGAATCGGGTTGAGCGACGCATTACTGATACTGATGATGAAAAAGCCGCTCACCTTGCCCTGCTCTACCATGCTGGCCAGCCAGAACGCTGTTTCTCTACCGCTAGGGGCGTAAAACTCGTACGGCACAAAGTACATGCCTGGCTGACGCAAAGCCTTGCGCACATTATCAGCCAGCACGGTACGGCCCAGCTCGCCGTGAAACAGCTCCGCGCCAAAATCGCGCCGCCCCTTGGCGCTATACACCACCCGGCCGTCCATATCTGCCAGCAGGATATCGTCCACCCCCTCCAGCCCGCCCAGAGCCAGCGCCTGGCTACACGTGGTACGTGCCACACCATAAGCCACCGATAGCGGCCCATGCTGGCGCATTGCCTCCCCCAGGCGGGTTTTGCACTGCTGGATGGCAGGGTTGGCCGCCAGCACCTGCACATGGTCTGCCTGGCTCAGCCGCCAGTGCTGCAACTCGCGCACACGGTCGTCGGTGAGCGCGCGCATCTGGTCGAACAAGCCTGCCAGCAAGCTCTCGCGCGCCTGCTGGTAAGCCACCGCACCGGTAAAAACGACAGGCAGCAGGCTACCCAGCAGAAACCACAGCAGTAAACGATGGCGTAGGGACATAGTGGGCACAAAAAGAAAACGGGGCTGGCCTGGCGGCCAACCCCGAGTGGTTTACAGATCCGGCAGCTCGGCCAGCGCCTGCTTCAACGCCTCTACGGCCCTTGGGTCGCCGCGGTACAGGTCTAGCACCTTGTAGCTGGTCTCGCGCAGGGTAGACACCAGCTGCTCTTCCTGCGACTCGGTCAGCCCCAGGTGCACCAGGTCACGCTCCACCCGCCCCAGCGAGGTTTCCAGAAAGGTACTGGCCGCCATGCGGTCTTCGCGGCGCTGCGCATCCAAGCCATGAATGCCGTCGCGAATGGTTTGCAGCAGCGAGCGCAGCTGGCTTTCCTGCCTGGCTGCCCGCTGCTGCAGCGCCAGAATCTTCAGCCGCTCTGACACCAGCTCTGCCAGCACGGCAAAGTGGTCGCGCAGCCGCCCGGCCCTGTCGTCCTCGCCCACAGGCAAATCGCGAATCAGCAGCGTCACACCATCAAAGTTGAACGCGACACGCTTACCCATCGCTACGACCCGACCACAGTCGGCGATCAGCTGCAGTACACCGCGCTCCATCTCGCTGACTTCGCCCTCCTGGCTCAAGGCCAGCCGCTCACCACCACTGGCCAGTGCCACCGCGCCACTGACACCAAAACCTTGCACGGTGTCCAGCAGGGTACGCCCCAACTGCGGCAAGTCCACACAGGCCATGGCACGGCGCGAAAACTCCACCACCAGGCCCAGCTCCGCCGCATTGCTCATCGCCGTCATGGCGGTAGCCGTCGCAAAGCTGGCCTGGTTGGCCAAGGCTGCCTTTTCCCGCCGGCGCCGGAAAATGGCATCAATGCGCGACGCCACCACCGCCAGGTTCAGCGGCTTGGAGGTAAAGTCTTCGCCGCCGGCATCGTATGCGGCCACGCGGTCTTCCAGCGCTGTCAGCCCGGACAGGAACACCACCGGGATATCGCTGGTTTCAAAATCGTCTTTCAGGCGGCGGCACACTTCGTAGCCATCCATCTGCGGCATATTGATATCCAGCAGGATCAGGGCCGGCTGCAAGCTGGCTACCTGCGCCAGCGCCTGTAGCGGGTTGGTAAAGCCGACAATGCGGTATTGATCCTCCAGGCCGTCACTGATCATTTCCGTGGTCAGCACATCATCGTCAATCACAATAATCAGCGGTTTGTCGCTCATCGGGCACCTGCCATGGTTTTTATGTTGGATCACTATTGCGCCAGTACTCTTCATTCTAGCCACAGTTCGTTGAGTGAAAACCCGATTATTCGATTGATTTATCTAATTACAGAACGTCTATATTCCCGCAATAGCACCAAACCTCCCCATATATAGCATATCGATATATATATTCATTCTTTCGGGGGTAGCGGCTCTCCGGTACATTTGCAGTGCCGGAAAGTCCGGCACGGTGCCTGCCCGGGTGCCGCGATGCAAACAGCCAGAGAATTGAGCGCAAAGATGAAAATCAGTCAGGAGAGGCTGACTCACCTCAAGCAACTTGAAGCCGAGTCCATCCACATCATCCGTGAAGTCGCCGCCGAGTTTGATAACCCGGTGATGCTGTACTCCATCGGCAAGGACTCCGCCGTGATGCTGCATTTGGCGCAGAAAGCCTTTGCACCCGGCCGCCCGCCCTTTCCGCTGATGCACGTGGACACCACCTGGAAGTTCAAGGAAATGATCGATCTGCGCGACAAGCAGGCCCGCGAGTACGGCTGGGACCTGATCGTGCACGTGAACCAGGACGGTGTAGACGCCGGCATCAACCCGTTTACCGCCGGCAGTGCCAAGCACACCGACGTGATGAAGACGGAAGGCCTGAAACAGGCACTGAACAAGTACAAGTTCGACGCAGCCTTTGGCGGCGCGCGCCGCGACGAGGAAAAATCGCGCGCCAAGGAGCGTGTGTACTCCTTCCGCGACAAGAACCACCGATGGGACCCGAAAAGCCAGCGCCCCGAGCTGTGGAACATCTACAACGCCAAGATCAACAAGGGCGAAAGCATCCGTGTGTTCCCGCTGTCCAACTGGACCGAGCTGGATATCTGGCAGTACATCTTCCTGGAAAACATCGAGATCGTGCCGCTGTACTTTGCCGCCGAACGCCCGGTGATCGAGCGCGATGGCACCATGATCATGATCGACGACGAGCGTATCCTGCAGTACCTGAGCGAAGAGGAAAAAGCGCGCATCCAGCACAAGAAAGTGCGCTTCCGCACCCTGGGCTGTTACCCGCTGACCGGCGCGGTGGAGTCGGAAGCCACCAGCCTGGCCGAAGTGATCCAGGAAATGCTGCTGACCAAGACCTCCGAACGCCAGGGCCGCGTGATCGACCACGACTCGGCCGGCTCGATGGAGAAAAAGAAGATGGAAGGCTACTTCTAAGCCCCGCTTCGCCCCTACCGAATATTCTAAGGTTGGCCGCACGCGGCCAACCTTGCAGATGCAAGGCATACGCTCATGGCACACCAATCCGACCTGATCGCCAGCGACATCCTGGCCTACCTGAAGCAGCACGAAAACAAGGACATGCTGCGCTTCATCACCTGCGGCAACGTAGACGACGGCAAGTCCACGCTGATCGGCCGCCTGCTGCATGACTCCAAGCTGATCTTCGAAGACCAGCTGGCCGCCATCCAGCGCGACTCGAAAAAGTACAACACTACCGACGAAGACATCGATCTGGCACTGCTGGTAGACGGCCTGCAAGCCGAGCGCGAGCAAGGCATCACCATCGACGTAGCCTACCGCTACTTCAGCACCGACCGTCGCAAGTTCATCATTGCCGACTGCCCGGGCCACGAGCAGTACACCCGCAATATGGCCACCGGCGCATCGACCTGCAACCTGGCGGTGATCCTGATCGACGCCCGCTACGGCGTGCAAACCCAGACCCGCCGCCACAGCTACATCGTGAGCCTGCTGGGCATCAAGCACGTAGTGGTGGCCATCAACAAGATGGACCTGCTGGACTTCGACCAGGCCGTGTTCAACCGCATCCGCGACGAATACCTGGCTTTTGCGGCCAACCTGGGCATTGCCGACATCCGCTTCGTGCCGATCAGCGCGCTGCGTGGCGATAACGTGGTGAGCGCCAGCGAGCGTACGCCGTGGTACGACGGCCAGACGCTGATGGGCATTCTCGATAGCGTGGAAGTCGACCACGACGTGGCCCAGAGCGCCTTCCGCCTGCCGGTGCAGTACGTGAACCGCCCCAACCTGGATTTCCGCGGCTTCTGCGGCACCATCGCCAGCGGTGAAATCCGCCCCGGCGACCGCGTTGTCGCCCTGCCTTCCGGCAAGCAAAGCACGGTAGAAAACGTGGTGGTGTACGAAGGCAACCTGGATGTAGCAGGCAGCGGCCAAGCCATTACCCTGACCCTGGCAGACGAGATCGACATCTCGCGCGGCGACATGATCGTGCGCGCAGACGAAGTTGCGCCAACCGTGAGCCAGGCGGTGGAAGCCCACCTGGTATGGATGGACGAAACGCCGCTGTCGGTGGGCAAGGACTACAGCTTCAAGCTGGCCGGCAAAACCGTTACCGGCCGCGTGGAGCGCATCGTGCACCGCGTGGACGTGAACACGCTGGACGCCTTCGAAGCAGAAAAACTGCAGCTGAACGAAATCGGCCTGGTACGCATCGCCTTTACCGCCCCGGTAGTGTTCGACGCCTACAGCCAGTGCCGCGCCACCGGCAGCCTGATCGTGATCGACCGCCTCTCCAACGCCACCTCCGGCGCCGGCATGATCCGCGGTGAAGCGCAGATCGACAGCGCCAGCCAGGACCAGAACGACCTGGCTCGCCTGCGTGCCTTCGAAATCGAGTTCAACGCCCTGGTGCGCAAGCACTTCCCGCACTGGGACGCGAAGGACATCAGCAAGCTGCTGTAATGCGGCCAACGATCAAAAGCCCACCGCTCGCGGTGGGCTTTTTACTGGCGGCACTCAAGGTGTCGGCCGCCCCAGGGCGGCGGGGCGCTTGGTATCGATGATCAACGGCGCGATATCCACTGGCAGCAATTGGCGCGCCAGTTGTGCATAACGACCGTTCTGCTTCAGTTGCTGCAAACCACGATTAAAAGCCGCCAGCACCGTCGGCGCGCGCGGGCTGCGCCGCGATAGCATCAGTGAAAACGCCACTGTTTCCAGCGGGCTAGGCAAGGTAGTCAGCCAGACTTGCTCCTGGCGGATACCGCTTTGCCAGCGCAGCTGGCGGTACACCCCTTCCGCCAGCGTCATGGCGTGTAAACGCCCGGCCAGTATCATGCGCAGGCCGGCCTCGGCGCTCTCCACCCGGTGGTATTCCACCCGCCCCTGTCGCTCCAGCAGGGTCAGCTCTTCGAACGGGCGCGACCCCAGCGGCAAGGCCAGCTTCACACCATGCCAGCGTTCACGCTGCGGCCAGTCGGCCAGCGGGCGGTCGATGCGGTGTATCAACACTTCACGGTCGCTGATGATGGGGTCACTAAATAGCGCAAACGCATCACGTAGCGGGCTGCGGCTCCACACCAGCGAACCGTCTACCAACCCGTGGCTGACCATTTCTTCGGCCCGCTTCCATGGGTAGAACACGTAATGCACACGGATACCGGCCAGCGCGGCGGCCTCGCGCACCACGGCCGAGGCAAAGCCGTATTGCGGCAGGTCGGCAGACTGGTAAGGCTGCCATTCGCCATTGGCCAGCTGCCACAATATCTGCGCCTTGGCGTCGGAGGCCCCCAATACGCTACACAGCAGTAGTACAAGCGGTTTCATCATGCTTCCTTTATTGCCCTTCGCCGCGCAGCGCTTTGCCCCCTGGCCCTGGGCAATAAATAACGGGCCGCACGAACGGGCTATGGTGATCAACAGACGCCGCCGCCCCGCAGGGCGGCGGCCTGGGCTCAGCCAGACATGGCCGTGCCGGGTTGCAGGTTTAGGGTTTCAGGTCGACATCGGCGTTGGCGACGCTGTCTTCCCATTTGAAGTGCGCCTGGATCAGGGGAAATTTGCCAGCACGGATATCATCCACCCCCTGCTTGACCATCTTGAACAGATTGGTCGACACATTGAGCGTGACGCCGGCGCGGTGATCCTTGTTGGCCTGCGAGGTTCTCTGTAGCGGCGCGCCACCGAAATGGCTACCTTTCCCGGCGTGTACGCTGGCGGCGTCTACCGTCACCTTGCCGGCTACCGGTAGCGACAGCTCGCCCAGGCGCAGCTGGCTGGGCCGCGTTTTTACGTAGTCAACGTACTGGGCATCGATGTTGGCGTGGCCATTGAAGCCGAACAGCGTGCCGTCCAGCAAGGCGTCACGCACTACGCCGGCACCGTCCTTGGCCGTTTCGATCTTGGCCGGGGCGCCGCCCAGGCCAACATCCACCAGCAGGCGTTTGCGGTCCTGCATCTCGTCCAGCGAGCGGATCTGCAGATTGCCCCCTACCTTGCCCTGCAGGCTATCGGCCTGGATGTCGGCCCCGACCAGACGCGCGTCCTGGGCACTGTTCAGCGTGATGCGCTGGCTGTTCACCACCGCCTGGTCAATGGTGCGCACCTTGTCGAAGTCCACATCGATCCGGCCACCTACCGTCAGGCTGTTCAGCGACTTTTTGTCTATGCCGATGCCGAACTTGAAGCCACCGCCAAAGTTGGCCTTGCTGCTGTCTGACTGCGCCGCCACGATACCGACGCCGCCGCGCTTGTTACTGATGTCCAGCTCGGCCAACTGCAGCTTGGCACCCACGATACTGGCCGCCTCGCCTGCGCTATCGGCCTGCATCAGCAGCTTGCGGGCCTGCACGCTACCGCCCTTGGCACTGCTGCCGCTTTCATCGATAAAGTCCAGATCGGCGCTAACCCCTAGGCTACCCAGCGCCCCATCCAGCGGCGCGAAGTCGAAACTGCCCCCCGCGCTGATACCTTGTGCCAGGTGGCTGCCGTAGGCGGCGTCGTAGTGCGTGCGGGCGCCCTGCATGGTCACATCACCCGGTGTCACTACCTTCGCCCCTTCGACCAGTGCCATCTGTGAGCCAGTCAGCACCAGGTTGGCCGCAGCAATATCGGCCCCCACCCCGCTAACATCCCGCACGGTCTTGGTGTTGAAATCGCCTTTCAGGTTGATGACCGGCAGCGTGGCCCCCATGCCGGCAGGAAACACCTTGGCACCAATACCAACCGAGGCATTGAAACCCTGGCGGTCCAGCCAGCTACGGTCACGGGCCTGCGCAATGATGGCCTCGCTGCCGGCTTTCACGGTGTAGTTACCGCTCAGGCGGGCATCACTGCTGCTATAGACACGTTGCGCCGCGTCGATGGTGAGGTCATCGGCAAGCACCATGCTCTTGGCGGCCTGGGCTTTGCCGCTTTCCTCGTGGCGTGCACCGCCGGACAAAATGCCCTTGATGGTGACGTCCTGGAAAGTAGAGGTATACGCCTGCAGCTCGAAGCGGCCCTTGATCTTGTCTCTCGTGCTGTACTGGCTGTTTTCCGCGGCAAAGTTTTCGTAGTTGCCGGCCTTGATCAGCACGTCACCACGGTCCAGGCTGTTGTACTGCCTGCCCTGCACCGCCGCCTGCTTGTTGGCCTGGTACTGGGTACCGCGGTCACGTACATGGTTGCCGCGCACCTGGATACTGCCGCCTTCCAGCCGGGTGCCAACCGCCGTGGTGGTAAAGTCACGCGCCACATCCAGCTTGCCGAATACGGCAGCCTGTGCCCCTACCGACGGGCTGTATTTCAGGAAGATATCGGCTTCGGCGCCCAGGCGCGGCTGGGTAATCTGGTGCAGCGTATCGTCGGTGGCGTTTTCCAGATGAACGGAACCAGACCACACCGATACGTCGCCATCCGCCCGCAGCTGTGCGCCTTGGCTGGCGATTTTTTCAGACCCCAGCAACCAGACCGACTTGCCACGTACATTGCTGACGGCGGCCTTGCTGTCTTCGTCGTGCACGTTGTACTGGAAGGTAACGGCATCCACACCTGCGGCCACACGGTTTACGCCGGCAGACACATAGGGGCCAATGCCGTCGGTGCGCAGATTATCTTCGGTGATGCGCTGTGACTTGCCGGCAGTCAGCGCGATGTCGCGCGCCTGGATGGATGCCTCATCGGCATCGGCTTGCAAACGGCTACCGGACAGGGCAACCTTGTCAGCCTGCAGATAGGCTTGCCCCGCGCCGGCACTGACGGCGCTGCCCTGATGCAGAACTTGCCGCGCCACCGTTTCGAGGGTCTTGCCGTTGGCGCGCACGCCCAGGCGGAACTGCAGGTCCTCATCGGCTGTTACCGCGCGGTCCAGCACCGATTCCAGCACCTCTTTCAGGTCCACTCTGGCGCCCAGCTCTTTTTCCCAGTCCGTGCCTTCCTGGCTAACGTAAAAGTCTGCCGAAGGCCGCCAGGTCTTGTTGCGCTGCTCGTGCTGCTCGCTAGCGCCTTGCAGCACGATGTCGCCTTTGGCAATAACGCGGGCATTACCGCTGGCCTCTACCCGGCTAGCCGTCAACGCGACCTGATCAGCATTGATGCTGGCGTCGCCCTGGCGCGCCTGTATCAGGCTGCCCTTGACGACCTGGTGCAGCGAGTCACTGCTATCCATGGTGGTTTGCAGCAGGTCAAAGCCCGTGGCTTCGCGATGCAGGGTACTGGCCTGCTGGCTATCCAGCGCGTGCGTCAGCTGCAACTTGCCGCCCCCGACGGTGGCATTGGCACCAGACAGCACCACGCCCTTGCCATCCAGCACACCGGCTTGCACGGTGAGCTGCTTGCCGGCGCGAATCTCACTGCCATGCTGTTTGTCTTCTACCTGGCTGCGGCTATCGCGCACGCTGTGCAGCAAACCGATGCTGTGGCGGTCGGCGCTGTCGCTATTGCGGGTAGCTACGGTACCGGCGCGCAACTCCCCGGCTTGCAGCTTCACGTCGCCTTCTGCCGTGATGCGGCTGCCATCCAGCTGCATCTGGCCACCGGCTGTCAGTTGCACATTGCGCCCCGCCACGTTGGCCGCAACCAGCTGCTCTTGCTGCCAGGCCTGGCGGTCGTGGCCAAAATGACTGCCGTCTTGCTTGAGCGCCAGCCCGTAGGTGGTTTCCGACTGGCGGCTTTCGCGCTGCGCCGCACCACTGAGGCTGAGCTGGCCGCGGGCCGCCAGATTGATGTCGTTACCGTTGATGGCAACGGTTTCCACCTGCTGTTGGCGTGACTCGCGCGCCGCGGTATCGGTATTGAACAGGTTCAGCAGGTCGGCACGGCGTTCCTTATGCCCCTGGCTGCTTTCCGCCGCTGCCTGCTGCAGGCTAATGTTCTGGCCCTGCATGCTCAGCGACGCCGCCTGCAACTTGCTGCCGCTGGCCACAATATCGCCCTGGCTGGCCAGCGACATGCGGTTACCGGCAGTGAGCTTGCTCACGTGCAGTTGCTCGGTGCGCTGGGTGTCGGCCTGGCTTTCCTCATGCGTGGTAAGCAAGGACAAGCTGCCCAGCGCAAGAATATTGTCGGTACGGCGGCTGCTGCTATCTTGCTGCTGGGCGGTGACCTGGCTACCCAGCACCACCTTGCCGGCCTGCACATCCAGCGCGTTAGCTGCCGTCACGGTTGCCGCGCTGATGCCGAGTTGGCCGCCGGCCTTCAGTTCGATATCGCGGCCGTTCAGTGTGGCGGCCAGCAGCTTGTCACGCGACTCGTTACGCGTGGTTTCCACCACCTGCATGGCTTTGTCAATGCCGGAGCTGGTTTCCCTTACCCGCAGGCTGTCGGTCGCTTTGGCGGCGGCAATGTCCATGTCACCGCTGCTGATCAGCTGCAGCCGGTCGGCACTGAGCTTGCTGCCATCCACTTGCAACGGCCCTTGCCGTGCTTCCAGCCTGGCCTGGCCGCGAACCGCCAGCTCGCTACCTGCCAGTTGTTCGCTATGGCTTGCCTTGTCGGTATCCAGCGTCCACAGCTGTAGCAGGTTTTTCAGGCCGCCAGTCGAGTCGCGCTGTTGCTGGTCTTGTTGCTGGCACAGTGCAGCCAGCTTGAGGCTGCCTGCGCGCAGGTCGGCTTCGCCAGCCTGGATATGGCTGCCCTGGATCACCAGCTTGCCCGCCATGTCTGCCGCCAGGCCCTGCTGGGCATTGATGCTGGCTTGTACGGTGGTGGTGGCCGACTGGTCGGTGTTATACAGGCGGATACGCCCGCTTTGCAGGCTGCCCAGGACCCGGCTATCCAGCACCTGCGCCGGGCCGGGGTCAGCCGCTGGCTGGCTAGGCGGCGGGGTAAACACGCTTAGCAAATCGGGGATGCACAGCCAGGGCAAAATGCAGATTTCCCGCTTCGGCGGTGGCGGCGGTGGCGCTGGCGGCATGTCGCGCATGGCCGATAACTGCAGGCCCTGGTCTGGCGTCAGCCGTACTTCGTTGCGGCCTGCCAGCACATTGATGGCCTGCTCGCTCCTGATGGTGCCATCCAGTTCGATTTTGGGTGCCAACAGGTCCAGCACCCGCGCGCCATCCAGCTGGCCAGTTACCTGCAAGCGGCCGTTTCTGCCGGCACCATTACCCAGCATCACGCTATCCAGGCGGCCATCCTGCAACACCGGGCTACCCACCACCAGCGAGGCACGGCCGGTATTGATGAAGCCACTGTCCTTGCTGGTAATACCGTTCGGATTGGCCAGTACGTAGTCGGCCAGCATGCCGAACACCTCTTGCTTGCCCAGCAGCAAGGAGGGGTTGGCACCCACCACCTCGTTCAGGATAAGACGGGCAGCATTGCCACCCAGCTTGCCGTTTGCGGCCAACTGGCCAGCCAGTACCGACTGCCCCCCATTTACCGAGTTATTCAGCACCACACCGGGCTGATTAACATTATATTGCTGGTATTGATTGTGCGACAGGCCATGCTGATTAGGCGCCACAATATTGACCACTTCAACATTGCCCCTGTTATATACCTCTGCCCCGCCCGCCGAAATGACACCGGCTGCGGCTTTGTTGCACAAATCAGTGCTTGCGTCCGTCCGGTAGAATGACCGCATGAGCAAGCCCCTTCCTCCCAAGTACCAAACCATCAACTGGCAGTCATACAACCAGTCCCTCAAGCAACGAGGGCAGCTCCTTCTCTGGCTCGACAAAGGCATGAACTGGTTGGCACCGGCTACCGGCAGGCGGGGACGGCAGCTAACTTTTTCTGATGCTGCCATCCAGTTCTGTCTCACCATCAAATGCCTCTTTGGCCTGGCGCTACGGCAAGCCACAGGTATGGTCGAAAGTATGTTGCGCCTGGCTGGCCTTGACTGGGCCGTCCCCGACTTCAGCACGCTTTCCCGCCGCCAGAAAGACCTGCAAGTCCGCATCCCGGTACAGAAAAAGCAAGGTTGTCTGCATCTCTTGGTGGATAGCACCGGCATCAAGATGATGGGTGAAGGCGAGTGGAAGGTGAAAAAGCATGGCGCTGATTACCGCCGCCAATGGCGCAAGCTGCATCTGGGCATAGATGCGCAAACGCTGGAAATCCGGGCAATGGAAGTGACCGACAATCGCACTGGAGATGCCACGATGCTGCCAGAGCTGCTATCGCAAATTCCGGCGGGAGAGGGACTGGTAACCGTCACCACGGATGGGGCGTACGACACACGCCTATGTTACGCAGCGATTGCAGAGCGTGGGGCGGCAGCCATCATTCCCCCACGTCGAAATGGCCAATTCTGGAAAGGGAATTTACGGGGCAATCAGGCTCGCAATGAGTCGCTACGAGCGGTGAAGTATCTGGGGCGCGCGCTCTGGAAAAAGTGGAGTGGCTACCATCGCCGCAGCTTGGTCGAAACGAAGATGCACTGTTTCAAATTGCTGGCAGATCGGGTTAAGTCACGGGACTTTGACCGGCAAGTAGCGGAGCTTCAAATCTGTGCAGCGATTCTGAATCGCTTCACAGCACTGGGCACGCCGCAAACGGTCCGTATGGGATAAATCCGTCTGGGGATTGGGGTAGTTCGACCTACGGCTGATTTGTGCAACAAAGCCCTGGGAATATGGAATAACCTTTTGCAAAAGGCCTGTCAGCTAAAACCGGACTGTATTGCACCAGGTCTGGAAATTGGCCAAGGCATTGCCCCTAAACACGCAGGTATTCTTGGTTATCTGGCCATTTACAGCACCACCCTGGGCCGGGCGCTGCAAAGCTATCTGCGCTACGAAAGGCTGTTTTATGGCAACGATATTGCCGATTTCAACATCGCAGACAATATGGCCACCCTGAGCTGGCACAAAAACAGTGTGTGCCTGGATCACGAGGAGTCGACGATGGCAGGCATCGTGACCTTGCTGAACGGGCACATGCACCAGCCCTTGCAGCTGACGCGGGTACAGTTTTCCGGTAGCAGCAGCGCAGAACGGCGCGAGGCTTGCGAACGCTTTTTCGGCTGCGAGGTGCGCTACAACAGCCCTTACACCAGCCTGACCGGGCCTGCCGCACAGTTGATGCAGCCCATGAAGGGCGCAGACGATGCCTTGCTGTCGCTGCTGCAAAGCCATGCCGACAGCCAGCTGGCCAGACAGCCTGAGCAGCACTGGCTGCAGGACTTGCAAGCCTTGATCATGCGCCGGCTACCGGAGGGGGAAGTATCACAAGACAAACTGGCAGAGTGCCTGGCCATCTCGCCACGCACCCTGCAGCGCAGGCTGGAGGCCAACCAGACCAACTGGCAACAGTTACTGGATAGCACCCGGCAAACACTGGCCAGGCGCTATCTGCTGGATAACGGGCTGACGCTGGCCGAGATTGCCCTGCTGCTAGGCTACAGCGAGCAAAGTGCCTTCACGCGGGCATTCCAGCGTTGGGAAAACACCACCCCGTCCTGTTACCGTAGCCAATGGCTCAAGCAAGCGCGCCGTTAGCGCAGCCCCTTCACGCCAGCCGCGATGCAGGCGCCGCCAGCACGGTGGCCAAGCACCAGGCTAGGAGCCACGGCCCTGCCACGCCAGCAGTCGCGTCTGGCTGGGCGTTTCATCAAACTGGCGGCGGTAGTCGTAACTGAAATGGCTGGGGCTGGCAAAGCCCCAGGCGGCCGCCAGGTCATTGATGGGGGTATCGTCGTGCGGTGCGCTACGCAACACCTGACGGACATGGTGCAGGCGTAGCGCACGCAACCATTGCAAGGGGCTGGTGGCCACCACGTCCTGAAAGCCGTTTTGCAAGGTGCGGCGGGTAACGTGCAGCCGGGCGCACAGCTCGTCTACCGTTGGCAGCGCTTCGGCAGGACTGGCCGCCAGTGCGCAGGCGGCACTCACCCAGTCCAGATGGCGCTGCTGGATACTGCTGCGGCCAACCAGGCCCCCGCCCTGCGCCTGTAAAAGCGCCTGCACCAGCGCCGTAATGCTGGCCTGCCCCAGCCGTGACGGTGCGGCACTGGCAGCGGGGGTATCCAGGATGCTGTCCAGCGTGTGGCATAGCTGGGCGTAGGCGGTAGCGGGCAGCGTCAGCATGCCGCTGCGACGCCAGCTGGCCGGCGCATCGAGGCCAGTCAGCAGCTGGGCGTGCAGGTCCAGCAAGGCCAACGGCAGCACCATGCCGTAGATCAGGAAAGCGGGCGGCGTACGCAGCGTGAAGTCGCTACCACCAGGTGACAGAAGCACGGTGTATTCGGGCACGCTGCGGCCACAGTAGCGCAGTTGGCCGCCGCTGCCCGGGCGCGCAATGCCGAACCACACGGCGCCGGGCCAGGCCTGGCAGTGCTGCCAGGTTTCGCAGGACGAAAACTCGCGGAACAGCTGTAGCCGCGGCAGGCATAGCTCGTCCAGCCGCCCCTGGTAGCGCCCGCAGGATAACTGGGCGTAATCCTGCTGCCAGCCTGTGATAAAGGCCGCGTGATCGGCCGCGTCTTCAGCCATACGGGTAGTCAGCTGCATGCTGGCCATGCCGGTAAGGGTGTGCATGGCGTCCTCCGTTTATCAAAAACCACAGCGGTAAGCAGCAATATTCACACCAGCGCGCCGCCATGACATTGGCTATCCAAAACCGGCAAATTCGCCAGCTTTGTGCACGCCCGGCAGCCGGCATGCGCCAGCCAGGTGCAGCCAGGGCCGGCGCTGGCGGGCATGTGCACTGCAGCTGGGCAAACCACCGGCACGGCGCTTGCTGCATTGCGGCAAATGCGTCCATCCGGCAGCCATCCGCCAGACGCAATTTCCGTTTTGCGATACCGGCTGCGGGCAAGCGCTTTCTACCATGGCGTTGAGGGCCTGACAGCGGGTGCTGCAGGCAGGGAGCAAACAAGCATGGAGCCATCACAATGAGTACAAGCAACCATGGCCTGGCACGCAAGCTGGGCGGCTGGCAGCTCTGGGGCATCGCCGTCGGGCTGGTGATCTCGGGCGAATACTTTGGCTGGAGTTACGGCTGGGCACAGGCGGGTACGCTGGGCTTTCTGGTGACCACGCTGTTCGTGGCACTGATGTATACCGCCTTTATTTTCAGTTTTACCGAGCTCACCACCGCCATTCCGCACGCCGGTGGGCCGTTTGCCTACGCCCGTCGCGCCTTTGGCCCGGTGGGTGGCTTTGTGGCCGGTTTTGCCACGCTGTGCGAGTTCGTATTTGCGCCGCCGGCCATCGCGCTGGCCATCGGCGCTTACCTGAACGTGCAGTTCCCGGCGCTGGACGCCAAGTGGATCGCCTGCGGCGCTTACCTAGTGTTCATGACGCTGAACATTGTAGGGGTGAGCATTGCTGCCACCTTCGAGCTGTGCGTGACCTTGCTGGCCATCTTCGAGCTGCTGGTATTCATGGGCGTGGTGGCGCCGGGCTTTGACTGGGCCAACTTTACCGCCCACGGCTGGGCCGGTAGCGATGCCTTCAGCCTTACCGCCATCGGCGGCATCTTTGCCGCCATCCCGTTTGCCATCTGGTTCTTCCTGGCCATCGAGGGTGCCGCCATGGCCGCCGAAGAAGCGCGCGACCCGGTGCGTACCATCCCGCGCGCTTACATTGCCGGCATTCTGACCCTGGTCGCGCTGGCGCTGGGCGTGATGGTGATGGCCGGCGGCGTGGGAGACTGGCGCACACTGTCGAATATCAACGACCCGCTGCCGCAGGCAATGAAGGTGATCGTGGGCGGTGACAGCGGCTGGCTGCACATGCTGGTATGGCTGGGCCTGTTCGGCCTGATCGCCAGCTTCCACGGCATCATCATGGGCTACTCGCGCCAGATCTTTGCGTTGGCCCGAGCCGGCTACCTGCCACCGGCGCTGGCGGTGATCCATCCCCGCTTCAAAACCCCGCACCGCGCCATTCTGGCCGGCGGCGTGATCGGCATCGCGGCCATCTTCAGCGACAGCTTCATCCAGATCGGCGGCCTGCCGCTGACGGCCAACATCGTCACGCTGTCGGTGTTCGGCGCCATCGTGATGTACATCGTGTCCATGCTGTCGCTGTTCAAGCTACGCCGTAGCGAACCTGGCCTGGCCCGGCCCTACGCCGCGCCACTGTTCCCGCTGCTGCCAGCCATTGCACTAGGCTGCGCGCTGATCTGCCTGGCGGCACTGGTGTACTACAACACCCTGCTCACCGGCCTGTTCCTGGCCATTCTGGCTACCGGTTTTGCCTACTACCTGGCCACGCATAGCCAGCGCGCTGCCGCCGCGCACGACGTACTGCTGCACGGCGAAGCAAGCACGCCGGACGTGAAACCCGTGCTGGTCACCGAAGCATCCTGATACCCCGTGGAGGCAGGGCCGGCGCCGCCGGCCCTGAAGCAGCATGTACCAGATCACCATCGGCCCGCGCCGTTACCAGTTTGCCGACCTTAAAACCCTGCTGGCGCGTGCCTCGCCACTGCGCTCTGGCGACCTGCTGGCCGGCGTGACCGCCGCCAGCGCCGAGGAACGCGTGGCGGCGCGCTACTGCCTGGCCGACGTGCCACTGCGCGAGTTTCTGCAGCACGCCATCATCCCGTACGAGGAGGACGAGATCACCCGGCTGATTATCGACAGCCACGATGCCGCCGCCTTTGCCACAGTCAGCCACCTCACCGTGGGCGGTTTTCGCGACTGGCTGCTGTCGGACGCGGCCAACCCTGCCACCTTGGCCGCACTGGCGCCCGGGCTCACGCCGGAAATGGTGGCCGCCGTCAGCAAATTGATGCGCAATCAGGACCTGATTCTGGTGGCGCGCAAATGCCGCGTGGTCACCGCCTTTCGCAATACCCAGGGCCTGCCCGGCCACATGGGCGTACGCCTGCAGCCCAACCACCCCACCGACGACGCGCGCGGCATTGCTGCCGCCATGCTGGACGGGCTGCTATACGGCGCCGGCGACGCGGTGATCGGCATCAACCCGGCCACCGACAGCCCCCAGGCCATCCACACCATGCTGGCGATGATGGACGAGGTGCGCCTGCGTTACGCCATCCCCACGCAAAGCTGCGTGCTGACCCACGTTACCACCACGCTGGAGCTGATAAACCGCGGCGCGCCGGTGGACTTGGTGTTCCAGTCGGTAGCCGGTACCGAGCGCGCCAACAGCGGCTTCGGCATCAACCTGGCCGTACTGCAAGAAGCGCACGACGCCGCGCGCAGCCTGCAGCGCGGTACGGTGGGCGATAACGTGATGTACTTCGAAACCGGCCAGGGCAGCGCGCTGTCGGCCGGCGCGCACTGGGGCGCAGACCAGCAAACCTGCGAGGCCCGCGCCTACGCGGTGGCACGCCACTTCAGCCCGCTGCTGGTCAACACCGTGGTGGGTTTTATCGGGCCGGAGTACCTGTACGACGGCAAGCAGATCATCCGCGCCGGGCTGGAAGACCACTTCTGCGGCAAGCTGCTGGGCCTGCCCATGGGCTGCGACATCTGCTACACCAACCACGCCGAAGCCGACCAGGACGATATGGACACCCTGCTGACGCTGCTGGGCACCGCCGGCATTCATTTCATCATCGGCGTGCCCGGCGCCGACGACATCATGCTGGGCTACCAGAGCACCTCGTTCCACGACGCGCTATACCTGCGCGAGCTGCTGGGGCTGAAACGGGCGCCGGAATTCGAAGACTGGCTGGAAACCATGGCCATTACCCGCGGCGGCCGCCTGCAGGCGCACGGCCAGCAACCACCACTACTGGGCCTGATGGAGACCGTAGCATGAGCGTGATCCCTTTCCCCGGCCCGGCGGCCAACCCCGACACCATTACCGAAGACAGCTGGCAGGCGCTGGGCCAGCACACGGTGGCACGCATTGCGCTGGGCCGCGCCGGTGCCAGCCTGCCCACCCGCGAAACGCTGCGCTTTGCCTTGGCGCACGCCCAGGCACGCGACGCAGTGCATACTCCGCTGGATGGCGACACACTGGCCGCCACGCTGCAGCAGGCAGGCCACCGCGTGCTGCAGGTGCAGTCGGCTGCGGACAACCGTGCGCAGTACCTGCAGCGCCCCGACCTGGGCCGCCGGCTGCACGCCGACAGCCGCACGCAGCTGCTGGCACAGCAATCGGACGGCTGCGATGTGCTGTTCGTCGTCGGCGACGGGCTGTCCTCGCTGGCCACCGCCAGCCACGCCGCGCCGCTGCTGGCAGCCACGCGGCCTTATCTGGCCGACGCCGGGCTCAGCGTCGGCCCGGTCGTCATCGCCAGCCAGGCCCGCGTGGCGCTGGCCGACGACGCCGGCGAGTGCCTGCGCGCCCGGCTAGTGGTAATGCTGATCGGCGAGCGCCCCGGTTTGAGCTCACCGGACAGCCTGGGCGTCTACCTTACCAGCGCACCCAAGGTTGGCCGCATGGACTCGGAGCGCAACTGCATTTCCAATGTGCGCCCGGCCGGCCTGCCCTACCCGCTGGCCGCGTTCAAGCTGGCGTGGCTGATCCGTGCTGCCTTGCAGCAAGGCAGCGGTGTGGCGCTGAAAGACGGCAGCGCCGCCGAGCCCGGCTGGGCGGCACTGCTGGCCGGCACCCAGCCAAGCACACTGCCAGCCTGATACTCCCCACCACCCGCACACGGCACCGCTTTCGCACGCGGTGCCGTTTTGCTTGGCAGATCAGCTGTTTACATTCTGCAACAGCAAGGGGAAAGCCCCGATAGCCCAGCCAGTGGCAGATGCTGGTAAACTGCCGCGCTTCCGGTTACCCCTGACAGAGCAAACCATAAAGGACGACGCATCCGGCGCCGGAACGGGCAGCGTCACCGACAACACAGGATTCACCATGAACCTCTCCCGTCTGCCGCACTTGCTGGCCGGCGCCCTGCTGCTGTTACCTGCGTTTGCGCAGGCCAGCATCAACGGCGGCGAGCTGGCCATTGCCTGGGCACTGCCGTTTGCCGGCATGCTGCTGTCCATCGCCTTGTTACCGCTGTTGGCGGCCAACCTCTGGCACCACCACTTCGGCAAAATTGCCGCCATGTGGTCGCTGCTATTCATCGTGCCGTTTGCCGCCAGTCACGGGCTGGGCAGCACAGCTTACGAAATGGCCCACACCCTGGTGCTGGAATACGTGCCGTTCATCATTCTGCTGGTATCGCTGTTTACCGTCGCCGGCGGCATCTACCTGCGTGGCAACCTGCACGGCTCGCCGCTGCTGAATACCGGTTTCCTCGGCATCGGCACGCTGCTGGCCAGCTTTACCGGCACCACCGGCGCCGCCATGCTGCTGATCCGCCCGCTGCTGCGCGCCAACGATAACCGTCGCTACAAGACGCACGTGTTCGTGTTCTTCATCTTCCTGGTGGCCAATATCGGCGGCTCGCTGACACCGCTGGGTGACCCGCCGCTGTTTCTGGGCTTCCTGAAAGGCGTGGGTTTTGGCTGGACCATGGTGCACATGCTGGCACCAATGGCGCTGGCCAGCGCCATTTTGCTGGCGGTGTTCTACCTGCTGGACCGCCACTACTACCACAAGGAAGACGACCTGCCGCCGCTGCCGGACCCGACACCAGACTCGCGCGTCAGCATTGAAGGCAAGGTGAACTTTGCGTTGCTGGGCGGCATTGTCGGCGCCGTGCTGCTGTCCGGCCTGTGGAAACCCGGCATCAGCTGGCAGATTGGCGGGCTGGATATCGAACTGCAGAACGTGGTGCGCGACATCCTGCTGCTGGCGGTGACACTGCTGTCGCTCAAGCTCACTCCGGGCCGCTGCCGCCAGGCCAACGCCTTCAACTGGGGGCCGATGCTGGAGGTGGCCAAGCTGTTCGCCGCCATCTTCATCACCATGATTCCGGTGCTGGCCATGCTGAAAGCCGGTAAGGCCGGTGCTTTTGCCGAGCTGGTGTCCATGGTAACCACCCCCGATGGTGCCCCGGTGAACGGTGCCTATTTCTGGCTTACCGGCGCGCTGTCCAGCTTCCTGGATAACGCCCCCACCTACCTGGTGTTCTTCAACCTGGCCGGTGGCGATGCCCAACAGCTGATGGGCCCTGGCGCCAACACCCTGATGGCGATCTCGATGGGTGCGGTGTTCATGGGTGCCAACAGCTATATCGGTAACGCGCCCAACTTCATGGTGAAAGCCATCGTGGAAGAACGCGGCGTGGCCATGCCCAGCTTCTTTGCCTACATTGGCTGGGCCTGCCTGTTCCTGATTCCTACTTTTGTGCTGCTGACTTTCGTGTTCTTCTGAGCATGCGCGGCCAACCTTGGGGTTGGCCGCAAAGTTGGCCGCAACAAAAAAGCCCGCGACTGCGGGCTTTTTTGTTGGCTGCGACGGCAGGCAGCTACACACGGTAACTGGTGGCCGTCATCACCTTGGCGGTGAGCTTCATCAGCCCCTTTACCGGCAGCGGCAGCGCTGCGGCGCCAAAGTCATGCGCCATGTCGGCGTGCTTGAGCTCGTCGTCGCGCATCTGCGCCACGATGGCGCGGCTCTTGGCGTCCTGGTCTGGCAGCTGTTGCAGGTGGCTATCCAGATGCGCACCGACCTGTTTCTCGGTTTCCTCCAGAAAACCCAAATTCCACTTGTCACCCAGCAGGCCGGCGGTGACGCCAATAGCCAGCGAGCCGGTATACCACACCGGGCCCAGCAGGCTGGGGCGGCCACCCAGCTCGCGGATGCGCTGCTCGGTCCAGGCCAGGTGTTCTACCTCTTCAAACGCCGCGTGGCGCAAGGCGTCGCGCGCCGCCGGGTTGCGTGCCGTCAGCGCCTGGCCCTGGTACAAGGCCTGCGCGCACACCTCGCCGCAGTGGTTCACACGCATCAGGCCGATGGTGTGTTGTTTTTCCTCTGCCGTCAGCTCGGCCTCTGCTACCGCGTGGTCCGGGCGGGGGCGGCTGCTCACTGCCGGCGCAAACAGCGTGCGCAGGCCACGGTCGAATTCTGTAATCAGTTTGTCTAGCATCATGCTGGCTTATGGCAGTCATCAATAGTGGCGATTATACCTTGCCGGTGCTGCTGTTATAATCCCGTGGTTTGTTTCAATCGACCCTACCCTAACAAGGACACCGCGTATGAATATCGACCTGATCAGCCCGGGCAAGGACATGCCTAACGACATCAACGTTGTGATCGAGATCTCCGCCAACAGCGCACCGATCAAATACGAATTCGACAAAGAAACCGGCGCCCTGTGTGTAGACCGTTTCATGGGCACCTCCATGTTCTACCCGGCCAACTACGGCTTTGTACCGCAAACCATCGCTGGTGACGGCGACCCGGTAGACGTGCTGGTTGTCACCCCGTTCCCGCTGCCACCAGGCGTGCTGATCCGTGTACGCGCCCTGGGCCTGATCAAGATGGAAGACGACGGCGGCGTGGATGCCAAGCTGATCGCCGTGCCGGTAGAAAAACTGTGCCCGATGTACAAGGACATCCAGAAACTGGAAGACCTGCCACAGCTGCTGCGCGACCAGATGGTGCACTTCTTCGAGCACTACAAAGATCTGGAAAAAGGCAAATGGGTAAAAATCAACGGCTGGGGCACGCTGGAAGACGCTACCCGCGAGCTGAACGAAGGTATCGAGCGCGCCAAGCAAGGCTAAGCCTGCCGCTGCACGCAAAAAAGCCGGGTTATCCCGGCTTTTTTATTGTCTGTATCAGAGCATCAGGCGCCGCGCTTGAACTGTGCTGCCTTTTGCGCCAGGCGCGCACCAAACAGGCGGGCGGTTTCCAGGTCGGCCGCATCCGGCGTCACGTCGGCGGGCGCATTGTCGGTGCGCGTCATCAGGCCAAGGGAGCTGCCATAGCGGTTGATATCGCTGCCGACAGTACCGCCCGGCATCAGGCCTGTGCCTACCCAGATCATGCTATGCTGGGCGGCAAAGACAGACAGTTGCTGCAGCGTGTTCAGCTTGTCGCCACTCGGGCTGTTGGACACGGTAAAACCGCCTGCAATCTTGTCTTTCCAGCCCTGGCTGTACCACACCTTGGCGCTGGCATCCATGAAGGCTTTGAACGGTGCCGATACGCTGCCCATATAAGTGGGGGCACCAAATACGATAGCGTCGAATGCGCCCAGCTCGTCAATGCGGGCAGTGGCCTCGTCTGCATTGAACAGCACCACCTCGGCGTAGGCGCGCGCGCCCTCGGCCACGTGTTCTGCCACCTTGGCGGTATGGCCATAACCACTGTGATAAACAACGGCAAGCTTGGTAGTCATCGCATTTCCTCTATATAGATAGAACGAAGTCATAGTGTGGCAATGCCAGTAGCCCGGCAGGCCAGCAGCACGCTAGTTCAGAAAATCTGGCAATAGCAAAGTGGCCGTGCCAATATCAAAAATGGCTGATAAACCAATGCTTTGTACTGCAGCAAACTGTGAATGGCAGTATATTGCTGAGCCGGTGATGGATATAGCGTAACTTTCTGACACTTTTTTTCAGATATTCTGAAGATGAAACTCTCTCTCGATGCCCTGATGGTGCTAGACGCCATCGACCGCCGTGGCAGCTTTGCCGCTGCTGCAGAAGAGCTATACCGCGTACCTTCTGCCATCACTTACAGTGTGCAAAAGCTGGAGCAAGACCTGAACGTGCAGCTGTTTGACCGCAGCGGCCACAAAGCCAGGCTGACGTCTACCGGCGAGCTGCTACTGAAGGAAGGCCGGTCGTTGCTGGACTCGGCGGCCATGATAGAAAGCCGCGTCAAAACGCACGCCACCGGCTGGGAGGGCGAGCTGCGTATCGCCATGTCAGACCTGCTGTTTTTTGATGATGTGCTGCTGTTACTGGAAGAGTTCAACCAGCTAGAGGCGGATACCGAGCTGCGCATCACGCGCGAGGTATTTGGCGGCACTTGGGACGCTCTGGTGGACGGCCGAGCCGATCTGGCGATAGGTGCCACAGAAAACAGCCAGGGCGGGGTATTCCAGACCCGCAGCATGGGTAAGACCAAGTTTGTCTTCTGCGTAGCACCCGATCACCCGCTGGCGCAGGCAGAAGAACCGATACCGCAGCATCTGATACGGCGTTATCGTGTGGCAGTGGCGGCAGATACATCACGCAGTTTGCCGCCGCGTAGCGTTTCGATACAAGAAGGTCAAAGCCGTCTGACAGTCGCCACAGTAGAAGACAAAATTGCTGTTCAACGCGCCGGCCTTGGGGTAGGTTTCCTGCCACTTTGCCGCATCCATGACGATGTTGCTGCCGGCCGCCTGGTGATCAAGGAAGTAGAAGAAAAGCGCGCGCCAGTCCAGCTGCACTACGCATGGAAAGAAAGCCAGCCCGGCCAGGCCCTGGGGTGGTTCATCAAGCGGCTGCAGACATTCGAATGGAAACTTAACTAGCCGCTACCATGCCTGTACCCTGTCATGACCGCGACACGCTGCTTCACCGCCTGCCCGCAGAACACGCTGCCCTCTGCGCGCCGCAAGGCCATGACACGTTTATCTGGCAAGGCATCACGCTGCATTGCCGCCCACTGCCACTGGGCGACAGCCAGCCCGCCGACCACCTTGAGCTATGCCTGCTCTGGCAGCCCTTGCCGCAATCCCCCACCGCCCTGCTGGTAGCAGGCGCCGCGACCAGCCACCAGCAATGCCAACCCTTGCTGCAGGCGCTGGCCGGCCCGGATCAGCCTTGGCTGTACTGCGGCCCGCTAGGCGCGGCAGGCCTGTGCAAACGTGTATTTGACAGCCTGTTTTATCTAGCCGGCCCGGCGCTGGCACAACACGCCAGCCAGCAGCAAGGCGCCGCTATCCAGATAGACTGGCTTGGCCTGGTACGCCAACAGCAACAGCTGGCAGATAAGCTAGCAGCCTTGTGCCGGCATTACCTGGCACAACATGGCGTACACCAGCTGCCAGCCGACTCAGATAGTGTACTGAACCGTTTCCGCCAGCCACCGCAGCAGCAAGCCCACTATGCCCTGACGCTAGCCACCCTGCTGGCGCTAGCCCTGGAGCTGGGCGAGCCCGCCAGAAAGCTATTCGACAGCCTGCTGCCACAAACAGGTACATAAATGAAAAAGCCCGCCGAAGCGGGCTTTTTTCATGCAGCGCCGGGTAATCAGGCAGCTGGGGAAGCCGGGGTCTTGCGAGCGCGGCTTACTGCAGCAGTAGCTGCTTTGGCCGAAGTTTCGGCAGCTTCTACGCTGGCTTCGGCAAACTCGGAGCCAACTTTCTTGGCGGTTTTGGAAGCATTTTCGAATGCAGTGCTGCTGGAGGTCACCAGGTTTTTCAGGGCCTGAACAGCAGGCTCGGAACCAGCCGGTGCGTTTTTGGCAAAACGGTCCAGTACATCCAGTACCTGCTTGTTGGTTTCGGCAACTTGCTCTTCCACAAAGGAAGTCAGCTCGGTCTGGGTCACCAAGGTAGCGTCGTACACTTCGCGGGCGGTAGTCAGCGCTTTGTCCAGGCTAGGCTGGGCCAGACCGGCTTGAAATTCAGCGAAGGCTTTCGGGTCCTTGATGGCGGACAGCTGTTTCAGGGTTTCAGCGTTGGCAGCCAGCAGCTTGCGGGAAATTTCCAGCTGCAGGTTGGTCAGGCGCTCGGCGCTGGACAGGAAAATGGAAGACAGGCGAACGGCTTTATCAAACTGTGCCTGACCGAAAGCGGAAAATTCTTGTGCGTTGGTAAACATGGACATGATCCTTTTCGAATGTGAGAACTCAGCAGCAAAACCGTCGTTTAGTCTCGTTGCTGCATTGCAGCAATACGGATTGTATATTGCAGTGCAGCAAAGTCAAGCAGATCTGCACCTGCACTGCACCTAAGACACTCTTTTTACAACAGCTTTTATCGCATCATGGCCTTCAGAAATGACAATAAGGTTAAATGCCGAGCCCGCCAAACACCCAGCCAGACCCATAAGGCAGAAAACGCCACAGGCAGTTTTGCGTTTTGCCGTCAGGGTGCACGATTCTGTCATGCATGCGTTGAAAGGCTGCCGCCAAAGCTTTACACTCCGGTGATAAATTAAATCTATCCGGTAGCGAAGCCACACAATGAGCCCTGCGGCCAACCTTTTTGATATCAAATCTGCCAGCCTGGACTTGCTGGCAGTACTGTTGCGCAGCGGTGACTGCGCACAGCTTGAGGCGGCTCTGGAAGCCCGCTTTGGCAACAAGATCGACGCCACGCAAAGCGAAGCTTTTCTGCTGGATCTGGACGCCATCGACGCCCCGGGCAGCCTGGACCTGGACCAGATCCGCGCGCTGTTCCTCGCCAAAGGCATTCGCATTATTGCCCTGCGCCATCGCGATATGGCCGTGGCCGAAATCGCGCGCCAGCATGGCCTGGCCTACGTCAATACCAGTGCCAGCCCACGTAGCGAGCTGTCGCTGCCAGCCGCCAGCGAGCCACCACCGCCCGCCGCACCGGCGGCGGCCCCTGCGCCGGCCACCACCCTGATCGTGGATCGCCCGGTACGCGCCGGCCAGCAGATCTACGCCAAAGGGGGAGATCTGGTCGTGCTGGCCACGGTGAATGTCGGCGCCGAGCTGATTGCCGATGGCAGCATTCATGTCTATGCCCCCATGCGTGGCCGAGCCCTGGCCGGTGCGCGTGGTAATACCCAGGCGCGCATCTTTGTACAAGGCATGCAAGCCGAGCTGGTTTCCATTGCCGGTGTCTATCGCACCATCGAGCAGGCACTGCCCGACAGCATCCAGGGCAAACCGACCCAAATCTATCTAGAAAACGAGCGCCTCGTCATGACGGCGCTTGGCGAATAACACGAATCACGACGACGCAAGGAAGACCATCGTGGCAAAAATCATTGTTGTTACCTCCGGCAAAGGCGGTGTGGGCAAGACCACCACCAGCGCCAGTTTCGCATCCGGCCTGGCCCTGCGTGGCCACAAAACCGCGGTTATCGACTTCGACGTCGGCTTGCGTAACCTGGACTTGATCATGGGCTGCGAACGCCGCGTGGTATACGATCTGATCAATGTGATCAATGGCGAAGCCACACTGAACCAGACGCTGATCAAGGACAAGCACTGCGACAACCTGTACGTGATGCCGGCCTCGCAAACCCGCGACAAAGACTCCCTCACCGAAGAGGGCGTGGAAAAAGTCCTCAAAGAAATGGGCGACATGGGCTTTGAGTACATTGTGTGCGACTCGCCGGCCGGTATCGAAAAAGGCGCGCTGCTGGCGCTGCTGTTTGCCGATGAAGCCGTGGTGGTAACCAACCCGGAAGTCTCGTCGGTACGAGACTCCGACCGCATCCTGGGGATTTTGTCGTCCAAATCCCGCCGCGCCATCGAAGGCCGCGAGCCGGTAAAAGAACACCTGCTGATTACCCGCTATTCCCCTAGCCGCGTGGACAAGGGCGAAATGCTGTCGGTGGACGATGTAAAAGAGATCCTGCGCGTGAACCTGATCGGAGTGATCCCGGAATCGCAGGCCATTCTGCAAGCCTCGAACTCCGGCACCCCGGCCATTCACCTGAAGGGTAGCGACGCGGCCGAAGCTTACGCCGACGTGGTTGCCCGTTTCCTGGGCGAAGACCGCCCTATGCGCTTCCTTGAAGCCGAAAAGATCGGCTTCCTCAAGCGCCTGTTCGGAGGCTAAGCCATGTCCCTGATCGATATGATTTTTGGCAAACGCCAGAAAACCGCCTCCATCGCACGCGAACGTCTGCAGATCATCCTGGCGCACGAACGCAACGGCCGTAGCGCGCCAGACTACCTGCCCGCGCTGCAGCGCGAACTGATGGAGGTAATCTCCAAGTATGTCTCGGTAAACCTGGATGACATCAAGGTACAGGTAGAACGCCAGGACGACTTCGAGGTTCTGGAAGTCAACATCGTGCTGCCGGAACACCAGCGCTAATCATGACCCTTACCGAACTGCGTTATATCGTGGCAGTGGCGCGCGAGCGCCACTTTGGCCGCGCGGCGCAAAGCTGCTTTGTCAGCCAGCCCACGCTGTCCATCGCCATCAAGAAGCTGGAAGACGAGCTGGGCGTGACGCTGTTTGAGCGCGGCGGGCAAGAGGTGTCTGTCACCGAAATCGGCGAGCGCATCATCGAGCAGTCGCAGCGCGTGCTGGAAGAGGCCGAAACCGTGAAACGGCTAGCCGGCGAGCACCAGAACGAGCTGGCCGGGCCGCTGAAGCTGGGGGTGATCTTCACCATCAGCCCCTACCTGCTGCCGCGGCTGATCCCGGCGCTGCGCATCCTGGCGCCGGACATGCCGCTGATCCTGGAAGAAAACTACACCTCGCGCCTGGCCGAAATGCTCAAGCGCGGTGAAGTGGACGCCATCATCGTAGCCGACCCCTTCGACGAGCCCGGTACCGAAGCCTACCCGCTGTACGACGAACCCTTCATGGTGGCTACACCCAAGGGCCACCCATGGGAAAAGCGTGAGCGTATCCAGGCCTGCGACCTGCGCGAGGAGAGCGTGCTGCTGCTATCGCAGGGTAACTGCTTCCGCGACCAGGTGCTGCAAGCGTGCAGCGAAGTGGCCAGCAAGCAGTACCAGAGCAATAGCCTGGCATCGATGGTACAAGGCAGCTCGCTGAACACTATCCGCCACATGGTAGCCAGTGGCATGGGCGTCACCGTGTTACCGGCTACCTCGGTGTCGCCTGCCGATGAAGGCCTGCTGTCGGTGATACCGTTCCAGGCACCGGCGCCACAGCGCCGCGTGATGCTGGTAACGCGCCGCCAGTTCTTCCGCAAAAAAGCCATCGAAACACTGCAGCAAGCGGTATTCCGCTCCGGCCTGCCCGGCGTCACCATGCTGGAAGACAACGCCATCAGCGCCTGAATCGCACCCGCAGGCTCAGATGCAACAAGGCCGCCAGGCATGCCTGGCGGCCTTGTGTCTTTACCAGCCAAGGTTGGCCGCAACCAACCCTGCCCAATACTTACTGCGCGGCGCGAATCACGCCAGCCAGGCGCTTGATGCCTTCTTCGATGCGCTCTGGCGAGGCGTGGCTGAAGTTCAGGCGCAGGTGGCCGATACCTTCTTCCGGCTGGGAGTAAAACGCCTCGCCCGGCATGAAGGCCACATTATTTTCTTCCAGCGCCACTTTCAGCAGCGGGCGAGTGTCGCGTGGCTGCTTCAGTTTGAGCCAGAAGAACAGGCCACCTTGCGGTACCAGCCAGTCGGCCAGGTCGGCAAAGTGGGTTTCCAGCGCGGTTTGCATGGCGTCGCGGCCAACCTTGTAGCTTTGCTGCAGCTCTTTGAGGTGGCCAACGTAGTCGCCGCTGTTCAGCCACTGGGTGTTGAACCACTGGCCCAGGCGGTTGGTGTGCAGGTCGGCAGCCTGTTTCAGCTTCAGCAGGTAAGGCATCAGCTCGGGCGAAGCCACCATGTAACCGATACGCAGGCCTGGCGCCAGCGTTTTGGAGAAGGAACCACAGTAGATCCACGGCGCTTTTTTCAGGTGCGTTACCAGTGGGCGCGGGGCTTCGCCATCGTAAGACAACGCGCGGTACGGGTCATCCTCGATCACCGGCATGTTGGCCGCATCAATCACCTCGGCCAGGCCGCGGCGGGTTTCTTCGCTATAGCACGCACCAGACGGGTTCTGGAACGACGGAATCAGGTAGGCCAGTTTGGCCTGGCTGGCGGCAATCGCCTCGGCCAGCTTGGCTGGCGGCAGCTGGCCCTGCTCTTGTTGTACGGTAGTAATGTCGGCGCCAAACAGCTTGAATACCTGCAGTGCAGCCAGGTAAGTCGGGCCTTCGGTAATCACCGGGGTGTGCGGATCGATGAACAGCTTGGCTGCCAGATCCAGCGCCTGCTGGCTACCGGACAGCACCAACACCTGCGAAGCATCGATATCCAGGCCGATACGCGCCAGCTCCTGTACGATGGCGGCGCGGAATTCCGGCTCGCCTTCGCTGGTGCCGTACTGCGCCAGATGTGGCGGTACGCCACTGAAATCCAGCTTGGGCAAACAGTCTGCCGCAGGCAGGCCACCGGCAAACGAAATCACCTCCGGGCGCTGTGCAGCGGCGAGAATCTCGCGGATCAGCGAGCCGGACAGGCGTTCGATGCGTTCTGAAAACATGTTACTCTCCTTGGCAGACACGTATTGTTTTTAGTCAAATTGTTTGACCAAATTAACGCTTTGTGACGAGCACGTCAACATGAATTCCACCCCCACAAACACATTGTTACGCGATGCGATGAAGGCGTTTTTTCATGCCTATCAGGCCTTTACCGACAAGCCGGACGAAATGCTGGCCAAACGCGGCCTGGCACGCGTGCACCACCGCATCCTGTTTTTTGTGGCGCTACACCCCGGGCTGTCGGTAAAAGACCTGCTGGCCTGTCTGGGCGTGACCAAACAGGCCATCAATATTCCGTTACGCCAGCTGATGGAAATGGATCTGGTAGAAGCCGGCACCGCCGAGCACGACAAGCGCGTGAAAGAACTGCGCCTGACCGAAGAAGGCCGCAAGCTGGAAGAAGCCCTGCATCGCGAGCAGGCGCGCCTGCTGCTGCAGGCCTTTGGCGAAGCCGGCCAGCAAGCCACCGAAGGCTGGCTGAAGGTAAACCAGGTCATGGCCCGCCCGCAAACCTGAGCGGCCAACCCGCTGGCTACCGCGCCAGCCACCCTGCACGACTCCCACTACTGCATACAATAGACAGCCTTAATCCCCGATGCGCTGATAGCGCACCGCCAGAATCTCGATCTCTTCCTCGCCATCCGGGCCACGGAAATACACGGTGTCCCCTTCTCGTGCCTTCAGCAGCACGCGGGCGATCGGCGAAATCCAGCTGATATGGCCGCGCGACAGGTCGATCTCGTCCACGCCGACAATGCTCAGCGTCTGCTCGTTGCCGTTGCCGCGCAGGATGTCCACCGTGGCAGCAAAGAATACCTGGTCGCAGGCTTCGCGCCGCTCCGGGTCCACCACTTCGGCGATTTCCAGCCGTTTGGTCAGAAAGCGGATGCGGCGGTCGATCTCGCGCAGCCGGCGCTTGCCGTACAGGTAATCGCCGTTTTCCGAACGGTCGCCGTTGCTGGCCGCCCAGTTCACCACCTGGGTCATGTGCGGGCGCTCGTGCTTCACCAGCTGGTTCAGCTCCTGGCGCAACCGCTCCCAGCCGGCGGGGGTAATGTAGTTCTTGGTTGACGCAGGCAGGCGCTGCTCTGCCGGCAGATCGTCGTCGGCGTCTTCGTCCTGCTCTCGGGTAAAGGCCTTGCTCATGGTTACCTCGTTACAAAAACAAAACGCCCCCGCAACAGCGGAGGCGTTATCAGCGTGATGTCTAGTCGCGCTTGCCGGTTTTGGCCTGGCCGGTCGCCGTCAGGCCCGCCCATTTCATTACCGCTGCCACTTCCGCCTCGTTCAGCTCGTAGTACTGGCCACGCTTCAGGCGCGGAGGCAAGCCGATGTTACCAAAACGCACGCGGATCAGGCGGCTGACGGTAAGGCCGAAGTGTTCGAACATGCGGCGCACTTCGCGGTTACGGCCTTCGCGGATCACCACGTTGTACCAGCGGTTGGCGCCCTCTTCCGCGCCACCTTTTTCGCTAACGCGCTGGAACACTGCCGGGCCGTCTTCCAGCTCCACGCCTTTGGTCATTTCCTGCATCTGCTCGCGGGTCAGCTCGCCCAGCACGCGTACCGAGTACTCGCGGTCGAACTCGAAGCTAGGGTGCATCATGCGGTTGGCCAGCTCGCCGCTGGTGGTAATCAGCAGCAGGCCGGAGGTGTTCACGTCCAGGCGACCAATAGCTACCCAACGGCTGGATTTGGCTTGCGGCAGGCGGTCGAACACGGTGACGCGGCCTTCCGGGTCGTCACGGGTAACGATTTCGCCTTCCTGCTTGTGGTACATGATCACGCGTGGCAGGCGGTCGGCCCACTTCAGCTTGATCGGGTTGCCTTTGGCAGTGACGCGGTCTTGCGGGCCAACCTTGTCGCCCAGCGCGGCTTTTTTACCGTTTACCGTGATAAAGCCGGCTTCGATCCACTCTTCCATTTCACGGCGCGAGCCCACACCGGATGCGGCCAACGCTTTTTGCAGGCGGATCGGCTCGATCTTGCTGTAGTCCACGCGGGTTTCGCGCAGGCGGGCGGAGCGGTCGACGATTTCCTGCTTAGGAGCACGCAGTGCCAGCTTCTTGGCACGCTGTACTTTCGGGGCCGGGCCTTCGCGGCGGGCCTTGCCGAATTCCGGCTGCGGTGCATCGGTAGCCGGCATGGCGGCGTTTTTATTGCCAAAGCGGCGCTCGTGCTGCAGCGCGGCCTCGCCACGTACGGGCGCGGCGCGGCGGGTATCGTAGTTTACCGGGGCGCGACGGCCTTCCGGGTTGATCGGCGCGGCTTCACGGCGCGCAGCCGGTGCCGGTTTGCCCTGCGGCGCAGCCGGGGCGTTGCGCGGGGTCAGAAAGCTGCCGGTGGGTTTGCCACGGCCGGACGGCTTGCTGCCGCCACCGCTGCGGCCCATATCGGGCTGGCGAGGTTGGCCGCTTTCCTGGCCGCGTACGCGGGCCACGGGTTGGCGGGAGGTATTGCGTTGTCCTTTAGACATGGTGTTTCCTGTTTAGCTGTGCGGAAGGCAGCTGCGTGCGCAGGCTGAGTACTACCTTCCCGGCATGGCCTTGCCCGGCGGGGCCGGTGTGGGCGATGCGCTTATTGGGGCGCCTCATCAGCGAGGGGCTCTTCGTCCGGTGGCGCCGGCTCGCTGACCACCAGGGTGGACAGCTCGGCCAAAGGCGGCAAATCACGCAGGGTATGAAACCCGAGGTCGTCGAGAAACTTGTGCGTGCTGGCGTATAGCCCCGGGCGTCCGGGCACGTCCTTGTGCCCGATGACTTCGATCCAGCCCCGCTCCAGCAGGGTCTGCATCACACTGGTAGACACCGATACACCGCGTATGGCTTCGATATCGCCACGGGTAACCGGCTGTTTATAGGCGATGATGGCCAGTGTTTCCATGACCGCGCGCGAATAACGCGGCGGCTTTTCCGGCGTAAGCCGTGCCAGGTACGGGGTAAATTCGGCGCGAGCGCGAAAGCGCCAGCCGGAAGCCAGTTTCACCAGCTCTACCCCGCGGCCTTTCCAGTTTTGCTGCACCTCGTCCAGGATGTCATTGATCAAGGCCGCTTTCACGTCTTCGGTGAACAGCTTTTTCAGCTGGCCCACAGTTAACGGCTCCTGCGCGGTAAGCAGGGCGGTTTCCAGCACGATCTTCAGGTAATTGAGGTCGGTAATGGTGGACATGACAGCCACGAAACGGGCAAAGCAGAACGGAAGGCGCGGATTTTACACGATTTTTTGCCCGCCGGTACGGCTGTTTCAATACCTGCGCGACGGCAAATGATAGTAGCGCAGCCACGCCTCGCCCGGCCCCTGCGCCGTGGCGGTGAGCAGCACGCCACCGGCGCGGCTGATCACGCGTTGCGAAGCGGCGTTGTCATCGTCGCAGGTTATCAGCCAACCGCCGTCAAGTTGCGGTGCGCCGTGGCGCTGCACGTACGCCAGCAGGCTGCCGGCCACGCCACGCCCCCGTGCTGCCGGGTGCACTTCGTAACCGATATGGCCGCTGTGATCGAGAATGAACGGCGTGCATCCGTGCCGCAGGCGGATGGTGCCCAAAATGCCGCCCTGCGCGTCCAGCGCAAACCAGGTCTGGGTAGGCAGCTCGCCTGGCGGCAGATGGCGTCCGGCGGCTCGGTCCAGCACGCGTTGGTAAAACACCGCCGCGCTGTCATCGCTATCGCGGTAATGGCTGCAACCGGCAGCGCGGCACTGCTGGAAATACGCGGGGTAAGCATGGCTGTGCAGCACGCTGGCGGCTTCGATACGCATGATGGTCACCTGTTGGCCATTTATCGATATCGTAGCGTTTATCCACTTGGGCTAGCAAGCTAGCTACGCGGCGCCAGCATGATCACCAACATCCCTGCCAGACATAGTGCTACGCCAGCGGCATCCCACAGGGTTGGCCGCACGCCGTCCACCGCCCACAACCACAGCAGCGCCACGCTGACGTACACCCCGCCATAGGCGGCGTAAATGCGGCCGGACGCATCCGGGTGCAGCGTGAGCAGCCAGGCAAACAGCGCCAGGCTGGCCGCCGCCGGCAGCAGCAGCCACGCCGACGCGCCCTGCTTCAGCCACAGCCACGGCAAATAGCAACCGATGATTTCGGCTAGCGCGGTCACAACAAACAGGGCAAAGGTACGCATGGGGGCTTTCGTTTGAGTGGGTAGTGCTTCAGTAATGCGTGCGCGTGGCGTTGCCATAGTTAGCGCCATGGGTGTGATTGGCAGCAACAGTAAGGTTGGCCGCAAGAAGATACCCCGGATGCGATGCTGCCTTATCCGGATGAGGGGTATCTATCGCTACACCAGCGCGAGGCGCACGTAGATGGGCTGGTACGGTTCGTCCTGGCTGACCTTGATCATGCCCTCTTTCACCAGCTCCAGCACGGCGATGAAGTTCACCACCAGGTGGGCGACGCCTTTGTGGATGTCGAACAGCTCTTCAAACGCCACGTAGTCGCGGCCGTCCAGGTAGCGCAGGATCCAGCTCATTTGCTCGCGTACCGATAGCTCGTCTTTTTCTACCTTGTGGTGGCGGTTGTGCTTGGCGCGCGACAGGATGGCCAGCCAGGCCTGGCGCAGGTCCAGCGGGCTGACGTCGGGCAGGCGTTGCTCGGCAGACTGCTCTACCAGCACGGCTAGCCAGGCAAAGTCGCGGTCGGCTTGCGGCAGCTTGTCCAGCGCCAGCGCGGCCAGCTTCATTTGCTCGTACTCCAGCAGGCGGCGCACCAGCTCGGCACGCGGGTCGTCCGGGTCGTCTTCGCCTTCTACCGGCGGGCGCGGCAGCAGCAGGCGCGATTTGATTTCGATCAGCAGCGCGGCCATCAGCAGGTATTCGGCGGCCAGCTCCAGCCGGCCGTCGCGCATGGCATCGATATAGCCCATGTACTGCGCGGTAACCTCAGCCATGGGGATGTTGAGCACGTCCAGGTTCTGCTTGCGGATAAGGTAGAGCAGCAGGTCGAGCGGGCCTTCGAAGCTTTCCAGAATCAGCTGCAGCGCGTCGGGGGGGATAAACAGGTCTTGCGGCACTTCCAGCACCGGCTGGCCGAAAACGTGGGCGATGGGCACGCTGGCGGGCAAGGCGGGGGGCGTAAGCTGGAAGTCGGTGTCGGTCATGGTGTCTCGTGTCTGCCGCCGGGGCGTGGCAGACGGTGTGCATGGGTTAAACAGGCGTGCTACGCCATGGGCCGCTATTGTACGCCAGCTTGCCTGGCCACGCGGCAGGTGGCGGCATACTCGGCCAGCCGTTTCGCAAGCACAATGCGGCAAGGCCGCTGCCGGCGTGTGCCGGTAGCGGCCTTGTCGCGTGACAGGGTTGGCCGCATGTGGCTGCGGCCAACCCTGGCTAGCGCTTAGTAGCCCAGCCCCATGGCCTGACGCACGTCGTTCATGGTGGCGCGCGCCACCTGCTCGGCACGGGCGTTGCCTTCGGCCAGAATCTCCTGCACCAACTTGGGGTTGCTCAGGTATTTTTCGGCGCGCTCGAACATCGGCTGCTGCTCACGCACCACGGCGTCGATCACCGGCTGCTTGCAGTCCAGACAACCGATGCCGGCGCTGGTACAGCCGGCTTTCACCCATTCTTTGGTGGTGCCGTCGCTATATACCTCGTGCAGCTGCCATACCGGGCAACGGCTCGGGTTGCCGGCGTCGGTGCGGCGCACGCGTGCCGGGTCGGTGGGCATGCCGCGGATTTTCTTGGTTACCGCCTCCGGCGCTTCGCGCATGGTGATGGTGTTGCCGTAGGACTTGGACATCTTCTGCCCGTCCAGGCCCGGCATTTTGGAGGCGGCGGTCAGCTTTGCCTCGCACTCCGGCAGAATGATCTTGCCCTTGTTTTCCAGCCAGCCCATCAGGCGCTCGCGGTCGGCGCCGCCCAGGTTCTGGCTTTGCGCCAAGATCTCGCGCGCTTTTTCCAGCGACTCGGCGTTGCCGTCCTGCAGGTAGGCGGTGCGCAGCTGCTCGAACTGTTTGCCGGCCTTGCCGATTTTTTTGACGGCAGCCTTGGCCAGCTCTTCAAAGTTTGGCTCGCGGCCGAACATGTGGTTGAAGCGGCGCGCTACTTCGCGGGTCAGCTCGATGTGCGGCACCTGGTCTTCGCCCACCGGCACCAGGCCGGCCTTGTATACCAGAATGTCGGCGGCCTGCAGCAGCGGGTAGCCCAGGAAGCCGTAGGTGGTGAGGTCCTTGTGGCTGAGCTTGTCCATCTGGTCTTTGTAGGTGGGCACGCGCTCCAGCCAGCCCAGCGGTGTCACCATGGACAGTGCCAGGTGCAGCTCGGCGTGCTGCGGCACTTTGGACTGCACGAAGATGGTGGACTTTTCCGGGTCTACGCCGGAAGCCAACCAGTCGATGACCATCTCGTTGATGGACTTGCCGATGATGGAAACGTCGTCAAAGTTGGTGGTCAGCGCGTGCCAGTCGGCCACCATGAAGAAGCATTCGTGGCTGTGCTGCAGCTCTACCCAGTTCTTGATCACGCCGTGGTAGTGGCCCAGGTGCAGGCTGCCCGTAGGGCGCATGCCGGAAAGGATACGGTTGGCAAACATGTATGGCTTTCAGAAAAAGGTCAGGCTCTTACCAGCAGGTAGAGCAGGTTCAGTACGATTTCGATAAACGGACTCAGGATGGGCGACAGCGTGCGGGTAAATACCAGCGCCAGCAGGATCCACATGCCGTACGGCTCCAGGCGGGAATACTGGTACGCCAGGCCCGGCGGCAGCAGGCTTTCCACGATACGGCCACCATCCAGCGGCAGCAGCGGCATCAGGTTCAGCACCATCAGCACCACATTAATGCCGATACCGGCCTGGCTCATCAGCGCCAGCGGCTCGCTGTAGCTGTTGTTCATCACCACGGCCAGCTTGAATAGCAGTACCCACAGCACTGCCATGGCAAAGTTGGCCAGCGGGCCGGCAGCCGCTACCCAGCGCATGCCGGCGCGCACATTGCGCAGGTTGCCAAAGCGCACCGGCACCGGCTTGGCCCAGCCAAACAGGAAACCGCCTACCGCCAGGCACATCAGTGGCAGCAGGATGGTGCCCACCAGGTCGATGTGGCGCAGCGGGTTCAGCGATACGCGGCCCAGATTGTAGGCGGTGTTGTCGCCCCAGTACTTGGCCACGTAGGCGTGCGCGGCTTCGTGCAGGGTAATGGCAAACAATACCGGCAGTGCGTATACGGAAATCTTCTGGATCAGGTTGAGTTCTTCCAAGATGCGGTCCTTGCAGGTTTACAGACCCAGGCGCGCGGGGTCGCCCTTGCCCTGGCGAATCAGCGCCACGCCGTCGGTCATGTCGATGACAGTGGTGGGCTCGGTGCCACACCAGCCTCCATCGATCACCAGATCGACCAGATGTTCCAGCCGCTCGCGGATCTCGTACGGGTCGGTCAGTGGCGCGTCGTCCCCCGGCAGCTGCAGCGTACAGGACAAAATGGGCTCGCCCAGCTCTTCCAGCAGCGCCAGCGCTACCGCGTGGTCCGGCACGCGCAGGCCGATGGTGGCGCGTTTGGGGTGCAGCGTGCGCTTGGGTACGTCGCGGCTGGCTTCCAGAATGAAGGTGAAGCTGCCCGGCGTAGCCGCCTTCAGCAGGCGGAACTGCGCGTTATCCACACGGGCGTAGCTGGCCAGCGAGGACAGGTCTGCGCACACCAGCGTCAGGTGGTGCTTGAGGTCGATCTGGCGGATGGCCAGCAGGCGCTCCATGGCTTTCTTGTCGCCCAGGTGGCAGCCCAGCGCGTAACAGGAGTCGGTGGGGTACACCACCACGCCGCCGTCGCGAATAATCTTGGCCGCTTCGCGAATCAGGCGCGCCTGCGGGTTTTCCGGGTGAATCATGAAAAACTGGGACATGGCATTAGCTCGCTAGGTTGGCTGCAGGGTTGGCCGCAGGCTGCTGGATACGCGCGGCCAACGGTAGCCAGACCGGCTGGCAAATGGGGGGCAGCGGCTGAGTGCTGCCTACGTCGCGCCCGCCCTCGCCTGGCGCGTGAAAATCGCTGCCGGCGCTGGCGTACAGCTCATGGCGCTGGGCGTGCAGGGCAAACTTGATCATGTCGTCCAGGCTATGGCTACCGCTGGCGATTTCTATGCCCTCGCCGCCAGCGGTCTTGAAGTCCAGAATCAGCCGCTCGATCAGCGTGCGCCCCATATCGTAGCGCCCCGGGTGGGCAATCACCGCCATACCGCCCGCCGCGCGTATCCACGCTACCGCGTCTTCCAGGCTGGCCCACTCGTGCGGTACGTAGCCGGGCTTGCCGTTGGTCAGGTATTTGCGGAACACGGTTTTCACGTCTTTCACCTCGCCGCTTTGCACCAGAAAACGGGCAAAGTGGGTGCGGCCAACCATTTCCGGGTTGCCGGCAAACTGCATGGCGCCGTCAAATGCGCCGTGGATACCGGCTTTTTCCAGCGAGGCCGACATCTGGCGCGCACGCTCCACACGGCCGTCGCGAATGGACTTGAGCCCGGCTTGCAGCACCGGGTTGGCCGCATCGATGCCCAGGCCAACGATGTGCACGGTATGGCGCTGCTGCCAGCTCACCGACACCTCGACACCATTCAGGAAAGGCACACCGCAGGCAGATGCGGTGGCGGCCGCCTCGGCCAGGCCGGCGGTGCAGTCGTGGTCGGTCAGCGCCAGCAGGGTGGCACCGCGCTCGGCGGCACGGCGGATCACCTCGGCCGGGGCCAGGCCACCGTCGGAGGCGGTGGAGTGAAAGTGCAGATCAATGCTGTTCATCGGGGCCTTTGTTTGCCGCGCGGGCCTGGCGTGCGACTTCGCGCAGCTGCCAGGCGGCTAGCTTCTGGCGGTACTCGCTGACCGCAGAATCATAAATATCCCAGACACAAGGCTGACAGCCGCTATGGCAGCAGGCGTAATCGTCCGGCGTATCGGGTGCCTCTGGCTGCGGGTCGAAGTCGTCGTCGAACGACTCGGGGCCGATGGCTTGCAGGGTACTCACGCTGCGGCTACCACCTTGATGGTGAAGCCGTCGCCGGACACCAGCTGGCCGACGCGAATCTTGTTGGTCTTGCGCAGCTCTACCTGGCCATCTACCAGCACGTTGCCCTCGGCAATAAAGTGCTTGGCCATGCCGCCGGTGTCACACACCCCGCAGGTTTTCAACAAGTCGCACAGCGGGATGTAGTCGCCGCTCAGTTCGTAGACTTCGTTCATGGTTCTGTTCACAGTAGGTTGTACACACCACCTTTTGACAGGGCTGTGTGCCGGCTGTGGACAAGCGCCACAAGCCTTTGTTTGTTATTACCATTTTCTGGCTGACTATTTTTTCATCAGCCCGTTTTTACTTTCCACACCGCAGCGGGACAGGCTTGTGCACCGGCTGTGGACAACACAGCTAACTGGCTGAGCGGTAAGGCGAAAGCCAATGCTGCCTAAAAAACAGGCAGCTGCGGCAATGCACACCGTAGTGCCGCCCACGCAGCCGCCTCGCGTTGCGCCCCCTGCCCCGCCACCAGCTGATACGGCACATCCGCCGCCTGCAACGCCGTGCGGTACAGGCCAAACAGCCAGTCACGGCTATCGGGGTGGCTGCGTAGCGGGTCCGGCTGCCACGGCAGGTCGGGTGCCGCCAGCAGCGTCAGCGCGTAGCCGTGCGGCTGGTTCAGCGCCAGCAGTGCCGGCTCGGCCTGGCCAAAGGCCACCTCGGCCCAGATGCGGCAGGTCAGCACCGTGGTGTCGCACAGCAGTACCCTGGCACCGGCGTCGCAGGCGGCTTGCTCGGCGGCCAGCTGGCCGCGGGCAATAGCCAGGATATCGGCGGCACTGGGCTGGTAGGGCCGGGTGGCATAGTACGCTCGGGCGTACTCGGCTACCGCTACCGCCGCCACGCCGTGTTGCTGCAGCCGCTTGGCCAGCTGCGCGGCCAAGGTGCTTTTACCACAGGATTCCGGGCCGACAATGGCAATGCGTACGGGGGGGCAAACGTCAGACATATCCCACCTATTATACGCGGCAACCGCCCTGCCCTGTTACCCGCCTGCAGCACAGGCCAACGCCACAGGGCCGGCTATCCACAGTATGCGTAAAAACGCCCACATCCTGTGGGAGCAAGGGTGTGGGCGGACTGTGGAAAAGTGGTACAAGCCCATGATTTATAGAAACAAACACGGATCAGCCTATTTTTTAAGCAGAACCCTGCACACCAGGCTGCCAGTGCCCAACCCGCACCTTGATAAACAGCCCCAAGCCGGGTAACACGGCAAAACGCCCACACCCTGTGGGAGCAAGGGTGTGGGCGGGCTGTGGAAAAGACAGACAAGTCATTGATACGGCAGGCACAAAGCGCGGATGACTATTTTTTAATCACCCACCGTGCTTTATGCACGCCAGCGCTGGAAAGCGCTGTGGGGTGACTGTGGACAGATGTGCTAAGCCTATGAGGCACAATGCTTTTCCAGAGCTGACCATTTTTTAATCAGCCTGCGTAACTTCACCACGCAGGTTCGCCGCCCAGGCCTGGCGCAAAGCGGGTGCAGACAGGCCTTGCGACAACAGATACAGCAGCTTGGCGTTGGCCGCTTCCGGCGTCATGTCGCCACCGGCCAAGGCACCGGCTTGCGCCAGCGGCTGGCTGGCCGCGTACGCGCCCACCTCTACCGCGCCTTTGCCACACTGCGTCAGGTTCACCACCAGGCAGCCGCGCGCGCTGGCGGTGCGCACGCCGTCCAGCAGGGCGGCGTCGGCCGGCGTGTTGCCGTTGCCGTAGCTATGCAGGATGGCGGCCTGCGGGGTATCTGCGGCCAACCAGCGGCCAAAATCACCGGCCATGCTGCCTGGCAGCAAGAAGCCACTGCGGATGCTGGCCGGCTGCGGCTGCACGGCGCGGAAGGCGCCACTGCCACGGCGCCACTGCGCGGTGTCCCAGTCTGCGTGAATGCCAAAGCGGGCCAGCGGCGTAGCGTTCGGGCTATCGAAACCAGCAAAGCTGGCGGCGTCTACCTTGCGCGCACGGCAGCCGCGCAGCAGCAGGCGGTTAAAGGCGATGGCAACCTCGTGCAGTGCCGGCTGGCACGCCGCCTCGATGGCGTCGGCCAGGTTGCCCCAGCCGTCGCTGCGCGGGTGGCCCAGCGGCAGCTGCGAGCCGGTCACAATCACCGGTTTGGCCAGGTTTTCCAGCGCAAAGGCCAGCACGCTGGCGGTGTAGGCCATGGTGTCGGTGCCATGAATCACCACAAAACCGTCGTAGCGCTCGTAAGCGGCAGCCAGGTCGGCCACCAGCTTTTGCCAGTCGGCCACGGTAATGGCCGACGAGTCGATCAGTTGCGGGTACTCCACCACGTCCCAGCTCACGCCTTCGCGCGCCAGGCGCTGCAGCTGCGCCGGCAGGTAGCCCGGCACAGGTGCCAGGCCAGCGGGGGTGGGCGCCATGCCGATGGTGCCACCGGTATAGAGAATCAACAGTTTGCTCATGCGCCATGCTCCTTATCATGAAAAACGGCGTACCCCGCAGGGTAACGCCGTTTGGATGTGCATTACAGATTGTGTACCAGAATGCCCAGAATCAACACCGGTGCCACGTAGCGGCAGAAGCCGCGCATGGCCCGCAGCCACACCGGGGTCTGCCTGCCAGCGGCCAGCTGGCCTTGCACTACCGGCCATACGCGCCAACCGACAAAAACAGCCAGCAAGACTTCACCCAAAGGCATCAGCACATTAGACGTGACGTAATCCAGCAGGTCGAAAAACCCTTTGCCGAACACGGTGTATTCGCTCCAGATGCCCAGCGACAGCGATGCCGGAATGCCCAGCAAAAACACGCCTGCGGATACCAGCAGCGCAGCACGGCGGCGCGGCAGCTTGAACTCGTCCATTACCGCACTCACCACCACCTCCAGCAGCGATACCGACGACGTCAGCGCCGCCACCAGCAGCAAGCAGAAGAACAGCACGGCAAACAGCTGGCCACCGGCCATCTGCGCAAACACCGCCGGCATGGTGATAAAGGTCAGGCCCGGGCCTGCGGACGGGTCAAAGCCAAAAGCAAACACCGCAGGCAGCACCATCAAGCCCGCCAGGAAGCAGGTCATCACGGTAAGCGCAATCACCCATAGCGAGGAGCCCAGCAGCGGGGTGTCGCGGCCAACGTAAGAGCCGTAGGTAATCATCACACCCATACCCAGCGACAGCGAGAAAAACGCCAAGCCCATGGCGTCTACCAACATATTACCGGTGACTTTGCTGAAATCCGGCGTCAGGAAATACAGCAGGCCATCCATGGCGCCAGGCAGCGTGAGGCCGCGCACGATCAGCACCAGCATCAGCACAAACAGCGCAGGCATCAGAAACTTGGACAGGTTCTCGATACCCTTCTGCACGCCGCCCAGTACCACCGCCAGCGTCAGGCCGGCAAACAGACCGTGGTAGATCAGCGGCTGCACCGGGTCGGTAATAAAGCCATTAAACGTATCGCCCAGCACTTTGGCGTCGCTGGTCAGGATGCTGCCGCCAAGCGACTTGCCGATGTAGGCGATGGTCCAGCCACCCACCACACTATAAAAAGAGTAAATCAGGAAACACACCAGCACGCCGGTAAAGCCCACCCACGGCCAAGCGCGGCCGCCAAGCTGGCGAAAGCTGCCAATGGCATTGCTGTTGGCCGCACGGCCCAGCGCCATTTCACCCAGCATCAACGCCAGGCCTACCGACAGACAAATCAGCAGATAAATAAACAGGAATGCACCACCACCGTTGGTGGCTGCCACATACGGAAACTTCCAGATGGCCCCCAGGCCGATGGCGGAACCCGCCGCAGCAAGAATAAAACCGAGGCGCGAGCCCCATTGAGATCGAGACATACAGACTTCACTTCCAAACGGTAACGAAACAGGGCTGCCGGTAAGCACCCCACGCAAGCGCCACAATGCCGGTAAGCATCATGGCGATTCACACGCTCGTTGCCGGTCTTGCCAAGGCGGGTAGCTTGGGCAAGGTCCTGCAGCAGCCGGGTAGGCTGGCCCTGGGTGCGGGCGACGTGCCGGCCAGGTTGGCCGCGGTCACCGCGCAGGCGGGCGGAACGCACTGGCCCTTAAAAAGCCAGAACCGCCAGCGGCACAGCCTGCCTGGCGGTTTTGTATACGAAATACAGTACATAAAATACCATGTTGCCGCTTTTGCGTCAGCCACAGCCTTGCCTAGCCCCGCGGCTATGCGTATACTCGCGCTTCACCTGAGTGCGGGTGTAGCTCAATGGTAGAGCAGAAGCTTCCCAAGCTTACGACGAGGGTTCGATTCCCTTCACCCGCTCCATCCTGCCTTATCAATCACGCCGCAGACCCAATGCCCATGAAATGGAACTCTGGCCGGCTATGGCTCAAAACCGCTGTCTATAGTCTCGTTGCCCTGGTTTCGCTGCTGGCCATCGGGCTGATTCTGTTTTTCTTGCGTTTCGATAGCCAAAGCGTACGCAACAACCTGCAAAACTCGCTGGCAGACACGCAACGCACCGTGACCATCAACGGTAAAATTTCCCCCATGCTGTTCCCCTCGCCTGGCCTGGCCATTGGCAAGCTGGAAATCAGCGAGCCGGGCAGCCGTATGACCTTTGCGCGCATTGACGAAGTGGAAGCCCGCCTGGCCTGGCTGCCCCTGCTGTTTGGCGAGCTGGAAATCACCCATCTGGCACTGCACGATACGCAGATAAATCTGGTGCGCAGTAGCGACGGCAATATGAACTTTGCCGACCTGCTACGCCGCCGTAAAACCAGCAAATTCAAGCTGGATCTCGACACCATGACGCTGCGCGGTACCAGCATCAACCTGTCGGACCGTGTGAATGGCCGCTTGAGCCGCCTGGAAGAAGGCAGCCTGGACATAGAAGGCCTAAAATCCGACGCCCGCCTGTCATTTGGCGGCCGTTTGGTCAGCGGCAGCCAGGTCGTCAGCGTGGCGGCCAAAGCACCGTTCACCCGCCAGGACGATCAGGTCAGTATCGACCAGCTCGATGCACTGGCTATCAGCAGTACCGACAAACTGGGCGAAGTGCGCCTGGGTGCCGAAGGCCGCCTGAAGCTGAACTTTGGCACCCTGCTGGCCAGCGGTGAAGACATCAAGCTGACGCTGGACACCTCGCTACCCAAGGGTCATGCCGAAGCGCGCTTGCCACAAATCAGCGCCAGTCTCACCGAACTGACCACTCCGGCCGCCGCCATTACCGGCTCGGTAAATTACGCACGCACCCAGTACCGCTTCTCCAGCCAGCTAGCCGAGATCAAGCTCAATCGGGAAGGCGCTTATGCAGACCAGATGCTAGGCAACTTTGCCTGGTCGGTAGGCGGGCACGCCATCAGCATGAACCTGCGCGCGCCGCTCAGCCTGGCGGCTTACCACCAGCTGCGCCTGGAGCCGCTGGTACTGACCGCCCATCTGAAAACGCCAGTATTGCCACGCGGCCAACTACAGGCATCGCTGCAAGGCGCGCTGGACGGCGACCTGGCAGAAAGCCGGCTGAACCTGCGCGTAGCCGGCCAGCTGGATGGTGCCGCGCTGGCGGCCACCGCCACGCAATACGGTTTCATGCAGCCGCGCCACGAAGCCACGCTCACCGTAGGCAAGCTGGACCTGAACCGCTATCTGCCGGAAAACCAGGCCGAAAAAGCAGTTGCGCTGTTCCAGAACGGCTCGCCTTTCCGCCTGGACTGGATGGATTTCCTGAATGTGGACGGCAAGCTGTCGGTGGGCGAGCTGGCCATGGGGCGCTTCCGTATCAAGGGCATTACCGCCGATATCAAGGCGCGGCCGGAAAGCATTACGCTGGACCAGCTGGGCGCCGAGATCTACGACGGCAAGCTCAAAGGCAGCATGAAGCTGCTGCGCGACAAAGAGCCGCGCGTCGAGCTATCGCAACAGCTGATCGGTATGCAGATCAAGCCGCTGATGCTGGACTTGTTCGACTTTAACCGGGTAGAAGGCGCCGGCAATGGCTGGGTACAGCTGAATGCCCACGGCACCTCGCTGGCCGCCCTGCGCAATACGCTGAGCGGCAAAGTGGCCGTGCGTCTGGAAAAAGGCGCGCTCACCGGCATTGACCTGGTGTCGGCACTGCGCGACCTGCCGGGCGAGCTGAAAGACTGGAACAACAACAGCATGGTGGCGCAAGCCGACCAGAAAACCACCTTCTCGGCGCTGTCGGCCGGTTTCGAGCTGGATAATGGCATTGCGCGCAACCAGGACCTGAAACTGGATTCCTCGCTGGTGAATGTCAACGGCGGGGGCAAGTTCGACCTGACGCAGAGCATTGTGGACTACACGCTGAACGTGCGCGCCAACCCGCAAGCCTTCAAGCAGCTGAACGGTATCAATGTCCCGCTGAAAATCACCGGACAGATCAACAAGCCCACCTACTCGCTGGACTTCAACGCTATGGTCAAAGGCAAAAAGACCGAAGGTGAAAAGCAGCAGGCGCTGAAAAAAGAACTGACCAAGCAGATCACCACCATCCTGCCGGGCAGCAAGAAGTAAGCCCCCAACCGCCAAGCCTGGCGATAGCTGACAAGCCCTGTTTGCCACGCAAGCAGGGCTTGTTTTATCAACAACGAGCCAGCTAGTACCGATATCTCTGTAGCACGGCCCGACATACGGCAAACACGATGGCAGGCGCCATGCATCATGAAAAAAGGTTGGCCGCACAGTATTGCGGCCAACCTTTTTGTTTCAACACGCCAATACCAGCGTGGCTACCCATCAGCCCTGCAGCAGCAAGGTCTCGGCCAGCAGCAGCTGCTCTGGCTTGGCCAGCAGCACCAGTACATCGCCTTCACATAACTCGAAATCCGGGGTGAGCTCGGTGTAGCGCGTGTGGCCACGGCGCACGGCCTTGACCTCTACTTGCCGATCAGACAGTTTGATCGCCCCCAGCGGCGAGCCGATGGCGTGGGCCCCGCTGATCAGCTGCACGCTATGCAGGCGTGACATCTGGCTATCGTCGATACCATCTATCTCGTCACTGGCGCCACGGAAGAAGCCCTTGAACAGGTTGTAGCGCTCTTCACGTACGGTACGGATACGGCGCAGCACGCGCCCCAGCGGCACCCCCAGCACCACCAGCGCGTGCGAGGCCAGCATCAGGCTGCCTTCCATCACCTCGGATACCACTTCGTCTGCCCCCGCATGACGCAGCTGCTCGATATCGGTATCGTCGATAGTGCGCACAATGACCGGCAGATCGCTGCGCAGCTGACGCACCACGTCGATGATGCGCTCGGAAGCGTGGGTGTCGGCAAAGGTGATCACCACTGCCTTGGCGCGCAGCGCACCGGCAGCGGTGAGTACTTCGCGCTTGGCGGCATCCCCGAACACCACCGGGTCGCCCGCCTCACCTGCCTCGCGCACGCGCTCGGGGTCCAGATCCAGCGCAAAAAAGGAGATGTCTTCGCTTTCCAGCAACCGAGCCAGGTACTGGCCGCTACGGCCATAGCCGCAAATGATCACGTGCTCGTTCTTGCTCATGGTTTGCACCAGAATCTGGTGCAGGTCTACCGACATCAGCGCCCAGTCCTGCTTGATCAGGCGTTTGCTGATGCGGTCGGCGTACTGGATCAGGAACGGCGCTACCAGCATGGACAGCAAAATGCCGGCGATGGCGGCTTGCTCGATAGCCGGCTCCAGCAGCTTGAGGCTGCCGGACAGCGACAACAGCACAAAGCCGAATTCGCCACCCTGCGCCAACGCCAGGCCCGCTTTGAGTGCATCATTGGCGCGGTGCCCCATTACCCGCGCCAGACCAAACACCACCAAGAGCTTGACCGGCAGCAGCAATACCAGCATCAGCAATACGGCACCGGACTGCTCGAACAGCACGCCCACATCCAGCCTCATCCCCACGGTAATAAAGAAGAAGCCCAGCAAAATGTCGCGGAACGGCTTGATGTCCTCTTCCACCTGGAAACGGTACTCGGTTTCCGAAATCAGCATGCCGGCCACAAATGCGCCCAGCGCCAGCGACAAACCCGCCTGCTGGGTAATGAAGGCCACACCCAGGGTGATAAGCAGCACGTTAATCATGAACAGCTCGCTGGAACGCTGGCGCGCTACCAGGTGAAACCACGGCCGCATCAGGCGCTGGCCAAACACCAGCAGCAAACTCAGCACCAGCAGCACCTTCACCGCCGCCATGCCCAAGTCTGCCGCTAGGTGGTCCGAGTTGGCCGCAAAAGCAGGCAGCAGGATCAGCAAGGGCACGACGGCAATATCCTGGAACAGCAGCGTGCCCATGGCCAGCTGGCCATGCGGCTGCGCCAGCTCGAGGCGCTCGGCCAACAGCTTGCTGACTATGGCGGTAGACGACATGGTCAGCGCGGCGCCAATGGCAAAGCCGGCCAGCGTACTGCCAGTGAGCCAGCCGACAGCACCGGTTATCAGCAACAGGGTTACCACCACCTGCGCCAGCCCCACCCCGAACACCAGATGCTTCATGGCCTTGAGCTTGGCCAGAGAGAACTCCAGGCCAATGGAGAACATCATGAAGACAATGCCGATTTCACCCAGAAACTCGGTTTCCGGGCCTTCCGGTATCAGGTGCATCACGCCGGGGCCGGCCAGAAAGCCCACCACCAGATAGCCCAGCATGGGCGGTACGCGCAAGCTACGGCAGGCGGTAACCGCCAGAACGGCTACCAGCAACACCACTACTATGGGAAACAGGGAATGCATCGTGGGGGAGTGCTCCTCGCGACAAAAAACAGGCCAAGCAAAACTTGCACCCGCCAGGTAAGGTCGAACGATTATAAGCTGATATAATTGGTGACTATGGATATTGAGCAAAAACAACAGCAGCTGGCGCTGGCGCGCGAGGTGCTACACATCGAAGCGGATGCCATCGTCAGCATGGCACAGCGCCTGGGCGACGCCTTCCTGGCCGCCATCGACCTGGTACTGGCCTGCCCGGGCCGGGTGATCGTCACCGGCATCGGCAAGTCCGGCCATATTGGCCGCAAGATCGCCGCCACGCTGGCCAGTACAGGCACGCCGTCTTTCTTCATGCACCCTGCCGAAGCCGCCCATGGCGATTTGGGCATGGTCACCACGCGTGATGTCATTCTGGCGCTGTCCAACTCGGGCGAAAGCGACGAAATCATCGCCCTGCTGCCTGCGCTCAAACGCAAGGGGATCGCCATCATTGCCATGACCGGCCGCCCACAATCTACCTTGGCGCAAGAAGCCAATGTGCATCTGGACGTGGCGGTAGACAAGGAAGCCTGTACCCTGGGCCTGGCACCCACTACCAGCACCACCGCGGCACTGGCTATGGGCGATGCCCTGGCGGTAACCCTGCTGGACGCACGCGATTTCAAACCGGAAGACTTTGCCCTGTCCCACCCCGGTGGCAGCCTGGGCCGCCGCCTGCTGGTACACATCAGCGACGTGATGCACAGTGGCGATGCCCTGCCGGTGGTACACAGTGGCGCGTCGTTGAAAGACGCCCTGCTGGAAATGACCCGCAAAGGCCTGGGCATGACGGCGGTACTGGACAAAGACGGCCGCCTGGCGGGCATCTTTACCGATGGCGACTTGCGGCGTACGCTGGATCATTCGCTGGACCTGGCCGGCCTCACCATCGACGACGTCATGGGCAAGCAGCCCCGCACCATTGCGGCCAACCTGCTGGCGGCCGAAGCAGCCAAGGAAATGGAGCTGCGCAAGATCAACGGCCTGCTGGTGGTAGACAGCAGCGGCGCGCTGATTGGCGCACTGAATATGCACGACCTGCTCAAGGCAGGCGTGGTGTAAGGATTACCATGCAAAAAATGACTGACCTGGCCAAACGCACCCGCCTGCTGATCCTGGACGTAGACGGCGTGCTCACCGACGGCCGCATTTTCATTACTGCCAGTGGCGAAGAATTCAAAGCTTTCAATACGCTGGATGGCCACGGCCTGAAAATGCTGCAAGCCACCGGCGTACAGCTGGCCATCATCACCGGCCGTGCCGCCCCCAGCGTGGCACACCGCGTACGCGGCCTGGGCATAGACCACTACTACGAAGGCGTGCACGACAAACGCACCGCCTTTGCCGACCTGCTGGCCAAAACCGGTATCGCCGCTGAAGACTGCGCCTATATCGGCGACGACGTGATCGACCTGCCGGTAATGAGCCGCGTCGGGTTGGCCGTTGCCGTACCGGATGCGCCCAGTTTTGTCCGCCAGCACGCCCACTTTGTCACAGGCAACCGTGGTGGCCGTGGCGCCGTGCGCGAGCTGTGCGAGCTCATCATGCAAGCCCAGGGCAACTTTGACCGCGTCATGGCCAGCTACCTCGAATGAACCGTGCCGCCAAACTGTTTCCCCTTGGGCTGATGCTGGCTCTGGGCCTGCTGTCGTTCTGGCTGAATGTGCTCACGCAATGGCGCTCGCCCGAACAACACCAACTCGACCCGTCGCAGCCCGAGTACACCATTGAGCAGCTCAAGATCACCCGCTTTGACGAGCAAGGCGTACCTGTGCAACGCCTGAACGCCAGCAAAATGTGGAAGCTACCGCAAACCGAGCTGGTGTACATGCAGCAACCCGACCTGAAACAGTTCCGCCAGGGGCTACTGGACTACACCCTGCGCTCTGACCAGGGGCGATACGCCCGCAGTACCGGCCTGGGGCAGTTTGATGGCCATGTGAACGTGCTGCGCCAGCCGTACGGCCAACAGGCCGCTGTTCATTTGCAAACGCCGTCACTGCTGGTCAATAGCCAAAGCGGCATTCTCAGCAACCGGGCGCCCGTGACGATCGACGATGGCCAGTCGCGCATCAATGCTGTTGGCTTTTACTACAATCACCCGGCCGGGCAGCTGAAACTGCTATCTCAAGTAAGGATTTCCTATGCGCCATAGCCTGATGCTGTTGCTGGCACTCGGCACCGTATGCAACCCGGTATTTGCCGAAAAAGCCGACAGCAGCAAACCTATCGAAGTCAATGCCGACAGCGCATCACTCGATCAAAAGCAAGGTATCAATGTATTTGAGGGCAATGTCATCATTACCCAGGGTACGCTGAACCTGCGCGCGCAAAAAACCGTCGCCACACAAGATGCCAGTGGCCGCCAGAAACTGCTGGCAACCGGCAGCCCGGTGTACTTCCGCCAGAAACTGGACGGCAAGAACGAATTCGTGGACGGCAACGCCAGCCGCGTGGACTACGACTCGGCCAACAACACCGTCATTCTTACCGGTAAAGCCCAGGTCAAGCGTGGCAAGGATATCGTGAACGGCGAACAGATCAGCTACAACACCGTCACCGAGATCTACCAGGTCAAAGGCCAGAGTGCCAGCAATGGCAGCGGCCGTGTCACCATCATCCTTCAGCCGCAGGAAAAACCATGAGCCAAAGCCGGCTGAGCATCCAGCACCTGAAAAAAACCTTCAAGAAGCGCACTGTGGTGCGGGATGTCTCGATGGACATCGCCAGCGGTGAAGTCATCGGTTTGCTAGGCCCCAACGGCGCGGGTAAAACCACCAGTTTCTACATGGTGGTAGGCCTGATCGCGGCCGAAGCTGGCCAAATCCTGCTGGACGGTGAAACCATCACGCACTTGCCCATCCATAAACGGGCACGCCTGGGCCTAGGCTACTTGCCGCAAGAGGCCTCTATCTTCCGCAAGATGACGGTAGAAGAGAACATCCAGGCAGTGCTCGAAGTAGCCGGCTTGTCGGGTGAAGCGCTGGATAACGAACTGCAGCTGCTACTGGACGACCTCAACATCGGCCACCTGCGCGAAACCAATGCCATGGCGCTGTCGGGCGGTGAACGCCGCCGCGTGGAAATTGCCCGTGTGCTGGCCACCAAGCCGCGTTTCATCCTGCTGGACGAGCCATTTGCCGGTGTTGACCCCATCGCGGTGATTGATATCCAGAAAATCATTTCTTTCCTGAAAGAGCGCGGCATCGGCGTACTGATTACCGACCACAATGTGCGTGAAACCCTGCGCATCTGCGACCGCGCCTATATTATTTCTGAAGGCCGCGTGCTGGCATCAGGCCTGCCGGACGAACTGGTTAACAACGAACAGGTTCGCCAGGTGTACCTGGGCGAGCATTTCCACCTGTAAGCGAAATGAAACAAACCCTCCAGCTCAAAGTCAGCCAGCAACTCACCCTGACACCGCAACTGCAGCAGTCCATCAAGCTACTGCAAATGTCCACGCTAGACCTGTCCAGCGAACTGGAGCGCTATCTGCTGGAAAACCCGCTGCTGGAGCGCAGCGACGGTAGCGACAGCCCGCCAGCAGAAGGCGATGCCCCCGCGCCCCAGGAAAGCAGCAACGACACCGCAGAAGATCGCCAACAAGACAGTATGGAGCTCACCGACTGGGGCAGCGGCAGCAGCGGTGGCAGCCGCGATGGGGACGACGAATTCGACCCTATCCTCAACGCCCCATGCCGCCCCACCCTGCGCGAGCACCTCACGGCACAGATGCGCGAAACCCAGCTGGGGCAACGGGATAGCGCGCTGCTGGCATTGCTGATTGACGAGCTGGACGACGACGGCTATCTGCAAACTCCGCTGGAAGACGTTGCCGCTGAACTACCGCTGGAGCTGGATGTCGAAGCAGAAGAACTGGAAACCCTGCGCAAGCTCATGATGCAATTTGAACCCATGGGCATAGGCAGCCGTGACCTGGGGGAATTTCTGGCACTGCAGCTGGGCAACCTGCCACCGCACACGCCGTCACTCCCGCTGGCGCGTCTGCTGGCCGGCGAGCACTTGGCGTTGCTGGGTAGCCGAGACTACACCAGGCTGAAGAAAATCCTGGGCGTGGGCGAGGCCGAATTACGCGCTGCGCATAGTCTTATTGCCACGCTGAGACCACGGCCAACCAGTGGTTTTGACCAGGGCGAGACACATTATGTCGCGCCGGATATCCATGTAGTGCGCCGTGGTGGCCGCTGGGTAGCCCAGCTGAATCGGGGCTCGCTGCCAAAACTTCAAGTAAATCAGCTGTATGCAAACATGCTGCAGCAGCGCGACAGTAGCCATAATCTTTCGGGCCAGTTACAAGAGGCCAGATGGCTGGTAAAAAACATTCAGCAACGGTTTGACACCATCCTGAAAGTGTCGGAATCTATAGTTGAGAGGCAGCAAGCGTTCTTTGAACTCGGTGAAGTGGCCATGCGCCCGTTGATCCTGCGAGACATTGCAGATGAGCTGGGTTTGCATGAATCCACCATTTCCAGGGTAACCACCCAGAAGTATCTGCTGTGCAGCCGCGGGCTGTTCGAGCTGAAATACTTTTTTGGTAATGCACTGGAAACGGATAGTGGCGGCGAATGCTCTGCCACCGCCATCAAGGCGCTGATACGCCAGATTATCGACAGCGAGGACGGCAAGAAACCGCTCTCCGACAGCGCCATCGCCGACAAGCTCACGGCACAAGGTATTCAGGTTGCCAGACGTACGGTTGCCAAGTATCGTGAAGCTATGCAGATTCCGCCAGTTAGCCTTCGCAAGGCCTTATAGAAGTGCCAAAACACCGGTGCGGCCAGCCCGACCGCACTGTTAACAGAAGGAGTCAGGGTATGAACCTCAAAATTACCGGTCTACACCTCGAAGTTACCCCATCGATTCGTGAGTACATCGAGAGCAAACTCGAACGCATCACCCGCCACGTAGATAATGTCATTGGCGTTAGCGTGACGCTGTCGGTTGATAAACTGGTACAAAAAGCGGAGGTCAATGTTCATCTGGCAGGCAAAGACATTCATGTCGAATCGGAAGAAGCCGATATGTACGCCGCCATCGACACACTGATGGATAAACTGGACCGTCAGGTACTGAAGTTCAAAGAAAAACAAGGCGAGCACCGGGTTAATGCCCAGCAGGTCGATGCCACCTTGTAAACCAGCACGATGAATAGAACGGGAGCCAGATGGCTCCCGTTTTTGTTTTCATGTCGCAATATGGTCATTTTTTTGCCTGTCTTGCCGATTTCCATGCTTCACCAGAGGGTAAACAGGGCAAAATGCGCATGCTCGGTCCGGGCCGCCAGATTCGCCAACCATACCGCATCATCTGCGTGAGCAGCCTGGATGTGCCGGGGCAGGCAGAACCCGGGCGCCAGACAATATGAGCGTGATACGCAGCGGCACTTATCCGACCCAGGCGGGTCTTACCCTGCCCTATTGCAAACAGCCGACTCGGCGTAGAATGGCCGACGGTTTTTTCCGGCAAATGTAAATCATGAGCTTGATTGGCAAGATTCTTCCGCAGCAGAACGTGCTGGCGGATGTAGATGTATCCAGCAAGAAACGCCTTTTCGAACAGGTAGGCCTGATGGTTGAAAACAGCCATGGCATCGCCCGTAGCGACATCTTCGACAGTCTGTTTGCCCGCGAAAAGCTGGGCTCTACCGGGCTGGGCCAGGGTGTAGCCATCCCGCATGGCCGGGTAAAAGGCCTGAAAGAGGCCACCGGCGTGTTTATACGCCTGGCCAGCCCTATTCCGTTCGACTCGCCAGACGGCAAGCCGGTCAACCTGCTGTTTGTCCTGCTAGTACCCGAGCAGGCTACCGACCTGCACCTGCAGGTGCTGTCCGAGCTGGCGCAGCTGTTTTCCAGCCGTAGCCTGCGCGAAAAAATGGCCAGCTGCGACGCGCTAACCCTGCACGAGTTGCTCACCGGAAACGCCACCCATGCCTAATATCAGTGTGCGCCGCCTGTACCAGGACAATCAGCACAAGCTGAGCCTGAGCTGGGTCGCCAGCCGCGCCGGCTCTGACAACCTGATCTCTAACGAAGAACAGCGGCCAACCCAGGCTCTGGTCGGCCACCTGAACTTTATCCACCCCAACCGGGTGCAAGTGCTGGGTCTGGCCGAGGTGGAGTACCTGAACAAGCTGGAACAAGCAGCAGCCCGCACCGCGCTGGACCAGCTGTTCCACAAGACCATGGCTGTGGTGATTGTCGCCAACGGCCAAGCCGTACCCAAACTGCTGCACGACTACTGCCAGACGCACAATGTGCCACTGATGAGCACGCCGCTGGAAAGCCCTTACCTGATGGACGTGCTGCGCATTTATCTGGCACGCGCGCTGGCGGTATCCACGGTGATGCATGGCGTGTTTCTGGATGTGCTGGAAATCGGCGTGCTGATCATGGGCGACTCGGCCATGGGTAAGAGCGAGCTGGCACTGGAGCTGATCTCGCGCGGCCACGGCCTGGTAGCCGATGATGCGGTAGAGCTTTACCGCATTGGCCCGGAAACGCTGGAAGGCCGCTGCCCACCGCTGCTGCGCGACTTTCTGGAAGTGCGCGGCCTGGGCATCCTGAACATTCGTACCATCTTTGGCGAAACCGCCGTGCGGCCCAAGAAAGTACTCAAGCTGATCATCCACCTGATGAAAGCCAACGACCAGGCCATGCAAGCGCTGGACCGCTTGAACATCCAGTCCGAGACCCAGGACATTCTGGGCGTGACGGTACGCAAGGTTGTGCTGCCCGTCGCAGCCGGCCGTAACCTAGCCGTACTGGTAGAAGCCGCCGTACGCAATTACATTTTGCAGTTGCGCGGCATAGACAGCACGCGCGAGTTCATCGACCGCCATACCAATCTGCTACGGGACCAGGAACATGCAGCTGATTCTGATTAGTGGCCTATCCGGCTCCGGCAAATCTGTTGCACTGCGCGTACTGGAAGACAGTGGCTACTACTGTGTGGACAACTTGCCGCCCACCATGCTGGCCGACGCCATTGCGCTGTACCACGAACACGGCCACAGCCAGATAGCCATCAGCGTAGACACGCGATCGGCACCAACCCTGGCCGCCCTGCCTAATGCCATCAAGGCGCTGCGGGCACTGGATATCGACGTCCGCCTGCTCTACCTGGAAGCCAGTACCGATATCTTGGTCAAGCGCTTTTCCGAGACACGGCGCCGCCACCCGCTGTCCAATGGCCACCTGACCGTAGAAGAATGCATCCGCCTGGAGCGCGAGATGCTCGAACATGTCGGCGAGCTTGGCCACCGTATCGACACCAGCCACTTGTCAGCCAATGCACTACGGGGCTATGTGAAGCTGCTGGCCGGCGCCGACGGCAGCCGCATGACGGTGGTGTTCGAATCTTTCGGCTTCAAGCACGGCATCCCGCTGGATGCCGACTTCGTGTTCGACGTGCGCTGCCTGCCTAACCCCTACTACGAAGAGGCTCTGCGGCCGCTTACCGGCCGCGACCAAGCCATCTGCGACTTCTTTGCCGGCGAGCCGGAAGTACAAGCCATGGAAGACGATATCCGCACTTTCCTGGCCACCTGGCTGCCACGCTTCAAACAGGACAACCGCAGCTACGTCACTATCGCCATCGGCTGTACCGGTGGCCAGCACCGCTCGGTTTATCTTACCGAACGGCTGGCTGCCAGCTTTGCTGACGAGCAGGTGCTGATCCGTCACCGCCAGCTAGGTGGCCGCAGCGGCGACCACTAGCCGTGCATCTGGCCCTGTTCAAGGCAGGTGACGTGCTGGTTGCGGCCATACTGGCCCTAAGCTGCTTCGGCAGCTTTTATTTTCTGTGGTACCACAGCGGCCGCGCCAGCCACGTGCTGCTGTACCAGAATGGCCAGTTGGTACAACGTTGGCCGCTGCGGCTCGATAGCCGGTTTACCTTGCAAGGCCCGCTGGGGCCAACCATTGTCGAAATACGCCAGGGGCGGGCGCGCATCGCTGCCGACCCCAGCCCACGCCAGTATTGCGTACAGCAAGGCTGGCTAAGCGGCCCGGGCAGTACCGCACTCTGCCTGCCCAACCGCACGGCCATTACCCTGGAAGGCGATAGCGGCCATGACTCGCTGGCATACTGACACCGCGCTACAGCCCAGCGCCTACGACCTGCAGCTGGCCAGGTTGGCCGCAGTCGGCCTGGCTCTGTCGCTACTGGAGGTGGCGATCCCCTCGCCCTTGCCCGGCATCAAACCCGGCCTGGCCAATATCGTTACCCTGATTGCCCTGTACCAGCTAGGCTGGCGTGCCGCCGTATGGGTGAGCCTGCTGCGCATCGTGGCCGCCGGACTGATGCTGGGCAGCCTGTTTACCCCCGGTTTTTGGCTAAGCTTGGCGGGCGGCGCAAGCAGCGTGCTGATGCTGGGACTGGCCAGCCATCTGCCGGCACGCTATTTCAGTGTGCTGAGCCACAGTATGCTGGCCGGCATGGCCCATCTTGCAGGACAATTACTGCTAGCGCGGCTATGGCTCATCCCCAACGATGCGGTCTGGCAGCTGCTACCCCCTTTAATGCTTAGCAGCCTGCTGGCCAGTATGGCCACCGGCTTGCTGGCCCTGAAACTGCTGGAGCAACTCACCCCATGCCAAGCCAAACCATTACCGTCGCCCTGACCGGCGCCTCCGGGCTGCCCTATGGCCTGCGCCTGATAGAGTGCCTGCTCGCAGCCGGCGTGCGCGTATGGGTACTGTATTCCCAGGCAGCCCAGGTAGTGGCACAGCAGGAAATGAACCTGACCCTGCCGTCACGCCCGGCCGCCTTTCAGAGTTGGCTGGAAGCACAATACCAGCCAGCCGAAGGCCTGCTGCGCGTCTACGGGCGTGAAGAATGGTTTGCGCCACCCGCATCGGGCTCCAACCCGGCAGATGCCATGGTGGTCTGCCCCTGCTCGATGGGTACGCTGGCTGCCATCGCAGCCGGTAGCAGCGACAACCTGATCGAGCGTGCCGCCGATGTCAGCATCAAGGAACAGCGCAAGCTGGTACTGGTACCGCGCGAGGCGCCACTCTCGGCCATTCATCTGGAAAACATGCTGAAGCTGGCACGGCTGGGCGTGTGCATCCTGCCGCCCAGCCCCGGCTTTTATACCCACCCGCAAAGCGTGCAGGACATGGTGGACTTTGTCGTGGCACGCATCATGGACCAAGTCGGCGTCGCGCATACCCTGCTGCCACGCTGGGGAGAAGACCGCGCATGATCACACCAGCACACAGCCTGCTGTCCTTGCAGGCACTACGGCAGCTGGAGCAAAACGCAGAGGCCTCAGGCCTGCAGTTAATGCAACGCGCCGCCCAAGCCATTGCCCAATGGTGCCAGGCGCATATCCAGCCCGCTGCGGCCATTCTGGTGGCGGCAGGCCCCGGCAATAACGGTGGCGACGCCATCCTGGCGGCCTGCTTGCTGAAACAAGCCGGCTACGCAGTAGAAGTCCTGCTACCCGAGCCGCGGGTAAACGCTGCCGTCGCAGCCGCCTTGCAACGCTGGCAAACGTTGGGCGGCAATGTGCGGCCAACCCTGGGCGATACCACACCCGCCTGGCTGCTGGACGGCCTGTTTGGCGTCGGGCTGAGCCGGCCACTCGGCGGCGCGTGGTTGCATCTGATTCGCCGACTAAACAGCCTGCCCTGCCCCAAGCTGGCGATCGACATCCCCAGTGGCCTGGACGCCTGGACAGGCCAGCCTCGTGGCATCGCGCTACGCGCCAGCCATACCCTGAGCCTGCTTTGCCCCAAGCCTGGCCTGTATACCGGCCAAGGGCGCGACTACTGCGGCCACACCAGTATTGCCCTGCTGGATTGCCCGCCTGCCCACTACCCGGAAGCCAGCGGCAGCATTGCCGTGCCCTCGGCGCTAGCGCTAAAGCGCCGCCACAGCAGCCACAAAGGCAGCTACGGCAGCGTCAGTGTGATTGGCGGTGCCCGCGGCATGAGTGGCGCCGCCATTCTGGCTGGCCGTGCTGCTTTGGCCCTGGGGGCAGGCAAAGTATTTGTGCATACGCAAGACGCACTGCTACTGGACCCGGCCACCCCCGAGCTGATGCTGCGCCCCTGGCAAGACGGCATGAATGTGCCTGCGGCCAACGTGATGCTGATCGGCCCCGGCCTGGGGCTAAGCGACCAAGCGCACCAGGCACTGGACGCGCTGCTGCTGCACGACAACACCCTGGTACTGGACGCCGATGCGCTGAACCTGCTGGCTGCCGACAGCCAGCTACAGGCACGCCTGCGCCAGCGCAGCTACCCTACGCTGCTCACGCCGCACCCCAGCGAAGCCGCGCGCCTGCTGGACTGCAGCACCGAGCAGATCCAGGCCGACCGCATCGCCGCCGCCCAGCAGCTTGCGCGGCAGTTTGCCTGCAACGTTCTGCTCAAAGGCAGCGGCACGCTGCTGGCCAGTAGCGGCCAACCTTACCGCCTGCTGGTACACGGCAGCCCGGCACTAGCCGTAGCCGGCCAGGGCGACTTGCTGGGTGGCGCCATTTGCGCCCTGCTGGCACAAGGCATGTCCCTACTTGATGCTGCCCATCTGGCGGCCGACCTGCACGCCTGCGCGGGCGAACAGTACGAAGCCGCGCAAGGTGGCCCCATCGGCCTGAGTGCCAGCACCACCTTGCAACTAATGAGCCACGAACTGAACCAGCGCCTGAAACAGGCAGGAGCCCCCGCATTTTGACTTCGCAACACAAAGCTTACGTTTTTGGTTTATCCGCCGTACTGGCCTGGTCCACCGTGGCCAGCGCCTTCAAGCTCAGCCTGGCGCACCTCAGCCCGGCGCAGCTGGTGCTGTACGCCAGCGTGTTCTCGCTGCTGTCGCTGCTGGCCATACTGGGCTGGCAGGGCCGGCTAGCCACCCTTCCCGCCGCCCTGCGCCAGCACTGGCGCCGCAGCGCCATACTGGGCGCGGTGAACCCGTTCGCCTACTACCTGATCCTGTTCCAGGCTTACGACCTGCTACCGGCGCAAGAAGCCCAGGCCATCAACTACACCTGGGCGCTGACCATGACCCTGCTGGCCGTACCGGTGCTGGGGCAAAAACTCAAGCTGCAGGACAGCCTGGCAGCATTGGTGTGCTATAGCGGCGTGCTGACCATCGCCACGCGCGGCGCGCCGCTGGCGCTGAATTTCAGCAACCTGGCCGGCGTCGGCTTTGCCTTGCTGTCCACCCTGCTATGGGCGGGCTACTGGCTGTTCAACGCCAAAGACGAGCGCGAGCCGGTAATGGGCCTCACGCTGAACTTCCTGTTATCGCTACCGCTAACCCTGCTATGGTGCGCCGCCACTGGCGAGCTGACCCCGGTAGCGTGGCAAGGCATCGCGGGCGCCGCCTATGTTGGCGCGCTGGAAATGGGCTTTACCTTTGTGCTGTGGCTCTCGGCCATGAAGCTCACCAGCAGTACCGCGCGCATTGCCAACCTGATCTTCCTGTCGCCCATCCTGTCGCTGATGCTGATCAGCACGCTGCTGGGCGAGCCCATCCTGCCCAGCACCCTCACCGGCCTGGGCTTGATTCTGGGCGGGCTGCTACTGCAAAAGCTACCTATCCCTGGCCTGCGCACGGCACGCGCTTGAACCCTGGCCTGCGCCACGGCAGCATAAGAAAAGCGGCCAACCTTTAACGGGTTGGCCGCTTTTTCATCCTGCTAGCGCTATATCAGGCTGCGGGCTTGGCGTCGCGCAGGCCCGGCGGCAGCGCGAAGGTAATGTGCTCTTCCACGCCATCCAGCTCGCTCACCGTGTCGGCACCAAAGGCCTTGATCTGCTCGATGACCGCCTGAACCAGCACCTCCGGGGCGCTGGCACCGGCAGTTACCCCTACGCGCTGCTTGCCGTCAAACCACGCGGCTTGCAGCAGGCTGGCGTTGTCTACCATATAGGCATCCACGCCTTTCAACGCCGCCACTTCGCGCAGGCGGTTGGAGTTGGAGCTATTGGGCGAGCCCACCACCACCACGATATCGCACTCGTCAGCCAGTACTTTTACCGCATCCTGGCGGTTTTGCGTGGCGTAGCAGATGTCGTCTTTCTTCGGGCTGTGGATAGCCGGGAAGCGAGCCTTCAGCGCGGCGATGATATCGCGCGTTTCGTCCACCGACAGCGTGGTCTGGCTCACGTAGGACAGCGCTGCGGGGTTGGCTACCTGCAGCGTGGCCACATCGTCTACCGACTCCACCAGATACATGCGGCTATGCACCTGCCCCATGGTGCCTTCCACCTCGGGGTGGCCTTTATGGCCGATCATGATGATCTCCATCTCGGCCTGGTGCATGCGTTTTACCTCGACATGCACCTTGGTCACCAGCGGGCAAGTGGCGTCGTACACGGTCAGGCCCAGCGCTTCGGCCTCCTCGCGTACCGACAGCGGCACACCATGGGCCGAGTAGATCAGCGTGCTGCCGGCCGGCACGTCTTTCAGCTCTTCGATGAAGATCGCCCCTTTGGCACGCAGGTTGTCCACAACGAAACGGTTATGCACGACTTCGTGGCGCACATAAATCGGCGCACCGTATTTTTCCAGCGCGCGCTCGACGATGGCGATGGCGCGGTCCACCCCGGCACAGAAGCCGCGCGGGTTAGCCAGCATGATGGTCTTCGTCATCGGTAATCCTTTTCATGAAAGAGGCCGCCTGTGGCGGCCTGTTAGCCAGGGTTGGCCGCATGCGGCCAGGCTGGCTCAGCGTTTGGTTTGCCTGAAGCTGTCCAGCACCATTAGCACGGCACCCACGCAGATGAAGCTGTCAGCAATATTGAACGCCGGGTAGTACCAGCTTTGCTGCCAGTGCACCTGGATAAAATCAATCACGTGGCCGTGAAGCAGGCGGTCTATCACATTACCCAGCGCCCCACCCATGATGAAGGCGGCGGCCACGTTCATCAGGCTGCCGAACTGGCGCTGCAGTATCTGCCAGCCTAGCCAGCCGGATACGGCAAACGCCAGGCCGCTAAAGAAGAACTTCTGCCAGCCACCGGCGTCGGCCAGAAAACTGAACGCGGCACCAGGGTTATACAGCAGGGTGAAGTTCAACAGCGACGGAATCACCTCGCGCTGCTCGCCGTACTGGTAGCTGCCGTTGAAGTACACCTTGGTCAGCTGATCCAGCACGATGATGGCAGCCGCCAGCACGAACCACTTGGCCACACTGGCTGCCTGTTCAGCCGCCGGGGCTGCCGCCCCGGCCATTTTGCCTTGCTCAAGCATGCAGACGAGCCTCGCCTGCGCCGTCGATATTGTCTACGCAGCGGCCGCACACATGGCCGTGGCCAGCGTGGGTACCCACGTCGGCACGGTAGTGCCAGCAACGATCGCACTTCTCGTGGCTGGACGGCGTCACGCTGATGCCAGTCTCGGCCGCTTCGGTCAGGCTCACCTGCGACACCATCAGCACAAACTTGAGCTCATCGCCCAGGCTGGCCAGGTGCTGGTACAGCTCGCCACCGGCGGTGACAGCCAGCTCGGCCTGCAGCGAAGAGCCCAACTGGTCGGCGCTACGCAGTGCTTCGATTTCCTTGTTCACTTGGGCACGGAAGGCACGGATGGCTTGCCATTTGGCAACCAGCGCTTCTTCGGCACCCACGGTCGGGTTCGGGAACTCGTGCCATACGTGGAACAGCGGGGTTTCCTCATCGCTACCCAGCAGCACTTCCCACGCCTCGTCAGCGGTAAAGCACAGGATAGGCGACAGCAACAGCAACAGGCTGCGCGTGATGTGGTACAGCGCGGTCTGGGCGCTACGGCGTGCGGCACTATCGGCGGCCGTGGTGTACAGGCGATCTTTCAGGATATCCAGATAGAACGCGCCCAGGTCTTCCGAGCAGTAGTTCACGATGTCTTGCACCGAGTGGTGGAAGGCATAACGCGGGTACAGTTCGCCGGTAATTTTCTCCTGCATTTCCTTGGCCATCATCAGCGCGTAGCGGTCGATCTCGCTCAGGCGCTCGTACGGCACAGCGTGTTCCATCGGGTTGAAGTCCGACAGGTTGGCCAGCAAGAAGCGCAGGGTATTGCGCAGACGACGGTAGCTTTCGGTGACACGTTTGAGGATCTCGTCCGAGATCGCCAGCTCGCCGGAGTAATCGGTCGACGCGACCCACAGGCGCAGGATGTCGGCGCCCAGGCTGTCGTTCACCTTTTGCGGTGCCACCACGTTGCCTTTGGACTTGGACATCTTCAAGCCCTTGCCGTCTACCACAAAACCGTGGGTCAGCAGCTGCTGGTAAGGCGCGCGGCCGATGGTGGCGCAACCGGTCAGCAGCGAGGACTGGAACCAGCCGCGGTGCTGGTCGGAGCCTTCCAGATACAGGTCGGCCGGCCACGCCAGCTCGGCGCGCTGCTTGAGCACGGCAAAGTGGGTGGAGCCGGAATCAAACCACACGTCCAGCGTGTCGGTAAGTTTGCGGTAGTTGGCCGCCTCGTCACCCAGCAGCTCGGCAGCATCCAGGCTGAACCAGGCTTCGATGCCCTGCTTCTCGATACGCAGCGCTACCTGCTCCAGCAGCTCGGCCGAACGCGGGTGCAGCTCGCCGCTTTCCTTGTGGATAAAGAAAGTCATCGGCACGCCCCAGTTACGCTGGCGCGATACGCACCAGTCCGGGCGGTTGCCGATCATGGCTTCCAGTCGGGCACGGCCCCAGGCCGGGAAAAACTCGGTGCTATCCACCGCCTGCTTGGCACGCTGGCGCAGTACCTGGCCGTCGTTACCGGCCTTGTCCATGCCGATGAACCACTGCGGCGTAGCGCGGAAGATGATCGGGGTTTTGTGGCGCCAGCAGTGCGGGTAGCTATGGAACAGCTTGTCCTGATGTACCAGTGCAGCGCGCTCTTGCAGCACTTCGATCACTTTCGGATTGGCTTCCCATACCGACAGGCCGGCAAACAGCTCGGTGGTGGACTTGTAGCGGCCGTTGTCGGCTACCGGGTTGTCCACGGGAATGCCGTAGACCTGACCCACCTGGAAGTCTTCCAGGCCGTGCGCCGGGGCGGTATGTACCAGGCCGGTACCGGCATCGGTAGTTACGTGGTCACCGCAGATCACCGGTACTTCACGGGCGTAGAACGGGTGCGCCAGGCGCAGCAGTTCCAGCTTGTCGCCGGTGGTTTCGCCCAGCACGGTGTAGCTTTCCACACCGTAGCGTTTCATGGTGGCTTCCACCAGGTCCTTGGCCAGGATCAGCTTGCCCTTGGCGCACTCCACCAACTGGTAAACCAGCTTGGCGCTGACCGATACCGCCTGGTTGGCCGGCAGGGTCCACGGCGTGGTGGTCCAGATCACGGCCATGGCACCTTCTACGTTGGCCGCGGCAAAGGCTGCGGCCAACTTGTCGGTATCCACCACGCGGAAGCCGACGTCGATAGCCGGGGAGGTTTTGTCTTCGTATTCCACTTCTGCTTCGGCCAGGGCAGAGCCGCACTCGATACACCAGTGCACCGGCTTTTCACCCTTCATCAGGTAGCCGTTTTCAAAAATCTTGCCCAGGGTGCGCACGATGTCGGCTTCAGTCTTGAAGTCCATCGTCAGGTACGGGTTGTCCCAGTCGCCCAGTACGCCCAGACGGATGAAGTCTTTCTTCTGGCGGGCAATCTGCTCGTGCGCGTATTCGCGGCACAGCTCGCGGAACTTGGCCGCAGGGATATCCTTGCCGTGCAGCTTTTCTACCATCAGCTCGATAGGCAGGCCGTGGCAATCCCAGCCGGGTACATAAGGCGCGTCAAAACCGGACAGCGTTTTGGAACGAACGATGATGTCCTTCAGGATCTTGTTAACCGCATGGCCGATGTGAATGTCGCCGTTGGCGTACGGTGGGCCATCATGCAGGATGAACTTGGGTCGGCCAGCCGCCATTTTGCGCAGCTTCTGGTAACGCTGCTGCTCGGTCCAGCGCTTCAGCCAGGCGGGTTCACGTTTGGCCAGATCACCGCGCATAGGGAACGGTGTATCCAGCAGGTTGACGGTTTTACGGTAGTCGATGCTCATGCCTGATCTCGTTGCAAACTGGTCAAATAGGTTTTGGCGCTGGCGGCATCGCGTTCGATTTGTGCCACCAGCTCGTTAAAATCATCGTAGCGCGCTTCATCGCGCAGTTTTTTCAGGAAGTGCACCGAAATTCGCTGGCCATACAAGTCGCCATGAAAATCAAACAGATGCACTTCCAGCTTGTAGTTCTGAGTCGTGGTCACCGTCGGGTTTTTACCCAGGCTTGCCACCCCGCCCAGACGGCCATGCGGGGTATCCACTTGCACCACAAAAATGCCTTCCAGGGCGGGCTTACGGTGCGGCAGGTGCACATTTGCCGTCGGGAAGCCGATAGTACGGCCCAGCTTTTGCCCATGCATGACTTTGCCGCTGATCTGATACGGGCGGCCCAATAGCCGACCCGCGCTATCCAGATCACCTGCGGCCAACCTGTCGCGCACCAGCGTACTGGAAGCACGCTCACCAGCCACTAGCACTGAGGGCATGGCCTCGGTCACAAAACCGGGGTGCTGCTGCAGCAGGGCAAAGTCACCTTTGCGATCCGCGCCAAACTGGAAATCATCACCGATCAACAAATAGCGGGTCTGCAGCTCGTCCAGCAAAACCTGCTGGACAAACTGCCCGGCAGGCATGCGGGAGAACGCATGGTTAAAACGGTAGATAAATACATAGTCAAGCTGCGCCTGTTGCGCCAGGAACTGCAGCTTGTCCCGCAGCACAGCCAAGCGTGCCGGTGGTTGCTGGCGTGCAAAAAATTCGCGCGGGTGCGGCTCGAATGTCAACAAGGCAGAAGGCAGGCCACGCGCGGCCGCCTCCTCCCGCAAACGGGCCAGCATACGCTGATGCCCCAGATGGACACCGTCAAAATTGCCGATAGTCAGGGCACAAGGGGGTAACGCAAAACGGCGGGGGTTCCCCAAAAACGCACGCATGGGCGGCTCGATAACAGATCAAAACATCCGATTTTAACCAGCCAACCCCAACATTGCCAGCCATAGCGAAAAACAAAAAAGCCCCGGGCTAGCCGGGGCTTTTGCAGCAAGATCAGCAGATTACTGCTGAACTTCCTTGGCGGTTTCTACAGTCACGTCAAAGCGACGGTCGCTAGCCAGGCAAGCGATCAGGTCTGCACGCTTCTTGAACTTCTTGGCAGTGCATTCTGCAGTCAGTTTGGCTTCGGACTCGCCTTTGCCTACTGCAGTTACTTTGTCGGCCGGTACACCAGCAGCAACGAAGTAGTCTTTAACAGCGTCAGCACGTTTCTGGGACAGTGCCTGGTTGTACTTGTCGGAACCCAGGTAGTCGGTGTGGCCTTCAACTGCTACGGATTTCAGCAGTTTGTCAGCTTTCAGGCTGGAAACCAGCGCTTCCAGTTGCTGGTTACCGGCAACGATTTGTGCGCTGTTGAAACCGAACAGGCCTTCTGCGGACAGACTAACGGTTTTGATAACGATTTGTGGCTTAGGTGCTACGACAACTGGGGCCGGAGCTGGTTTTGGAGCAGGAGCCGGGGCCGGGGCCGGCTTGGCTGCTTCACGATCGCCGCACTCAACCAGACCATCACGCGCTTTGTCGTAAGTGGTCGGCAAGCGCCAGCATTCGCCGTAACCGTTTTTCACTACCGGGGAGCCGGACTGGTTGTTGGCGTAGCCTTCGTTAGCTGCAAAAGCATTGCCGGTCAGCAGCAGGGTAGCCAGCAGAGCGCTCAGCTTGATCGATTTTTTCATTTTACTTCCTCTTTGTTGAAACGCGTTCCGCCATTGTTTAAACAGGCCGTGACAACCTGATTAAGCGTGGCACCACAGAACGAATGTCGAAAAATCAGCACAATTGGTAAGACATTTTCTGTGACTATAGGTAAGCAGCTTAGACTATGTCAACGCCAAGTACCCAAAGTTCACGCAAAAACACAACACCTTTCAGGCAAATCTTATCGAAACAAATAAGTCGAAGTTGCACTCAAGCAACAATTAACGACACACGCCGCCTCAACAGTGGTACCGGTTGCAAAACCGTTGCTTGATACTGCTCGCTGAAATCATCCAGCCCGGCCAAGGCTGCAGCGGCATCGCGATCGGCGCGGATCGCGAATACATCAAAGCCGACCTGGGCCATATACGACAGTTGGTCGCGCAGCACATCGCCGATAGCGCGCAACTCGCCCTGATAGCCATGGCGTTCACGCAACAAACGGGCATGACTGTAACCACGCCCATCAGAAAACGCCGGGAAGTCGATGGCAATCAGGGGTAGCGCAGACAAATGGGGCTGTAGCTCTGCCACATCTTGCTCGGGCGCCAGCCATACCGCCATCCGGCCTTCATGTGCTGTGTCTTTACGCTCAAGATAGACAGCCAGCGGCAAAATGACATCTTCTTTTATCGAAAATTCTTCGTCTGCACTGCGTACCAAGCGCCAACTGTCGCTATCCACCACTGCACGATTCTTAATGAGATTTTGCATACACACGCTCCTTGAACGGGTCCAGACCGATACGGCGAACAGTTTCGATGAAGTGCTCGCCGTCCTGGCGCTGCTCTACATACAAGGTCATGATTTTTTCAAATGCAGCAGGCACGTCGGCTTGCGCAAAAGAAGGTCCGATCACTTTGCCGATGGCGGTGTAATTGCCCTGGCTACCGCCCAGTGTGATCTGGTACCACTCCTGGCCGTTTTTATCGACCCCCAGAATGCCGATATTGCCAATGTGGTGGTGGCCACAGGCGTTCATGCAGCCGGAGAAGTTGCAGTCGATATCGCCTAGGTCAAACAGGTAGTCGAGGTCATCGAACTTGCGCTGGATGGCCTCCGCCACCGGGATGGAACGCGCATTGGCCAAGTCGCAGAAATCACCACCCGGGCAGCAGATAATGTCGGTCAGCAAGCCGATGTTCGGCGTGGCAAAGCCGTGCTCGCGCGCCAGCTGCCACACGGTGTACAGATCGCTTTCTTTCACATCCGGCAGAATCAGGTTCTGTTCGTGCGCGGAACGAATCTCGCCAAAACCGAAGCGATCGGCCATATCCGCTACTGCATCCATCTGGTCAGCGGTAATGTCGCCCGGCGGTACGCCGGTTTTCTTCAGCGACAATACTACCGAACGATAGCCGGCGCGTTTGTGGGTGCGGGTGTTGCGTTCTATCCAGCGGGCAAAGGCAGGCTCGGCCAGCTTGTCGGTGAACTCGGCCGGGTTGGCCGCCAGCGTTTCGTACGCAGGGTCGGTAAAGAAGCCAGCGTAGTACGCCACATCGGCATCGGTCAGCGTGGACGGGCCGTCCTTCAGGTGTAGCCACTCATCTTCTACCTTGGCGGCAAACGCCTCCACGGTCATGGCCTGTACCAGAATCTTGATGCGGGCTTTGTACTTGTTGTCGCGGCGGCCATAGCGGTTGTACACACGCAGTACCGCGTCCAGATAAGTGAGCAGATGCTGCGGCGGCAGGAACTCGCGCACTACCTTGCCAACAATCGGAGTACGGCCCAGACCACCGCCTACCAGCACGCGGAAGCCAACTTCGCCGGCGTCGTTGCGCACCACGTGCAGGCCGATATCGTGCACCTGTGTGGCGGCGCGGTCGTCTTGGCTACCGGATACGGCAATCTTGAACTTGCGCGGCAGGTAGGCGAACTCGGGGTGCAGCGTGCTCCACTGGCGGATGATTTCACAGTAGGCGCGGCCATCGATCAGCTCGTCAGCGGCGACACCGGCAAAGGCATCGGTGGTGGTATTACGCACGCAGTTGCCGGATGTCTGGATGGCGTGCATTTCCACGTCGGCCAGCTCGGCAAGGATATCCGGCACGCGCGCCAGTTCCGGCCAGTTGAACTGGATGTTCTGGCGCGTGGTGAAGTGGCCATAGCCACGGTCGTAGGTGCGCGCGATGTGCGCCAGCTTGCGCATTTGCAGGCTGGAGAAATGGCCATAGGGAATGGCCACACGCAGCATGGGCGCGTGGCGCTGGATATACAGGCCATTCATCAGGCGCAGCGGGCGGAACTCTTCTTCCGATAGCTCGCCGGCCAGATAGCGCTGTGTCTGGCTGCGGAACTGCTCTACCCGCTCGCGCACCAGACGGAAATCGACTTCATCGTACTTGTACATGCCGTGCTCTCTTGATCAAGGTTGGCCGCATACTGCGGCCAACGTCTCCGTATTAGTCGGGGCGTTTCAGCGGGCTGGCTTTCACGTGCAGGCCACACTCTTTGGATTCGGGGTTTTCCCACCACCAGCGGCCGGCGCGGATATCCTCGCCCATGGCGATGGGGCGCGTACAGGGGGCACAGCCGATGGAGGGCACATGTTTGTCGTGCAGGGCGTTATAAGGCACGCCGTGCTCGCGGATGTAGGCCCAGATGTCTTTTTCTGTCCACTCGATCAGCGGGTTGTACTTCATCAGGCCGTTGTCCGCGTCGTGCTCGCGGTCGCCCAGGTCTTGCCGGGTCGGCGATTGCTGGCGGCGCAGGCCGGTAATCCAGGCGTCCAGGCCGGACAAGGCGCGCTTGAGCGGGGCGATCTTGCGGATGTGGCAACAGGATTTACGCTGCTCTACGCTGTTATAGAAGGCATTGATGCCGTTCTCGTTAACGTAAGCTTCCAGCGCGGCGGCGTCCGGGTAGTACACACGGATAGGGTAAGCCGGGTAGGCCTCGCCCACTTTCTGCATCAGGTCATAGGTTTCCAGCGGCAGGCGGCCGGTATCCAGGCTGAAAATGGCAATGGGGAGTGACAGTTTGGCGATCAGATGCGTCAGCACCATATCTTCGGCGCCAAAGCTGTTGGCCAAAGCCACCTTGCCATGCGTGCGGGCAATTTCCTGCAGCAGGGCTTCGGTCTGGGCTAGCTTGTCGGCAAGGCTCATCGGGTGCCTCCTGGGCATACGGACAGAGGATGCCATGTTAGCCAAAGGCTTTAAATCGGAAAAGAATATTGTGTTAGTATTTAATTACTTTCAGTTTTAAGAGATCAAGACATGAAACTCCAGCAATTGCGCTATCTGGTGGAAGTGGCCAAACAGGGGCTGAACGTTTCCGAGGCGGCAGAAAAACTGCACACCTCGCAGCCCGGTATTTCCAAACAGATTCGCCTGCTGGAAGACGAGCTGGGTATTCAGGTATTCATCCGTAACGGCAAGCGCGTGGTGGCCGTGTCCGAGCCGGGCAAAGAGGTATTGCGTATCTCCGAACGCATCCTGCGCGAGGCACAAAACCTGAAACGCGTGGGCGACGAGTTCTCCAAAGAAGCCGAAGGTGCGCTCACCATCGCCACCACCCACACCCAGGCACGCTACGCCCTGCCTGGCGTGATTGCCGAATTTGTGCGCCGCTACCCCAAGGTACGCCTGTCGATCAAGCAAGGCAGCCCGACACAGATTTGCGATATGGTGGTCTCTGGCGAGGCCGACCTGGCCATCGCCACAGAAGGCATTTCGCTCTATAAAGAGCTGGCCATGTTGCCCTGCTACGAATGGAACCGCAGTATCGTGGCGCCAGAAGGCCACCCCTTGCTGTCGTTGGGCCGGCCGCTCACGCTGGATGACATCGCCAGTTTCCCCATCATTACCTACGATTTTGCCTTTGCCGGGCGCTCCCGTATCAACCAGGCGTTTACCGATGCCGGCAAAACACCGAATGTGGTACTCACCGCCATCGATACCGACGTAATCAAAACCTACGTCAAACTGGGCCTGGGTATCGGCATTATCGCCAGCATGGCGTTCGAACCCGAGCGCGATACCGGCTTGCAAGCGCTGGACGCCAGTCACCTGTTTGAGCCGTCCACCACCAAAATCGGCATCCGCAAGGACGCCTACTTGCGCGGCTACGCCTACACCTTTGTCGAGCTGTTTGCACCGCACCTGCACCGCAAAGAGGTAGACAGCGCGCTGCACCACGGTGATGACGAGGCATAAGTCCCTCGCGCAGCCAACAGCTGGCCAGCCACCATGAAAAAACCCGCCAACCTGGCGGGTTTTTTATTGCTAGCCTTGCGGCCAACCTTACAGTGTCAGGCCACCGGTTACTTCGATGGCAGCACCGTTGATGTAGCTGGCTTCGTCGGAGGCCAGCCAGGCGTACACGTTGGCGATCTCTTCCGGCTGGGCCATACGCTTCATCGGCACCTTGTCTTCCATCGCCTGGATCACTTTTTCCGGCATGGATTTCAGGATAGGCGTGGCCACAAAGCCAGGGCATACGGCGTTGGCTCGAATGCCTTTTTTGCCCAGCTCTTTAGCCCAGGTTTTCACGAAACCGATTACGCCAAACTTGGAGGCAGCGTAGTTGGTCTGGCCAAAGTTGCCATACACACCCACTACCGACGACGCGTTCAGGATCACACCGGCACCTTGTTCGATCATGGTATCCACCACGGCCTTGGTGCAGTTGTAAACGCCCTTCAGGTTGATATCGATAACCTTGTCGAACTGGTCTTCGGTCATCTTGATCAGCTGGGCATCCATCACGATACCGGCGTTGTTCACCAGTACATCGATACGGCCAAACTGGGTTTTCAGCGCGCCAACCATGTCGGCAATCTGGGCACGGTCGGTCACGTCCACTTTGTAACCTACCGCTTCACCACCGGCGGCCTTCAGTTCTTCTACCACCGCATTAACGGCATCCAGGTTGATGTCGCACACGGCAACGATCGCGCCTTCTTTGATGAATTTTTCGGCAGTAGCTTTACCGATACCGCTGGCACCACCGGTAATGATGGAGACTTTCCCTTTCAAGCGCATAATTCTTCCTTTGCATTCAGTTGCAGGCGACCCGATTGTCGACCGGATATTGCTCCACCACCGACCCTCAAGGCCGAGTCCCTGTTTTTATTGTCTGTCTTGTCTTGTTATGCCGGTTGTGCTGCCGCATTTTGCAGCGCACAACCATCTTGCGCTGCAATATAACGCAAGCGCTCGCCGGCGGTAAAGCAAACGCTCTATAGACTGTCATCAGGGCTGGCACGGCTGTGGCGCGATTATCGCAATGCAAAAAAAACCACCTAAAAAACAGCCACTTGTCGCCAGAGGCCACGAACACCACACCCGCGCACAAGCCAGGCTTAGCAACAAACACACCCTGTGTGCATGAAAAAAGGCAGCCGTGGCTGCCTTTTTGTTTGCATCAGGCCGTGCCGGCTTACTCCAGGCCTTTGCTGGCCAGGTAGTCTTCGTAGTTGCCGGTGTAGTAGTCAAAACCGCCTTTGCCATCCAGCTCCAGAATGTGGTCGGCCAGCGAGCTCACGAACTGACGGTCGTGCGAGACGAAAATCAGGGTGCCTTTGTACTTTTCCAGCGCCATGTTCAAGGCTTCGATCGACTCCATATCCATATGGTTGGTCGGTTCATCCATGATCATCACGTTCGGCTTTTGCAGGATCAGCTTGCCGTACAGCATGCGCCCTTTTTCACCACCAGACAGCACACGTACCGGCTTGTCCACGTCGTTGCTGCCAAAGAGCAGGCGGCCCAGCGTACCGCGAATGATCTGCTCGTCGTCACCTTCCTGGCCCCATTCGCGCATCCAGTCGGTCAGCGTGCTATCGCTGGCGAACTCGGCTTCGTGATCCTGGGCAAAGTAGCCCACTTGCGCTTTTTCAGCCCACTTGATCTGGCCGTAATCGGCAGTAATGCCTTCAGCCAGCGACGGCTCGAATGCACCAGCCAGCAGTTTCACCAGCGTGGATTTACCGGCACCGTTCGGGCCGATGATGGCCAGGCGTGCGCCGGCTTCCAGGATAAAGCTCAGGTCTTTCAGCAAGACCTTCTTGTCGTAGGCCTTGTTCAGGCTGTCGACTTCTACGGCCTGGCGGTGCAGCTTGAACTTGTCGTCCATTTCAAAGCGGATGAACGGGCTCTGACGGCTGGATGGTTTCACCTCCACCATATCTGCCTTCAGCTTATCGGCCTGTTTCAGGCGGCTGGTGGCCTGACGGGCCTTGGACTTGTTGGCCGAGAAACGCGCCACAAACTCGTGCAATTCCTGGATACGCTCTTTGGCCTTGCTGTTGGAAGCCAGCTGGCGCTCGCGGGCCTGGGTGGACGCGATCATGTAGTCGTCGTAGTTACCCGGGTAGATGCGGATGGTGTTGTAGTCCAGATCGGCCATGTGGGTGCACACCGAGTTCAGGAAGTGTCGGTCGTGCGAAATGATGATCATGGTAGCGTTGCGCTCGTTCAGCACGTGCTCCAGCCAGCGGATGGTGTTGATGTCCAGGTTGTTGGTCGGTTCGTCCAGCAGCAGGATATCCGGGTTGGAGAACAGCGCCTGAGCCAGCAGCACGCGCAGCTTCCAGCCTGGGGCCACTTCGCTCATCGGGCCGAAGTGCTGCTCTACCGGAATACCCACACCCATCAGCAGCTCGCCGGCGCGCGCTTCGGCGGTATAGCCGTCGTACTCGGCGAACTTGGCTTCCAGCTCGGCCGCGTGCATGTAGTCGTCTTCGGTGGCTTCCAGGTTGGCGTAGATGGCATCACGCTCGCTCATGGCCGCCCACATTTCGGTATGACCTTGCAGCACCACATCGATTACACGCTGATCTTCGTAAGCAAACTGGTCCTGACGCAGCTTACCCAGACGCAGGCCGTTTTCAATGGCCACTTCGCCACTGGTCTGCTCCAGGTCGCCACCCAGAATTTTCATGAAGGTCGATTTACCGGAGCCGTTGGCACCGATCAGGCCATAGCGGTTGCCCTCGCCAAACTTGACCGAAACTTTGTCGAAAAGCGGCTTGGCGCCGAACTGCATGGTAATGTTGCTTGTCGTAATCACGCGGATAATTCCTCTGCCAGTCTCTGAATGTGTACCGGAAAACCGTGTATTTTAGCACAAAAACCCTTGCAATCAGCGTGTTGCGGCCAACGTGCATTGCTTGCGCCGCAATAGCGGAATTCCGCTACAATCAAACACCTTACTTAATCCATTACATATAGGCAGAAGCTATGCTTACCGGCAGCCTTGTTGCTCTGGTCACCCCGATGTTCGAGGACGGCCAGGTCGATTTCGAATCGCTCAAACGTCTCGTAGACTTTCACATCGATAACGGTACCGACGGCATTGTGGCCGTGGGCACAACCGGCGAATCCGCCACGCTGGGCGTGGAAGAACACATCAAGGTGGTTGCGGCTGTAGCCCAGCATGCCGCCGGCCGCGTGACCGTGGTTGCCGGCACCGGCGCCAACTCCACCGCCGAAGCCATCGAACTGGCCCAGCTGGCCAAACAGGCTGGCGCCAGCCACAGCCTGTCCGTGGTGCCTTACTACAATAAGCCCACCCAAGAAGGTATCTACCAGCACTACCGCACCATTGCCGAGGCGGTAGACCTGCCGCTAATCATGTACAACGTGCCAGGCCGTACCGTGGCAGACATGAGTAACGACACCGCACTGCGTCTGGCGCAAATCGACAACATCGTCGGCTTGAAAGACGCCACTGGCGACATCGGCCGTGCCTGCGACCTGGTGTTGCGTGCCCCGGCCAACCTGGCGCTGTACTCCGGCGACGACGCCACCGGCATGGCTTTCATGCTGTGCGGCGGCCACGGTGTGATTTCGGTTACCGCCAACGTAGCGCCCAAACTGATGAGCCAGCTATGCAAGGCATCCCGAGCCGGTGACACCATCGCAGCCCGCGCCATCAACGACCAGCTGCAAGGCCTGCACAAGCAGCTGTTCTGCGAGCCTAACCCTATCCCCGCCAAGTGGGCGCTACATCGCCTCGGCCTGATGCCGGCTGGCCTGCGCCTGCCGCTGACTCCGCTGAGCCAGGGTGCCGTCGCCACCGTCGAAGCCGCCATGAAACAGGCCAATGTCCTGTAAACCATGAAGCCAGCAATGAACAAGACACTGATCTCCGGCCTGCTGTGCGCAGGCTTGCTGAGCGCATGCGCCAGCAGCAACCCCGACCTGAGATACGAATTCAAGTCGGATAGCCCGAAACCCAAATCCACGCTGGAAGTGCCGCCCGACCTGAGCGCGCCTGCCCAGCAAGACCGCTACCCTATTCCCCAGGTAAATACGGGCAGCAGCAGCCAGGCCACAGCGGCAAATACTGCTGCGACACCTGCCGCCCAGGCTCCTGTGGCCAAGAACGCTGCTGTTGAGCGTGCCGGCACCCAGCGCTGGGTCAGCATTCCGGGCAAGAGCCCGGCCGAAGTATGGCCACTGCTGAAAGCTTTCTGGCTGGATAACGGTTTCGTCATCCAGAACGAAGAAGCCGATATCGGCTACATGGAAACCGACTGGGCGGAAAACCGCGCCAAGCTCGGCGCTACCACTGTACGCGGCCTGCTGGAAACAGTGGGCCTGGGTAGCGTGTTCTCTACACCGGAGCGCGACAAATTCCGTATCCGCATCGAGAAAACGGCCAACGGTACCGATGTCTTCTTCAGCCACCGCGGCATGTACGAGATCTACATCAACGAGGCCAAGGAAGAAACCCGCTGGCAGCCTCGCCCGACCGACCCGGAAATCGAAGCCGTATTCCTGAGCCGCTTCCTGGTGCGCCTGGGCATGGATGAAGCTACCGCGGCCAAAACCGTACGCCAGGAACAAGCTGCCACCACAGCACGCGCACGCCTGGTAAAAGGCGGCATCGAGCTGGACGACAGCTACGACCGCGCATGGCGCCGTGTCGGCCTGGTGCTGGAACACAACGGCCTGGCCATTACCGACCGTGACCGCACGCTGGGTGCCTACTTCGTGAAGCCAGGCAGCGATGACGTGCAAAAAGCCAACGCGCAAAGCAGCGGTGGCCTGTTCTCCAAGCTGGCTTTCTGGAAAGACAGCAAGCCGGGTGACCAGGCCAGCGTGCCAAACCTGCGCGTACAGCTGACCCGCCAAGGCGAACAGCAAGTACGTGTAGAGCTGCGCACTGCCGACAATGCCGTAGTCACCGACAAGGGCCTGGAAGCCCTGCTGCAGCAGATGGTTAACGAGCTGAAATAAGCCGTATACCCCGCCTGCCAGCCCGCCCTCTGTGGCGGGCTTTTCATTGTGCTGGCCCATAAAAAAGCCGACAGCCCCATCCGGGGCTGTCGGCTTTTATCTTGCCAGGGCTGGCTCAGATGGTTTTGGAATAGCGCGCCTTGGTTTCACGCTCGCGCAGATGACGGTCGAAAATCATCGCGATATTGCGAATCAGGAAGCGCCCCTTGGGTGCCACCATCAGGAAGTCACCATCAAAGGTCAGCAAACCTTCGCTCTGGAAAGCACGGATCTGCGGCAGCTCGACGGCAAAATAATCGGCAAAATTGATAGCAAAAGTCTGTTCTATCGCCTCTATCGACAAAGAGAAGCGGCACATCAGCGCCTGGATCACGCTACGGCGCAAGATGTCATCCTGCGTCAGCGTCATGCCGCGCAGCACTGGCAGGTGGCCGGCGTCCAGCGCGGCGTAATACGCATCCAGCTCTTTTTCGTTCTGCGTATAACAGGGGCCAACCTTGCCAATGGACGACACGCCCAGGCCGATCATGTCGCAGTCCGCGTGGGTAGAGTAGCCCTGGAAATTGCGTTGCAGGCGGCCCTGCTGCAAGGCACGGGTGAGCTCGTCGTCCGGCTTGGCAAAGTGGTCCATGCCGATAAACACGTAACCGGCCTCAGCCAGCTGCTGTACCGAGTTCTGCAGGATGTCCAGCTTGGTAGCCGACGAGGGCAAATCCGCCTCGTTGATGCGGCGCTGTGGCATGAATACCGTGGGCAGATGCGCGTAGTTGTACAGCGCGATGCGGTCTGGCGACATGGCAATCACGCGGCTCACCGTGTTTTCCAGCGAATGCGCCGTCTGCTTGGGCAGACCGTAAATCAGGTCTACGCTAATCGACTTGAAGCCGGCTTCACGCGCGGCATCCATCACCACACGGGTTTCTTCCTCGCTCTGGATGCGGTTCACCGCTTCCTGCACCACAGGGTCAAAATCCTGGATACCGATACTCATGCGGTTGAAACCCAGCCGTGCCAGGTGCAGGACCGTGTCGCGGCCAACCTTGCGCGGGTCGATTTCGATAGAAAACTCGCCTTCCGGCAACAGCTCGAAGTGCTGGCGGATAATGCCCATCACGCGGTCAAGCTGCTCGTCGGACAGGAAGGTGGGCGTACCGCCACCAAAATGCAGCTGGATCACTTTTTCACGGCTGCCCAGCTTTTCGGCCACCAGACGGATTTCCTTCTCCAGGTAATCCAGATAAGCGTCGGCGCGGGTCTTGTCTTTGGTAATGATCTTGTTGCAGCCGCAGTAGTAGCAAATGGTGTTGCAAAAAGGGACATGCACGTACAGCGAGATGGGCCGATGGTTGGCGCCAATCGCACGATGGGCCAGCCATTGCTCGTAATCACTCACCCCGAAGCCGGCATGAAAGCGGTCGGCAGTCGGGTAGGAGGTGTAGCGCGGGCCTGAACCTTCCAGCCTTTCGATGAGTTCTCTATCGAATACACACTGCGTCGGCGTGAAATTTATAGTGGGTGTCATAATTAATCTGGTTGGAAAACCGGTGGTGGGCTGGTAAATTTGCGCAATTGCCACTTTTTCTGCTTTGACGCGTATCAAGCAAGCCCGCTTGCTTGGCGAAAACCTACTCTATGACTGACCACACACACTCTTTGCACGCACTAAAAGTGTCGTGCTCCAACTGCAGCCTGCGAGAACTGTGCCTCCCACTGGGCTTGAACCGCGATGAGATGGCGCAACTGGACGCCGTGATCCGTCAAAGCCGACGCTTGAAACGTGGCGAGTACCTGTTCCGCTCTGGCGAAGGTTTCCGCTCGCTGTACGCCGTGCGTACCGGCTACTTCAAAACCTGTGTTTCGAGCCAGGACGGCCGCGAACAGGTTACCGGCTTTCACATGTCGGGCGAGCTGATGGGCCTGGACGGCATTTCGTCCAACCTGCACGGCTGCGACGCCATTGCACTGGAAGACAGCGAAGTATGCGAGCTGCCGTTCAACCGCATGGAAACCCTCGGCCGTGACATCCCCAGCCTGCAGCACCACTTTTTCCGCCTGATGAGCCGTGAGATCGTGCGTGATCAATCTGTCATGTTGCTGCTTGGCAACATGAAGGCTGAAGAACGCCTGGCAGCATTTCTGCTGAACTTGTCACAACGCCTATCAGCCCGTGGCTTTGCGGCCAACGATTTCATCCTGCGCATGAGCCGCGAAGAAATCGGCAGCTTCCTGGGGCTGAAACTGGAAACGGTCAGCCGTACCCTGTCCAAATTCCAGCAACAAGGCTGGCTGGTGGTAGACCATAAACATATCCAGCTGGTGAAGCCGGAAGAACTGAAGCAGCTGGTAGCAGGCTGTTCGCAAGCCCAGCACTAAGCCGCCCACGCACTGAATGCCCAACGCCCCGTCACGGGGCGTTTTGTTTGTGGCTACAGCATGCCGATAGACAGCGCGGCCGCCAGGGTGGCGCCCAGCTCGGCCGCAGCGGCCAGGTCAGCAGCCTGTGGCACCCCGCGTACCAGCAGCGGCGGATAGGCCTGCCGCCAGCCGTAGCCACGGGCAATGCGCTCTATGGCCTGCTGTGCACCCAGGCCATCGTTGCCGGCGCTGATCAGGATAGCGTACGGCAGGCCGGCCACCTTGCCCTGCGCCGGGTAATAGGTGCGGTCGAAGAAATCTTTCAGTGCGCCGGCCATGTAGCCAAAGTTCTCCGGCGTGGCCAGCAATAGCGCATCGCAGCCCAGCAATTCGTCCATGCCGGCTTGCAGGGCGGGCATGACGCGCACCGTCACGCTACTTTCCTGCATCGCCACCGCGGCTGCCGCCTTGGCCAGCTGCAAAGTATTGCCGGTTTGGCTGCTCCACAGCACCAGGAGTGTCTTCATGCGGCCAACCTTGGCAGCAAGGTGCCCAGCAGCTCTGGCGCTGGCCAGCTGTCTGGCACCACAAAGCCACGCGCCACCTCCTGCCACACCCCATGATCATCCGGCAACAACTCGGCCAACAGCCAGGGTCCTTCCGCCTGCGCCAGTTGCGCACGCATGGCAGCCAGGCTCTGCGTTGCCGCTTCATCTGCTTGCGCCGGGCTCAGCCATTGCAAGCGCGGCAGCGCCAGCCAGCGGCTATGCGGGTGCTGCTGCGGCCAACTATCCTGCCGCCGGCACCACCAGCCGCGGCAAGCGGCAGTATTGATAGCAGGATGCGTGGGTGCCGTATCGGCGGGGAAGAACAGCCAGCCGCTCAGGCGGCTGCTGGCAGTAAGCTGCGCGAAACCATCCGGCAACCTGGCTGCGGGGTGCTGCGCCAAGGTGAGCTGGCTGGCCAGCTTGCGGTATTTCAGCCACCAGGCATCACGCAGGCCCGGCCCCACCAGCGCGTGCGGGGCGCTATCGAGCTGCAGGTAGAATTTGCTGGCGGCTTCCAGGTGGCAAGGCTCGCCATCAATGCGCAGCAGAAAGTCGAATTCGCCTACCGTTAACGTGCCATCGCGTACCGGCAGGTTGGCCGCGACCAGCTCGATGTGTGGCGCCTGGCTGAACCAGTACCCCAGCAGTGCTTCGGCGTATAGCCCCAGGCGGCGCGTAGGGCGGGCTGCCAGCCACGCCAGCAGCGGGGTGGGGTCAGCATCCAGCGCCAGCAGCTGCGGCCAACCTTGCGGCCCTAGCAGGCGCTGGCGGCTGATTTCCACCCCGCTGAGCCAGGGCGGCGGCGCGGTCAGCAGGTAGGCCAGGTCGCGCACCGCGCAGGCTGCGCAACTGCGCACATTGCAGCAAGCCGGGCAGCATGGTTTATTCGCCCTGCTTGTCGCGCGGTGGCAGGCTGCCATCGGCGACACGCTGCACCTGCTTGAAAAAGCCGCGCAGAATGTCGATTTCCTCGCGCAATACGCCTGCGCGGTTGAACAGCGCGCGCATGCGGCGCATCAGACGCTCGCTGTTGCGCCGCTCGTAGTAGCCGATGGCTTCCAGCGTGTTGTCCAGGTGGCCGCACATGCTTTCTACCTCGGCCATGCTGGCGGCCTCGCCTTCCGCTTTCAGGTAGTTCACGTCCACGCCGGTGTGGCTGAACAGCTCGTAGGTCATCACCTGCACCGCCATGGCCAGGTTCAGCGAGAAGTAGTCCGGGTTGCCCGGCACGGTCACCAGGCGGTTACACATTTCCACCTCTTCGATCGACAGGCCGAAGGTTTCGTTGCCGAACACCAGCGCCACCTGCTCGCCGTCGCGTGCCCGCGCGATCAGCTCCGGCGCGGTCTCGCGCGGGGTGGACAGCGGGGTGGTGAGCTCGCGGCGGCGGCTGGTCAGCGCGCAGGCCACTGTCACATCCGACAGCGCTTCGGTGAGGCTACTCACGACGGTAGCGTGCTCGAGTACGTCTACCGCACCCGAGGCCAGTACATTGGCCTCTTCGCTGGGAAACACTTTCGGTTCAACCAGATACAAGCGGGTCAGACCCATGGTTTTCATGGCCCGTGCCGCCGAGCCGATATTGCCCGGGTGGCTGGGGCGCGCCAGCACGACGCGAATGTTCTTTAAAAAATCAGGTACTTGGGGTTTATTCATCGGGTAATTTTGAGTAGAATCGCGGGCTATTCAAAAACACCGCTGCGAAAGCGGTGTTTATCGTTCCTTAACCCAGACAGTTTACGACAAGCGCGCACCCCACGAAGGGGCTGCGCTTGTTTTGTATGATTTTAGAGGCCGTCAATGCATCCAATGCTCAATGTCGCGGTAAAAGCCGCTCGCCGTGCAGCCAACGTTATCCAGCGTGCATCGCTGAACCTGGATACCGTGCGTGTTGAAAAGAAAAAACACAACGACTTCGTGTCCGAAGTTGATCAAGCTGCCGAACAAGCCATCATTGATGTCATTCTGGATGCCTATCCGAAGCATGCGATTCTAGCAGAAGAGTCCGGCGGCCGCGGTCTGGGCACCTCCGAGTACGAGTGGATCATCGACCCGATCGATGGCACCACCAACTTCATCCACGGCCATCCGCAATACTGCATTTCCATCGCGCTGGCACACCGCGGCCAGATCCAGCAGGCTGTGGTTTACGACCCGAACCGCAACGATATGTTCACCGCCAGCCGTGGCGTGGGCGCGTTCCTGAACGACCGTCGTATCCGCGTCTCCAAACGCATCAACATGAACGAATGCCTGATCGCCACCGGTTTCCCGGTAGTAGACCAGAGCATGCTGGACACCCATCTGGCCATCCTGAAAGACGTGATCGGCAAAACCGCCGGCGCCCGTCGTGAAGGCTCTGCCGCACTGGACCTGTGCAACGTGGCCTGCGGCCGCGTGGATGGTTTCTTCGAATTCAACCTGAAGCCATGGGACATCGCTGCGGGTAGCCTGATCGTGCAAGAGGCTGGCGGCATCGTCACCAATATGCACGGTGAAGACGGCTGGTTCGAAAGCGGCGACATCGTGGCTGCCCCGCCAAAAGTACTGGGCCAGCTGCTGCCGCTGATTGCCCCGCACGTGAAGAGCGCCTAAGTCGCCCTTATCCGTAAACGCCCCCGCGCTGCCTGCAGCCGGGGGCGTTGTCGTTACGGGAACCACCCGGACTTCGCCTTATCGAAACCAGCAAGGAGGCCCCATGCCGGTGAACCATAAAAAACTGCAAGGCAGCAAATGGACTGCTGTCACCCCGCGCGAGCGCGAAAAACACTTTCTGGTGGTGAAGGTGGAATACGACGCCGACGACGCGCAGAAACCGCTGCGCGTCACGCTGGAGGCGGTGCTATCGCGCCGCCACTTCACCCTGCCCTGGCGCGAGCTGGGCGACACGGCACAGTGGCAGCCAGGCTGGCTATAAGCCGGCCGTTACCGTTTTGCTGGTCAGGCCAAGAAACAGCACGACCAGCGGCTCGAACAGCTCGGATTCGGCTGCGGCCAACTTCAGGCGCTGCCGGGTCAGGTCGCGCGACAGGTGGCGCGACAGCCAGTTGGTTTCGTTGATCACCCACGCCAGCTCCTGCCACAGCGGCTCGTGGCCCTCGCCTTCGGGCGCGTGCTTGGTCAGCATGTCCAGCCCAACACTATTGAACGCGCGCTGGATGCTGTTGAGCCGCATCGCCAGGTGGCCAAAAAGCTGCCAACCGGCTTCGCCCATTGTCTGCGACTCGATGTGCTGCATCACTTCGTGCACCCGTGCAAAACGCAGCAGCAGCTGGTGCAGCGACGACTGCAGCGCGTCTACCGGCTGTAACAAGCCGCTTTCGCGCGGCAAGCGCGCTGCCCGTAGCTGGGCAGGCACCCGCACCGCCGCCGAAAACTGGCCGGGCAACAATTTCAACGCCACTTGCAGCTGCCCCACCGGCTGGCGGGCGTGCTCGAAGATACCGGCCGCCATCTCGGCCAGCGCCAGTACCTCGGCGTTGTGGCCCACCGCCTCGCCACGCAATTGCCGCGGGTAGCCGCTGCCGTCCACCCGCTCGTGGTGCTGCAAGATCAGGTTGGCCACCTCCGGCGGCACGGCGCGTAGCTCGCTGGCCCACACATAACCGATGAGCGGATGGGCATCGAACTGGCGCCAGGCGTCGGCCGACAGCGGCCCGCCCTGCTGCCAGATAGCGGGGTCCAGATACAAATAGCCCACATCGTGCAGCAAGCCGGCCACCAGCAGCAGCTGGGCATCGCGTGGCGACGGCGCCAGGCTCCACGCGAGTGCGGCCACGCGCAGGCTGTGGCGGAACACGTCGGGAAAGCGGTTGGCGATCAGCTGCAGAGCCTGTGCAGCCAAGGGGGGCAAGGACAGCACCACCAGCTCGCGTTGCAGCGCGCGCTGGCCCTGCTCCAGCCAGGCGGCCAGCAGCGGGTCGTCGGCCAGCAACTGCTGCATCCCCTCGCGCAGGTGCGCCAGCAAGCTGGAGGTATCGACCTGCAGCTGGGTTTCCAGCGGCTGGCGCAAGCGGTGATTGGCCAGCAGCTCGCTGCTGCGGCTATCGATACGGGCACCACGCGCCAGCAGCTTGGTACCGTTGGCCGCCAGGATATCCTGGCTGGCATGCACGGCGACCTGCTTGTCTGCTGACTGCAGGTTGGCCAGGAAATGCTGGTTGACACTTTCCAGCGTCAACAGTGAATCTGACTCGCGATGCATGTCATTCGCCCGATTTTCCGCAACTATTCAATAAAGCAAACTTTTAGACAGTCGCCCAGCGAAATATCGTTTCCATGACAAAGCCCCGGTGGGCACGGGGCCGACCGGGGCTGCTGCATACGCACGGCAAGCTGCTTACTTGCTGGCGCTACCCATGTCCTTGGACAGGAAGAAAGCATCCGAGAAGAACTCGTCTGCCGGCAAGCTGCGCTCGCCGATAAAGGCAGTATGCGCGGCCTCTACCATCACCGGCGCGCCGCAGGCGTACACCTGATAACCGGCCAGGCTATCGAAGTCGTCCAGCACCGCCTGGTGCACGAAGCCGGTGCGGCCCAGCCAGTTGTGCTCGGGCAGCGCGTCCGACACCACCGGGATAAAGGTGATGTTGGCGTGCTGTGCCTGCCACTGGCCTGCCATCTCGGCCAGGTACAGGTCGGCCGGGGTGCGGGCGCCCCAGTAGAACACGATGGGGCGGTTAATGCCCTGGTGAATGGCGTGCTCGATAATGCCCTTGATCGGGGCAAAGCCGGTACCGCTGGCCACCATGATGATGGGCTTATCGGAATCTTCGCGCAGGAAGAACGAGCCCAGCGGGCCCTTGAAGCGCATAATCTCTTTCTCTTTCATGGTGTTGAACACGTAGTCGGAGAACGAGCCGCCAGGCTGGTGGCGGATATGCAGCTCGATGAACGCGTCGTCGTGCGGTGCGTTAGCAATGGAGAAGCTGCGCTTCTTGCCGTCTTTCATCAGGATATCGATGTACTGGCCAGCCTTGAATTGCAGGCGTTCGGACACCGGCAGCTTCAGCTTCAGCACGGCCACGTCGTGGATCTTGTCGATTTTTTCCACGCGGCACGGCAGGGTCTTGATCTGGATATCACCGACACCCGCTACTTCGCGCGCCTCGATGGTCAGGTCGCCCTTGGGTTTGGCACAGCAGAACAGCGCCATGCCCTGGGCACGATCAGCGGCCGACAGCGCCTTGTCCTGCGCACCGCCGTGTTCTACCTCACCCTCTACAACCTTGCCCTTGCAAGCGCCGCAGGCACCATCGCGGCAGCCGTACGGCAGGCCGACAGACTGGCGCAATGCCGCTTCCAGAATGGTTTCATGCGCTTCTACGCCAAAAGAATGGCCGCTTGGAAGCACCTTTACCTGACACGTCATCTTCTTCCCTTAAACTTCGCTAAAATGGCCGGCATGCGAACCTTGTTGATACTGGGCAGCGGCGATGTCGCCTTGCGCGCCCTCCCCCTGCTGACGCCACACTGGCGAGTCATTGCACTGATACGCCGCCCGGAAGCGGCCGCCGCCTGGCGCGCGCTTGGAGCCCGCCCCTTGCTGGCCGACCTGGACGACAAAAACAGCCTGTCGCGCATTGCCGGGCTGGCCGACGCCGTGCTGTACACCGCACCGCCGCCAGAACAGGGCAGGATAGACCCCAGAATGCGCAAGGTCTTGTCGCAGCTGGCAAAAACGGGGAGTCTACCACAGCAAATCGTCTATATCAGCACCAGCGGCGTGTACGGCAATGCCGATGGCAAGTGGCTGAGCGAGACCGCCCCGCTGCGGCCAAGCTCCCCGCGCGCCCAGCGCCGCGTGGACGCCGAACGCTGCCTGCGCGCCTTTGCCGTAGAGCACGGCACCGCACTCACCATTCTGCGCGCCCCCGGCATCTACGCCGCCGAGCGCCTGCCGCTGGCCCGCCTGCAAAACGGCACCCCGCTGATCAACGCCAGCGAAGACAGCATCAGCAACCACATTCACGCCAGCGACCTGGCGCGTCTGTGCGCCGCCGCCCTGCAGCGCCGCCGCAGCGGCATTCGCGTGTACAACGCCTGCGATAGCCAGCCCCTGCCGGTAGGCGAATGGTACGACCAGCTGGCCAACACCCTGGGCCTGCCACGCGCGCCGCGCCTGCCACGCGCCCAGGTGCAGCAGCAGGTTTCGCCCGGCTTGTGGTCTTTCATGGCCGAGTCGCGCCGCCTGAGCAACGCCCGTGTGCTGCGCGAGCTGCCCGGCTGCCTGCACTACCCCACCGTTAGCCACCTGCTGCGCACACTGGCGCCATAGTGGCGGCAAAGCAACCCGTGCTATCCGGCAGGCGCAAGATTCGGTAACATCGCGATCTTTTTGCAGTTTTTGAGTTCGCACCATGGAAAATCCAGGCTTCAAGCGCGCCATCCGCAGCTTTGTACTGCGTCAGGGCCACCTCTCCGCTTCCCAGCAACGCGCCATCGATGAAGGCATGCCGCGCTGGGGTATCGAATACCGCCCCGAGCAACTGGACCTGGCCCAGGCCTTTGGCCGCGACGCGCCCAAGATTCTGGAAATCGGCTTTGGCATGGGCGGCGCTACCGCCGAGATTGCGGCCAACATGCCGCATAACGACTACCTGGGCGTAGAAGTCCACAGCCCGGGCGTAGGCAACCTGTTCAAGCTGATCGAAGAAAAGCAGCTCACCAACCTGCGCCTGCTGCGCCACGACGCGGTAGAAGTGCTGGACAATATGCTGGCCGACGGCAGCCTGGACGGCGTGCATATTTTCTTCCCCGACCCGTGGCACAAAAAGCGCCATAACAAGCGCCGCCTGATCCAGGCCCCGCTGGTAGAAAAGCTGGTAAAAAAGCTGAAGCCGGGCGGCTACCTGCACGCCGCCACCGACTGGGAAGACTACGCCATCCAGATTCTGGAAGTCTTCAACGGCAACGCCGACCTGCAAAACACTGCCGAAGCGTACGCGCCGCGCCCGGACTACCGCCCGCTGACCAAGTTCGAAGCCCGCGGCATCCGCCTGGGCCACGGCGTGTGGGACATCATCTTTACCCGCAAGTAAGCCTGGGTACGCATGAAAAAATGGCCAGCCTGGCAATAGGCTGGCCATTTTTATTGCATGCCGTGCGGGGGCTAGCCGCCCAGCAGCGCCTCGATATCCGGCAGCAGCTCGTGCGGCTCGGCCGCTGGCTCGTAGCGTTTGACCAGCCGGCCTTTGCGATCGATCAGGAACTTGGTGAAGTTCCACTTTACCGGGTGCGGGTGGCCGCTTTCCACACCGCTGAGCCATTGCCACAGCAGGCTGGCGGCCGGGCCGTTGACGTCCCCTTTGGCAAATAGCGGGAAGCTCACGCCAAAGCGTGTCTGGCAAAAGGTAGCGATGTCGTCGGCGCTGCCCGGCTCCTGGCCGCCAAACTGGTTGCACGGGAAAGCCAGTACGGTAAAGCCGCGCGCCCCCAGGGCGGCCTGCAGCTCTTGCAGGCCCTGGTACTGGCGGGTATAGCCGCATTCGCTGGCGGTATTCACCACCAGCACCACCTGGCCCAGGTAATCGGCCAGGGGCTGCGGGCGGCCATCGGCCAGGTTGGCCGCAAAACTGGCAAGCGTGGTCATGGTGCGTGTGTCTCCGTATAATGCTGATTTCCCGAACAAATCAGTCAACAATCATGTTTGCACCCAGCCGGCAGGATGCCCGCCGTTTCTTTTTTGATACCTGGCAAAAACAGCAAGCCGGCCACCCGCTCAGCGACCTGGAAAAGCTGCTCGCCAGCGTGATCGCCGCCCACCCCGAGTACCACACCATCCTTAGCCGCCCCGAGCAGTACGGCGAGCGCGAATGGCTGCCGGAGCAAGGTGAAACCAACCCCTTCATGCACATGAGCATGCACCTGGCGGTAGAAGAACAGCTGTCCATCGACCAGCCTTTCGGCATTCGTGCCCTGTACCAGCAACTGCTCGCCAAAACCGGCAGCGAACACGACGCGCAGCACGAGGTGATCGACTGCCTGGGCGAAATGATCTGGCAGGCGCAGCGCTACGGCGGCGGGCCGGATGTCAACGTGTACCTGTCCTGTATTCGCGGCAAACTGGGCCAAGACCCGGAAGACGAACGCCGCCTGAACCTGAAAGACATGGACGACTAAGCCAGACTGTCTGGCATACAACAAAGGGACCGCACGCCGGTCCCTTTGTTATGGTCAAGCCGCTACGGTTTTGCAAACCTAGCCGGCAGGTCGGGCGCGCCACTGCGCTACCAGCTCGTCCAGCTGGCCGGGTTCCTGCAGATGGGTAACACCCTGCGGCAGCTGGCGCAGCCCGCGGCAGCCCTTGCCCCCCAGCCACAGCTGCGTCGCGGCAGGCAATAGTGCACGCAGCTGTTCGGCCACAGCCTGCACACTGCCCTCGTACGCACCGGAGAACGACAGCACCACGATATCCACCTGGTGCTTTTCTGCGGCAAATGCCACGTCCTGCAGCGGCATCTGCGCGCCGAAGGCGATGGCGTCGCAACCGGCCAGGCGTAGCAGCGCCTCCACCATCAGCAGGCCCAGCACATGCAACTCGCCCGGTGGCGTGGTCAGCATCACGCGGGGCGACATGGCACCGGCCGGAATGGCCGCCAGGGTTTCCCGCATCACCCGGCTTACCGCCTCGGAGTACAAATGTTCTTCGGCAATCTGCAACTCGCCGCGCATCCACGCATCGCCTACCAGCTGGTTGGCCTCGGGCAAAAAGTCGCAGGCAAAGCGGCGCAGCCCCAGCTCCAGCATGCGGTGGCGCAAGTAGGCCCGCGTTGCTTGCGCATCGTGGCTTTGCAGCGCGCCCAGCAAGCCCTGGCATACGTCGGATACCTGGCGCTGCGGCGTGTGCTCGGTGGTGAGGGCTTGCAGCTGGGCGTCGCTCATGGCCATCAGCTTGCCGGGGCGAAACCCCAGGTCGAGCAGGCGGCGAATCAGTTTCAGCCGCACCAGATCGGCCTGCGAGTACAGGCGGTCGCCGGCGGCGTCGCGCGCGGGCTGCGGGAAACCGTAGCGGCGCTCCCACATGCGCAGCAGGTCTTTGGGGATGCCGGTCTCTCGCTCGATGGCGGCAATGGGCAGGCCGGTGGCGTCGTTTTCGGGCAGTTCGTTCATGATTTGTACAGGGCCGCAAGCGACAAGACATTAACAAAGGCGGGCATTATGCCACGCGCCGTTTCAGACAGCGCAGCAGGCCGCCCAGTAATGGCAGCTTTTCGTACAAGCCCTCGGCGGCGTCCCAGTAGTCACGGTGGTCCACGATGCGGCCATCGCTGCCCAGTACAAACAAGGTGCCGCCGTGGATGCACTGCGGCTTGCCTAGCATGGCAAAGGTGAAATCCCAGGTAACAAAGGCCTTGTCACCCTGACCGATAACCTCGCCAATCACAAAGCGTGGCTCGGCCAGGCTGCGGAACATGCTTGCGTACAAGGCCTTGATCTGCGACCGGCCTTTGATGGCGTTAAAGGGGTCACGAAAGCTGGCACCGTCGGCGTATACCGCGTCGATTTCGTCCAGCGTGGCGGGGGAAAGGGTTGCAAACCAGTCCAGGTGGCGGGCAAGTGCAGGATTCATAGTCCGGTTACCTTGTGTGCAAGCCAGAAATACAGGCGGTATGGCAGGTGTGCGGCCAACTTCAGCGCACGCGTGAAACGCTTGGGAAAATGGATATCGAACTCGCCACGCGCCAGGCCGCGCAATATGGCGTCGGCGGCTTGCTGCGGGCTGATCAGCGCGGGCATGGCAAAGTCGTTTTGTGCGGTAAGCCGCGTAGTGACAAAACCGGGGTTTACCACGTACACGCCCACGCCGTGCGGGTGCAGGTCCAGGTACAGCGTTTGCGCCAGGTGGTTTACCGCCGCTTTGGTAGCACCGTATACCAGGCCATTGCTCATGCCGGCCCAGCCGGCCACGCTGGCTACCAGCACCAGCCCGCCGCCCTGCTGCGCCATCAGCTGCGGCACGTTGGCCGCCACACCGTACAGGCTGGCCAGCAGGTTGACGTTCACCATGCGCTGCGCGGCTTCCGGTGTCAGCTCCCAGGCGCGCAGCGGGGTGTAATCACCCGCCAGCATCACCACCAGGTCGATGCGCCCCCAGCTGGCGAGCAAGGCGTCGCGTACGCGCTGCCAGTCGTCCGGCACGGTGGCGTCCATCACGTGTACCTGCATGCGCTCTTGCCCGGCCGCTACGGCGTGCAGCGCGGCTTCGGTACGGCCGGACAGCGCCACGTGTGCGCCCTGCTGCTGCAGCGCCTGCGCCAGCGCCGCACCTATGCCATGGCCGGCGCCCACCAGCCACACGCGCTGGCCGTGCCAATCACGCAGCTTGGGGTTCAGGCTCACGGCTGTGCCCCTTTGCGAAAGAACAGCGTGACCTCGCCCAGCTTGATGCCCCATTTGCTCATCACCGAGCGGTTCAGCACCGTGCGCTCGTCCAGCTGGTACATCCAGTCGTCGAAGCGCACCTCGTACACGGTGCCGTCTACCGGCAGGCGCAGGGTGTAATCCCAGAACAGGGCAAAGCCTTCGGTGCGGCCGCTGGCCTGGCCGACTACATCATCCGCCGTGCCGGTGTAGCGGCCGTCTGGCAGCTTTTTCAGCGCCCACACCCGGCGCTGCTTTTCGCCGTCGTCGTAGCTAAAGTGCTCGTCCAGCACGCCGGTATCGCCCTGCCAGCTGGCGTTCATTTGCACGGTAAAGCGGCGGATGACTTTGCCGCTGCGGTCCTGAAAGGTGCCTTGCGCCGTTACCGGGCCGTCAAAGTAGCTTTTCAGGTCAAACGTTGGCCGCGTACCGCGGTAGTCGTCGATACTGGCGGTGCTGCAGCCACCCAGTGCCAATGCCGCCATCGCGGCCACCAGCCAAGCCCATCGTTTCCACATCATGCTGCTCCTTGCATGGGCGGCCGGTATCGCAAGCCCCCCCACGCCATCAATTTGAAAAGTGCCGGCAAGGCCGCGTACACCCACATCAGGCCTCCGGCCACCTGGCCGGGCACATAGCCCGCCCACTGCGCCAGCGGCAGCGCCACCCCGGCAGCCACGGCCAGCGCCAGCTTGTTGAGCATGGACACGGCGCCGAATACCACACCGCCCGTCTGCTGTACGCGGGCACCCAATGCGTCGGCCACCAGCGCGCTGGCAAAGGCCAGATCTGCCCCCAGCGCCACGCCGGTCAGCACACACACCAGCGTAAAGCCGGCACTATCCCCCGCGGCCAACAACGGCACCGGCATGAAACCCAGCAGGGCCAGCGCCATACCGGCTCGCCAGGCGCGCACCTTGCCGATGCGGTCGGCCAGCCACACCCAGGCGGGTAGCGACGCGCCCGCCGCCACAAAGTAGGCCAGCAAAAATACGCCGGCCTGCGCGCTGGCCTGTAACACATCGGCCACGTAAAAATTCAGCAAGGTCGCCGGTATGGCCATGGCCACCGCATTCAGTAGTAGCACGACACCCGCTGCGCGCAGTGCGCCATCACGCCACCAGGGAGGCTCGGCTTGCCCGGCCACCTCGGGTACGGCCTGCACCGGTAGCCGTGGCGCCCAGGCTGCGGCCAACCCTGCCAGCAGTACCAAGGCCAGCAGCACCCAGACAAAGCGCTGCATGGCCGCCAGCTCGCCCATACTGCCGGCCCACCACGCGGGCAGTGCTGCCGCCAGCAGCACACCCGCCAGCCCCCAGCCCTCGCGCCAGGCGGCCACACGCGCCCGGCCGGCAGGCGTGGGCCACAGCGCGGCACCGTAGCGCAGCAGGGCGATGGTGAGCCAGCCGTGCGCCAGGTACACCAGCAGCAGCGCACCAGACAGCTGCAGCCACAGCGGCCAGCCAGGCTGCGGCCACAACAGCCAGGCAAAGCCCGCTACGGCGGCGATGGCGGCCAACCCTGCCGCCAGACGCAGCGCGCCACGCCCCAGGCGGTCTTGCCACTGCCCCAGCAGCGGGTCCAGCACGGTGTCCAGCAGCCGCGTCACAAACAACAGCAAGCCCAGGCTGGATAGCGCCATACCAAAGTCGCGGGCGTACAGCGCGGGCAAATGCAAGTACACCGGCAAAGCCAGCATGGCGAGCGGCATGGCGGCCACACCCGCCAGCGCCAGCTGCAGGGGCGTCATCCGCGGCCGTTCAGCAGCTGCTCGCGCAACGCGGGGGCGCGCGAGGCCGGGTCTAGCCAGATGCGGAAGAAGGTGCGCGCCAGCAGCGGGTCGTCCACCGTGCGTGTGTGGCGGCCGTTGTGCCAGAAGCGCAGGCTGTTGCCATCGAATGCGCCGACAATTTCGTCGCCCTGCTGCACATCGGGAATAGCGGCGGCCAAGGTATCGCGCCAGCTGGCGCGGCGGTTTTCCGGCAGGCCGTAGCGCTGCATTTCTTCCAGGCTGACCTGCACGATCTTGGCCGACGGGATATCGCGGGCGTAGCGCAGCGACAGGGCAAACGGCCGCGCCCAGTCAAACGCCTGGCCCTGCTGGGTATACAGCGTGGCGTCGTACAGCTTGAAACCGAACCAACGCAAATTGCCCTGCCCCAGCGGGCGCAGGTTAGCGAGCTCTGCAGGCAGGGCCATGACGACCTCCGTTACCATCAAGCCGGCGAGCAAGGCGCCGGTAGCCACCCATCTAGACATGACGTGTCATCTCCAGCTGGCACACATCGGTGCGCCCGGCGTCAAAGCCGGCAATGCAGTAGTAGAAGTAAAACTGCCACAGCCGCACAAAAGCCTCGTCAAATCCCTGGGCGCGCACGCGCAGCTGCACGGCGTCGAAGTCTGCCAGCCAGCGGCGCAGCGTTTCGGCGTAATCGGCACCAAAGGTGTAGCGGTCGCTCAGGCGCAGGCCGGCATTGGCAATATGCTGGTCCAGCTGGCCGGGCGAGGGCAGCATGCCGCCAGGAAAGATGAACTGCTGGATGAAGTCGGTGCTGCTGCGATAGCGCGCAAAGTACTCGTCGCCAATGGTAATCACCTGTACCACCGCCTTGCCGCCGGGCTTGAGCCGCGCGCGCAGGGTGGCGAAGTAGGACGGCCACCAGCGCTCGCCTACCGCCTCCAGCATTTCGATGGACACGATATGGTCGAACTCGCCGTCAATATCGCGGTAGTCCTGCAGGCGCAGGTCTGCCTGCTGTGCCATACCCGCTGCGGCCAACCTTTGCTGCGCCCAGGCTAGCTGCTCGGTAGACAGCGTCACCCCGGTAAGGTGTACACCACGGGTGCGGATGGCGTACTCGGCAAAGCCGCCCCAGCCACAGCCGATTTCCAGAATACGCTCCCCGGGCTGGGCATCCAGCCGCTGCAGGATGCGCTCGTACTTGGCCCACTGCGCCGATTCCAGGCTCTGGCGGTAGTTACCGTCAAATACCGCCGAGGAGTAGCTCATGCTGGGGTCCAGCCACAGCTTGTAAAACTCGTTACCCAGGTCGTAATGGGCGTGGATATTGCGCCGGCTGCCCTTGCGCGTATTGGCGCGGGTCAGGTGGCGCAGCAGGTAGCCTACCTTGCCCAGCCAGCTGCCGTGGATGGCCTGCTCGACCGCCGCCTCATTCTGTAGCGCCAGGCGCATCAGCGCTACCCAGTCGGGCGAGCTGACCTGGCCATCGCGCCAGGCTTCGGCCAGGCCAATGTCACCAGCCAGGGCAATGCGGCGCAGGGCGCGCCAGTCGTGAATGTGCAGGGCGGCATCCAGGCCTGCGTGGCGGCCACTGTACCGCTGCTGGCTGCCATCCGGGCCCACCAGCAATAGCTGGCCGTACAGCAGCCGGCTCAGGCCAGCCAGTAGCGGGCGGGCGTACCATGGCGCGCGCAGCGCCTGCGGGTTCAGGGAAGGGCTCAGGGTCGTCATCACACACTCCGGGAATCGGTGGGCGGCGTGGCGGGCACGCCTTGTTTGCCAAAAAAGGGAACACGTTTGCGCCATAGCTGCAGCGCCTGCCAGTGGATGCGCGCCCACACGGCAAAGGTCAGCGTGGCGCAGCCCAGCACCAGCTGCCATACCCTGGCGGCACCCGGCGGCTGCGGCCAACCTTGCTGGGTGGCGACAAAGTCGGTGTTGGCATCATCGCGGCTATAGGCAATGCGTACACTGAAGCAGCCGTCAGCCTGGCGGGCAAAGCGAAAGCGGTAGCTGCCTTCCACCTGGAAAAACGGCGACACATGCAGCGCTTTGGGCGCGGTAAAGCTGTCGCGCGCCTGTAGCGGGCGCCAGTCCGGGTGGTGTACGCAGTAGTCATGATGCTGGCCAAAGGTATTGCTGACTTCCACCCATACCGCCCGCAGCGCGGCGGTGCGGTCGAATACCAGGTAAAAGCTCACCGGGTTGAAGGCGTAGCCCAGCACGCCGGGCAGGGTGTGCAGCTCGATGCGGCTGGCATCGTGAAAGCCGGCTGCGGCCAACCTTTGCGTGAGCCACGGCCACAGGGCGCTACCATCACGCGGGCCGTGGCGGCGGCGTAGCCAGCGCACGCCGGGTGCCAGGCGGTGTTGCGCTACGTCCCCCTCGGGCAGGCTCACCGCAACCCAGCTGTGGCGGTAGGCAAACTGGTGTTGCGCCGGGCGGCGGCGGCCGTGCCATACCTGCCCGGCGTACAGCTGCACGCTCATGTTGCGGCACCGGCCAGCTGCGGCAGCGGCGCATGCGCGGCCACCGGCTGGCTGATGTCCCACGGCACGGTAGCTCCCAACCCCTGGGCCACGGCCATGCCGGCCTTGAGGCCGTCTTCATGAAAACCGTAGCCGGCCCACGCACCGGCAAACCAGGTGCGCTGGCGGCCCTGGATCTGCGCCAGCGCCTGCTGTGCGGCAATGGCATCACGGTCGAATACCGGGTGGGCGTAGTCGAACTCGGCCAGCACGCCCTGCGGCTGGCGGTAGGGGTTCAGCGTAACGATAACGGGCTGCTGGAACGGCAACTGCTGCAGCGTGTTAAGCAGATAGCTCACCATTACCGGCGTATCGCTCTCCCCTGCCCTGCCAACGCGGTAATTCCACGCCGCCCAGGCTTGCTGGCGCTGGGGCAGGAAGCTGGCGTCGGTGTGCAACACGGCGCGGTTGGGCTGATAGCGCAGCCGTGACAGTACGTCGGTTTCCGCCGGGCTGGCGTCGGCAAGCAGAGCCAGCGCCTGGTCGCTGTGGCAGGCCAGCACCAGGTGGTCGAAGCGCTCCTCGCCGTGGCGGCTATGCACGGTCACGCCGTGGGCATCGCGCTGTACACGCTGCACCGGGCTATCCAGCCGCAGGCCGGGCAAGTCTTGCAGCATGCGCTGTACGTAGACACGCGAGCCGCCTCGCACGGTTTTCCACTGCGGGCGGTCCAGCACCTGCATCAGGCCGTGGTTCAGACAGAAATCAAAGAAAGTCGCGGCTGGAAAGGCCGCCATATCGCGGGTGGAGCTGGACCAGATGGCCGCGCCCATAGGCAGCAGGTACCAGTCGCGCAGCGCTTGGCCGTAGCCGTGACGGTTCAGCAGCTGGCCCAGCGTGTCGCCAGTGGCGCGCGCCTCGTCACGCAAGGCCGGGGCCTGACGGTGCAGGCGCAGAATGTCGCGCAGCATATGCCAGAACGCCGGGCGCAGCAGGTTGCGCTTCTGGGCAAACAGGGTAAACAGGTCGCTGCCGGCCCATTCCAGCTTTTCCTGGTCCAGCGCTACCGAAAACGTCATTTCGGTGTGATACACCGGCACCCCCAGCAGGGCGAACAGACGAATCAGGTTGGGATAGGTGCGGTCGTTGTGCACCAGAAAGCCGGTATCCACCGGGGCAGTCACGCCATCCAACGTGACGTCCACCGTATTGCTATGGCCACCGGCATAGCTACCCGCCTCAAACAGGGTAACTTCATGGCCGCTACGGGCCAGTAACCAAGCTGCCGACAGGCCTGCGATGCCCGCTCCCGCTACTGCAATGTGCATGCTGACTTCCTTGTGTCTGGTGCTACCGACAGGCAACACCGGATAATTGTGGTTTTGTTTATGCTTTGTACTGTACAAAATAGATTAGTTCAATAAAAAAACCCGCTTTGCGGGTTTTTTGTCGCTACCGGGTCTACAGAGTTTGTTGCTTAATCCAGCCTGTTCTGGTGCTGGCCTTGCTGCCAGGCTGCGATATTGGCCACCAGCTGTGCGGCCAACCTGCCCATGGCTTCACGGCTGGCCCAGCCCACGTGCGGTGTAACAATCAGATGCGGCAGACGCGCTTTTAACAAAGGGTTGCCCTCGCGCGGTGGCTCTACCGACAGCACATCGAAACCGGCGCCACCGATCTGGCCGTATTTCAAGGCAGCCACCAGCGCGTCTTCGTCCACCAGGCCGCCGCGGGCTGTATTCACCAGGATGACACCCGGCTTCATCGCCATCAGCTCGGGCTGGGCGATCAGGTTGCGCGTGCTGTCATTCAGCGGGCAATGCAGCGAAATCACGTCGGAGGTCGCCAGCAAGGTATCGAACGACACATAGCCATCACGCACTACGCCCGCGCCCTTGCGTTCGCCAAACTGTACCTGCATGCCAAAAGCCCGCGCGCGGCTGGCCATGGCCTGGCCAATGCCGCCACTACCGAAGATACCCAGCGTCGCGCCCTGCAAATCGCGGATAGGTGCGCCAAAGTGGCAGAACTGCGGCGCGTTCTGCCAGACTCCAGCCGCCACATCGCGCTGGTAGGCCGGCAGATTGCGCATCAGCGCCATCATCAGCATGAAAGCGTGCTCGGCGACCGTGTCGTCACCGTAATGCCGGATATTGGCTACCGCCACGCCTTGGCGACGGCAGGCGTCGATATCGATGTGGTTGTAGCCGGTAGCCGCAATCGCCAGCATTTTCAGCTGCGGCAGCGCTGCCAGGGTAGCCGCGTCGAACGGCACTTTATTGGTGATGACCACATCGGCATCGGCGCAACGGGCGACGATATCGTCACGACCACTGGCCGCATACTCGACACAATGATGAGCAAACGGGAAAGCCGGCAGCGGCACAGGCAGGCTGTCACGATCCAGAAACACAATACGCAAAGGGGTCATGGCGGGTTCAGCATTCGTAGGAAATAAGGGCGCGATAGGCATGCCAGCTGGACAAGCCCAATAGCGGGGCCACCAGCAGCAGCCCGACAAACTGGCTGGCCAAGCCTATCGCAACAAGTGCCACGATCATAGCGGCCCATACCACCATCGTCACCCCGTTGCGGCCAACGACTTGCAGGCTGGCTTGCATGGCCGTGACCACGTCTATTTCCTTGTCCAGCAACATGGCGCAGGTGCAAATACTCAGCGCCAGCACGAACAGTACAAACAGCAGCGATATGGCGCCCCAGCTCAATAACAGCGCCAGGTTATCGCCCTGCAGCAAGCCCGGCAGCAGGGCATCCAGCCGGGGTAGCCGGCCCTGGTCAAACAAGGCAAACAGCAGCATCGAGCTGGCGCCCCAGGCACACGACAACAGCGCCATCGCACAGCCATACAGCGCCAACGCCCCCGGGTTGGCACGCCAGGCCAGCACGCTATGCAGCAGCATCACGCGGCCACCATTAAAAGCCTGCTGCTGCCTGGCGATATCGTAAAGCCCGGCAGCCAGAAACGGCCCCACTAGCCAGCAGGCACACCCCAAAGCCAGGGCCATTTCCGGAAAATACTGCAGCAGGTACGCCAGGCCATAGGCCATCAACACGTACATTGCACCGTATAACAAGGCATCGGCAGGCGTGCGCTGCAAATCACGCCACCCCAGTTTCAGCCAGCGCAAAGGAGCGGCCAAACCCTGGCGCTGCACCACAATATGCTGCCGCGTCGCCAGACAAAGTAGCGTCATCATTCCACCCCTTTAGTGCTTCTGTCAGTTAGCCAATACTTTTTTATAAGATACTGATTGGCATATACAAAAGCAGTCACCCACAGCCCGCACCATGGCTGATAGAATACGCACCCTGATCAATGCGGTAACGAAGGGCATCACAATGGCAGAACTGATCATCGAAGATCTGGTGACAGGCGAAGGTAAAGAAGCAGTCGCAGGCGAAGAAGTCACCGTGCACTACACCGGCTGGCTGACTGACGGCACCAAATTCGACTCCAGCAAAGACCGTTTCCAGCCGTTCAGCTTCCCGCTGGGCGAAGGCTACGTGATCAAGGGCTGGGATCAGGGTGTACTGGGCATGAAAGTAGGTGGCAAACGCAAACTGACCATTCCATCCGAGCTAGGTTATGGCGCACGCGGCGCTGGCGGCGTTATCCCGCCGAATGCCACCCTGGTATTCGAAGTGGAACTGCTACAGGTAGGCTAAGCCGGCCTGCCATGAAAAACGCCCCGCCGCTTTAGCCCGGGGCGTTTTTCATGCATGCGGCCAACTCAGGCATCCGCCTTTACTGCCAGGCGCTTCTTGCGCCAGTACAGTACACCCAGCACCACCCCGGCCAGCGCCAAGGCAATCAGGATACCGGCCTGGCCACGGTGCACCATGTGCATCAGCCAATCGCGGTTACGCGCGCCGAAATACCCCAGATACACCCACACCGGCACCGAGATCAGCGCGGCAAAACCGTCCATCATCAGAAAACGCCAGTAAGGGATACGCCGCGTCAGGCCGGCAGTAAGGAAGATGGGCGAGCGCAGACCAGGCAGAAAACGGGCAACAAACAGCACCCAGTTACCGTAGCGGGCAAACTTTTCCTGGGTAGCGGCAAAACGCTCGGGGGTCATGATCTTGGCCACAGGGCGGAAACGCAGCACGCGCTCGCCGTACAAACGGCCCGCTGCAAACATGATGCCATCGCCGGCCAGTACACCCGCCATACCCACCGCAAACATCCAGTGCACATTGGTATAGCCCAGGCCGGAAATGATGCCACCGGCGACTAGCGTAATGTCCTCAGGTATGGGGACGCCAAAACCACAGACCAACAACACGATGAATACGGCGAAGTAGCCATACCCGGTAAAGAAGTCGAGAAGGAGTTGCAGGATATCCATGTCTGCCTGAGGTGCTGGAAAAGATTAAGTGAGCCACTTCGACCGGCCCCCGGCGCAGCGGTTCAAAACGGCAGCCATCATATCACAGCCCCAGCAAGCGGCCTGCCACCAAGATCGAGGCACAGCCGAAACGGGCCCGGACGGGCAAAATCCATTTTGTATGAAAATATTTTACGACAGAGCAGCGGCGACACAAGCTGTCTTTGCCAAAGACAACGCAAGAAACGCGGAAAGAAACAAGACAGAAACGACAGGCAAGAAAAAACCGGCCCGAAGGCCGGTTTTCATGTAAGCACGTAAAAAACGTGATTACTGAGCAGCGGAAGCAGCCGGAGCGGAAGCGTCAGCAGCCGGAGCGGAAGCGTCAGCAGCAGGAGCGGAAGCTTCAACAGCAGGAGCGGAGGCTTCAACAGCAGGAGCGGAAGCTTCAACTGGAGCTTCTTCTTTTTTACCGCAAGCGGACAGAGCAACGGCCAGCAGGGCAGCAACGATGAGCGACTGTTTCATTTGTGTATTACCTTTGAAAGTAAGTGTTGAACAAGACGTCTGGTTCACTACTCTCTCTCAAAAAAATTCCAGACAGAGAAAGCAGTGTAGATACTGTCAGTGCGCAAATTCTAGCACGAATAAAATTGTTGGGAAGGGGGTAAACGCTAATTTATTGCGGATATTTGCATCGGCGATGCTGCATCGCAACATTTCACCAAGGCAAAACCCCGTGTTTTCGATAAAAAATCTTCGTTTACGATCACTTACCTTGCCTCATTCATGCGACAGCAGGATGACACTAGGCCGCGATATGCCACCAACCCGACAGATAACCCTCGAACAACAAAGGCATCATACTGTCTGACAATCCGGCAGGATCTAGCTGGCGGGTATTCGCCAGTTTCTGCCATGCGGCCAACTGCGCGGGTTCGCATTCCAACAGCTGTCCGTTGCAGTACAGCATGTCATTAACATAAAGAATCTGGCTTTTCAAATCCAGAACAATGCCATTTGCTCTGGCCTGTTCGGCAAAGTCGTCTTCATCCAGCTCGTCCTCGGCCCCCTCATAAAACACGTGCGGCTTGGGTTCAGTGAGGTAATGCCCCAGGAAGTCGGCCACCACTTTTTTATCCCAGCTGATCTGCTGCAGCATCTGGCTGACCTGCTCTACCATGGCATCGCTGATCTGTGCCGGCGCTGCCTGTTGCTGCAGGTCCGGGTCGGCATAACGGCCTTGCACACAAATGCGGTCTTGCAGGTACACCAGGAACTCGGTGGCAATTTCCTGCGCTGATGGCGCACGGAAACCGATGGAGTACGTCATGCCCGGCTCCAGCGCCACGCCGTAATGTGCGCATTTGGGCGGCAGGTACAGCATGTCGCCGTGCTCTAGGATGAATTCCTCTTCAACCTGGAAGTCTTTCAATACTTTGATCGGTGCATCTTCAATAAAAGACTCGTCCTTTTGCGACGAAATCTGCCAGCGCTTGCGCCCACCCACCTGTAGCAGGAACACATCATAAGAATCGAAGTGCGGGCCAACCGTACCGCCAGGCGGCGCGTAGCTGATCATCAGGTCATCCAGCCGCGCGTACGGCATGAAATCGAAACGCCACAAAATGTCGGCAATATGCGGCAGGTGGTGGTTGACGTTCTGCACCAGGATGGTCCAGTCGGTTTCCGGCAGGCGGCGCAAGCGGCCGGCACGAAAAGGGCCCCGCTCCAGGTGCCACTTGCCCTGCTTGTACTCTATCAGGCGCGATTCCACGTCCTCATCGGCAGCCAGCTTGGCCAGCCAGGCGTAATCCACATGCTCGCCGACATCTTTCAACGCACCGCGGATGAGCAAAGGCTTTTTGTGCCAGTACTCTTTTAAAAAGGTCTCGGCGGTCATGCCGCCCAGAAGTTCGATTGGTTTCATGGCAGATTCTCGTTACGCATTCAGGCAATGGTTTACAATACGGGGATATCTGTTTCGCGCCGGATTTTGCTGCAGCCCAAGGCTTGCCGGCCTGCGATGCATCAAGATTCCCTTTCTTTTCTCTACGACGGTACCGCCTCATGCAAATCGTTAAAAACTCGGTCGTAACCATTCACTACGAAATGTACGACGCCGACAACACCCTGCTCGACAAAACTGAAGAGCCAATTGCTTACCTGCATGGCGGCTACGACGGCATTTTCCCGCTGGTGGAAGAAGCACTGCACGGCAAAGCCGTGGGTGAATCCATCACCGTCACCCTGACCCCGGACGATGCCTTTGGCGAGCCGGAAGAAGAGCTGGTGCGCGTAGAGCCGCTGGACGTTCTGCCGGAAGAAGTTGAAGTCGGCATGATGTTCGAAGCAGACGACCCGGAAACCGGCGATGTTATCCTGTTCCGCGTGACTGACGTAGCCGACGGCAAAGCCGTTCTGGACGGCAACCACCCACTGGCCGGCCTGACCATCCGTTTCCAGGCTACCGTGGCAGAAGTTCGCCAGGCCACCCCGGACGAAATCACCCACGGCCACGCCCACGGCGAGCACGGTCACCATCACTAAGCCATTGCACATGGCAGGCAGATGACAAAACGGGGCGCACGCCCCGTTTTTTTTTGCGCCCCGCCTTTTTCAAACAGCGGGCATTTTCCCGCGCAACACCACCGCGCACAGTGCCAGCGTGATCAGGTTATAAAGTACATAAGCCTCGTTCGGCCTCGCCTGCCCCAGTTTCCACACCGTAACGACCAGCAGCACCAGTGCCAGCGCTTTTATTGCCTGTAACAACAAGGCATCTGGCCAGCTACTTTTGCGCACCCGCCCGGCAAGATGAGCCAAGGCAAAGCCGCAAGCGGCACCGGCCAGCACATCCAGCGGCCAGTGCACCCCTATCGCCAGCCGCGACAGGCAGACCAACACCGCCAGCAAAGCCAAGCACAGCTGCGCAGGGAGCGAGCAACGTGGCATCAGCGCACCTGCCAACACCCCCACGGCAACAGCGTGCCCGGAAGGGAACGAGCGGTTACCCGGCAACACATCCAGCAGATGCACCGTACCCGCAGGCAAGACCAGCGGCGGGCGAAGCACATCAAAACCTGCTTTCAAGGCGATACTGGCCAAAATACCCGCCGAGCCCAACGCCAGCATGCGCGGCAACAAGGCAGGCTGCCTGGCGGCCAACAGTAGCAATACGCCAATCACCAGCGTCCACTCGCCGGCCATGCTCAGCAACCGCCATACGATGCCCGGTACGACGGCAAGAGCATGATGCAGGGTAATGAATAATGGCTGGTTCACGCCGGTCAGCCACACCAGCAGCGCCAATGCCCCAAACACCACGGCCATGCCCCTGCTCATGGCTTGCAACCCAGCGTGACACGATCCAGACCGGCCAGATCCTGCAGCGTGTGTACCTGCAGCAGGCCGGCTTGCTCGAACAGCTCGCGGCACGCCGGGCCTTGGTCGTAACCGTGCTCCACCATCAGCCAGCCGCCTGCGGCCAACCTGGCGGGTGCCCCAGCGGCGATGGCGCGCAGGCAGTCCAGGCCATCGTTACCGTCGGTCAGCGCCATGCGCGGCTCGAAACGCACGTCGCCTTCACCCAGATGGTGATCGGCGGCGTCGATATACGGCGGGTTGCTGACAATCAGCTCGTACTGCGCATCCACAGGCAACGGGGCAAACCAGCTACCGTGGTGAAATGCCACGCGCGCACCCAGCGCCCCGGCATTACGGCGCGCCATGGCCAATGCGTCGGACGACAGGTCGACCGCTGCCACCTGCCAGCCAGGGGCTTCCAGCGCCAACGTTACCGCGATGGCGCCGCTACCGGTGCCCAGATCTACCACACGGGCAGCCGCCTTGCGGCCAACCTTGTCCAGCGCAGCCTCTACCAGATGCTCGGTTTCGGGGCGAGGAATCAGCACCGCCGGCGATACCGCAAAGCAGCGGCCATAGAATTCGCGCTCGCCTAGCAAATAGGCCACCGGCTCACCCGCCAGGCGGCGCAGGGCGAGCTGGCTAAACGCTTGCCACTGCGCATCCGGCAGCAGCTCGGGGCCTGCCGACACCATGGCGCTGTGGCTCAGCCCGCTGACGCGCGCCAGCAAGAGCCGCGCTTCCAGCCGTGGCAGGTCAAAATGGCGTAATACTTCGTTTAGCGTAGGCATGGTTTACAGCAAGAACAGGCTGGCGAGGCCGAGGAAAATGAAAAAGCCGCCCGAGTCGGTACACGCGGTAATCAGCACGCTGCTGCCCACCGCGGGGTCTTTGCCGAAACGCTCCATCATGGTGGGAATCAGCACCCCCATGGACGCCGCCAGCATCAGGTTCAGCGTGGTAGCGGCCAACATGACCAAGCCCAGCGAGAAATTGCCGTACAGCATCCAGGCCAGCACGCCCAGCGCTCCGCCCCAGACCACACCGTTAATCACCGATACACCCAGCTCTTTGCGCCACAGGCGGTTGGCCTGCCCCGGCTGCAGCTGGCCCATAGCCAGGGCGCGCACGATCATGGTGATGGTCTGGTTACCGGAGTTACCGCCAATCCCCGCCACAATCGGCATCAGTGCGGCCAAGGCGACCAGCTTTTCGATACTGCCCTCAAAGGCACCAATCACACGGCTGGCGACAAAGGCGGTACACAGATTAATGGCCAGCCAGGCCCAGCGGTTTTTAACCGAGTCGATCACCGGGGCAAACAGGTCTTCCTCTTCTTTCAGACCGGCCAGGTTCAGCGCTTCGGTTTCCGATTCTTCACGAATCAGATCCACCATCTCGTCTACCGTCAGGCGGCCAATCAGCACGCCGTGCTCGTCCAGCACCGGCGCCGTTACCAAGTCATAGCGTTCAAAGGCCAGCGCGGCGTCGGCGGCGTCTTCTTCCGGGCGGAAACTCACCACCTCGGTGGCCATAACGTCAGCCACCAGCGCGTCGGTGTCGGACACCAGCAGTTTGCGCACCGGCAGCACGCCCTTGAGCACGCCGTCTTCGTCGGTCACAAAAATCTTGTCGGTCTGGCTGGGTAGCTCGTCAAAGCGGCGCAGATAGCGCAACACTACCTCGCAGCTAACATCGGCGCGGATCTTCACCAGCTCGAAGTCCATCAGGGCACCGACCTGGTGCTCTTCGTACGACAGTACCGACTGCAGCTGCTGGCGCTCTTCTTCGTCCAGGCCACCCATCACCTCGTACACCACCTGGCGCGGCAAGTCGGCGGCCAGGTCGGCCAGCTCGTCGGCGTCCAGCTGCTCGGCAGCGGCCACCAGCTCGTGCTGCTCCATCGACTCGATCAGCGATTCGCGGACAGCGTCAGACACCTCCAGCAGGATGTCGCCTTCGTCGTCGCTATGCACCAGATTCCACACCAGCAGGCGGTCTTCCAGTGGCAGGGCTTCCAGAATGTAGGCGATATCCGCCGGGTGCAAGGCTTCGAGCTTGTGCTCCAGCTCGGCCAGGTTTTGTTTGTGAACGAGCGACTCCACCAGGTCATGGCGCGGCATATCCTGGCGATGCACAAGGTCCTCCACCAGACGATGGCGCTCGATAAGGCGCTGCACCTGGGTGAGGCTGTCCTGCAGACGATCGGTGGGTTGTTTCTTGTCGACAACCGTCATGCACGTCTCCTTCCGCCTTTGGCGGGAATGACGCTGCATCCGGCAAAAAGGCGAGGCTAGTTGTGAGCCTGAATGGCTAAATCAGATGAGTAATAACTGGGTAAGTCCATGAGTTACACCGCGCTCCTGCGCAGCTATCACGAAAGAGGCGGAATTGTAGCATGCGATGCTGCGGGCAACCAGCGCAGGCGGGGGCGAAAACCAGCCATCCGGCAAGGTGGCTTCAATAAGAAAAATGCTTGCCTTGTACGTATCGGGCAGCAGGCAAAAGCTTGCCATACACGCCCTCATAGCCAGGCGGTGGTACGACACCGATAGCGGCATGGTCGCCAGGCCTGCTGCAACGGCCAAAAGCAAACTGGCCCCGCAAGCGAGGCCAGTCCACATACCATAAGGCTGCATAAAGCTACGGCGTATCCGCCATCGGCATGCGCCGCAAAATAATGCGGGTCTTGCGCGCCAGGCCCGGTGCATTACGGTGCTCATCGTAATAACGCGGGTTAGGCACCATGGCGGCCAACTTGGCGGCCTGGCCGGCAGATAAGCGCGATGCGGGCGTGCGGTAGTAGTAACGCGCTGCAGCTTCGGCACCAAACACGCCATTGCCCCACTCGATCACGTTCAGGTAGATCTCGAAGATGCGTCGCTTGTCCATCACCGCCTCCAGCATCACCGTGATCATGGCCTCTTCCAGCTTGCGCCACGGGGTTTTGCGGCCGGACAAGAACAGGTTCTTGGCCAGCTGCTGGCTAATGGTCGAGCCACCGGCCACGATGCGCCCTTGTTTCATGTTCTTCTCGAACGCCGCCTCGATACCATCCCAGTCAAAACCTTCGTGGTCGACAAACTTGGCGTCCTCAGAGGCGATCAGCGCGCGCTTGAGGTTGGGCGAAATGCGCTCGTACGGTACCCATTTGTGGCGCAGCTCGGCCTCGGGGTCGTCTTCCTGCAGCCGCGCCAGTTGCTCGGTCATGAACGCGCTGGCCGACGGGTTAAAACTGCGCCAGTACACGATGTGGCCGAAGATCCACAGGTTGTACAGAAAAAGGGCGGCCAACAGGGCCGCCCCGATGCGTAAGGTCCAGCGCAACACTTAGGCCAGTACCTCGCGCAGCATATTGGTCACCTTGCGCGTTTCCGGCTGCACGTCACGCCAGATGCGGAACGACTCGGCCGCCTGCTCCACCAGCATGCCCAGGCCATCGGCCAGCATACCGGCCTGCTCGCTCTGGGCGCGGCGCAGGAATGGCGTCAGACCACGGCTGTACACCATGTCGTAAGCCAGCGCGCCCGCTGCAAAAATGCCGGCAGGCATAGGTGGCAACTCGCCCTGCAGGCTGGTGGACGTGCCATTGATGACGATATCGAACTGGCGGCCAGCCAGCGCCTCATAGCCTGCCGCCTCGATCTGGCCCAGGCTGGCAAACTGTGCGGCCAACGCTTCGGCCTTGGCCACGGTACGGTTGGCAATGGTCAGGGTAGCCGGCTTTTCTGCCAGTAGCGTCGGCAGTACGCCGCGCACCGCGCCACCCGCCCCCAGCAGCAGTACGCGCTTGCCGGCAATGGCGACGTCCAGGTTGTCGACGATGTCACGTACCAGGCCCACGCCATCGGTGTTGTCACCGTAAATCTTGCCATCACGGAAACTCAGGGTATTGACCGCCTCGGACAGGCGGGCGCACTCGCTGACTTCCTGGGCAAAACGGAAAGCATCGCCCTTGAACGGCAGCGTCACGTTCAGGCCGCGGCCACCCGCAGCGACAAACGCAGATACCACTTCGTCGAATTTGCCGATATCGGCAAACAGTTTTTCGTACTGCAGAGCCTGGCCGGTGGCGCTGGCAAATTCGTTATGGATGAAAGGCGATTGGCTATGCGAAATAGGGTTGCCAATTACAGCGTAACGATCAGTCATGATTCACTTCTCTATATAGGGTAAGTCAGGCAAGCCGGTGGCAGCCGCTTGGCCGAAAGCACACTTTGCCTTGTCGGACAGGAAACTGCAACCCGCGCTGTCAGCCCTGAATCCATGGCAAGCCGGCGGCCTTCCAGCCATTGAGCTGGCCGCGGTGCTGTTGTGCATCACGATCGCCTTCAAAACCTTCCAGCACGTTATAAACCTCCGCATAGCCAGCCTCTACCGCCAACCTGGCTGCCTCGTCCGAGCGGGCGCCGCTGCGGCAGATAAACAGCACCGTCGCGGCCTTGTCCACTTGCTGCTGCAGCTGGCTGACAAAGGCGGCATTGGGCACCATGCCGGGGTAGCTGCGCAGCTCGATACGCACCGCGTCGGGAACCACACCGACAAACTGCCACTCTGCAGCACTACGCACGTCCACCATCACCACACCAGGCAAGCCCTGGCGCAGCGCCCAGGCCTCGGCGGGCAATACCGCACCGCTATAAGCCAGGCCCAGCTCGCCACCACGGTTACGGGCGGTGGACAGAATGGTTTCGACAGTCATTTTGCTCTCCTTCAATAGGGATGGGGTCAGGGCCACGGCTGTCTATTGATTGTCATCACGACATCACGGCACGATTTGCATAATAATGTTGGCCATCATGCAGCGTGGCAAGCAGGCAGGCAAGCGTTGCCATGCACCAAAAACGCGCACCAAATTAGCGCACGCACCAAAATAGCTCGCAAATAGCCTAGACTGGCACGCCAGGCGGGTGAATGCAGTACCCTAAACCGCGCCTGATGGCTGGCACGGTTCATGCTTTTAGTCCGGCACACCTGTATTTGTGCCATCTCGTTTGATGCACTTAGCTTTTCTCTAGGAGATATCCATGGCGGTTGCAGACGTAGTCAAGCTCATTACCGAAAACGACGTAAAATTTGTCGACTTGCGCTTTACCGACACAATGGGTAAAGAGCAGCACGTAACCATTCCGGCACACGTTCTGCTGGAAGACGCTGACGAGTGGTTCGAGCGCGGCCACGCGTTTGACGGCTCCTCCATAGCCGGCTGGAAAGGCATCCAGGCCTCCGACATGCTGCTGATGGCCGACCCCGCTACCGCCAAAATCGACCCGTTCTTCGACGAGCCGACCGTATTCATGAGCTGCGACGTGATCGACCCGGCCGACGGCAAGGGTTACGACCGCTGCCCGCGCTCGGTTGCCAAACGCGCCGAAGCCTACCTGAAAGCTTCCGGCATTGGCGACACCGCCTTCTTTGGCCCGGAGCCGGAATTCTTCATCTTCGACAGCATCACCTGGGGCACCGACATGTCCGGCTGCTTCGTGAAGATCAAGGCAGAAGAAGCTGCCTGGGCTTCCGCTGAAGAATTCGAAGGCGGCAACACCGGCCACCGCCCTGGCGTGAAAGGCGGCTACTTCCCGGTACCACCGGTAGACTCCTCGCAAGACATCCGCTCGGCCATGGTGCTACTGCTGGAAGAGCTGGGCGTACCGGTAGAAGTACACCACCACGAAGTGGCGACTGCCGGCCAGAACGAAATCGGTACCAAGTTCAGCACCCTGACCCAGCGCGCTGACTGGACCCAGATCCTGAAGTACGTGGTACACAACGTCGCCCACAGCTACGGCAAAACCGCCACCTTCATGCCTAAGCCTATCGTTGGCGACAACGGTTCCGGCATGCACGTGCACCAGTCCATCTGGAAAGATGGCAAAAACCTGTTTGCCGGTGACGGCTACGCAGGCCTGTCCGACATCGCCCTGTACTACATCGGCGGTATCATCAAGCACGCCAAGGCACTGAACGCCATCACCAACCCGGGCACCAACTCCTACAAGCGTCTGGTACCGCACTACGAAGCACCGGTAAAACTGGCCTACTCCGCCAAGAACCGTTCCGCTTCCATCCGTATCCCGCACGTAGCAAGCCCGAAAGGCCGCCGTATCGAGGCACGCTTCCCGGACCCGCTGGCTAACCCGTACCTGTGCTTCTCCGCCCTGCTGATGGCTGGTCTGGATGGTATCCAGAACAAGATCCACCCAGGCGATGCCGCAGACAAGAACCTGTACGATCTGCCGCCGGAAGAAGACAAACTGATCCCGACCGTGTGCGCCTCGCTGGATGAAGCCCTGGCCGCACTGGACGCCGACCGCGAGTTCCTGACCCGTGGCGGTGTGTTCTCGAACGAATGGATCGACGCCTACATCGACCTGAAGATGAAGGAAGTGAACCTGACCCGCATGACTACCCACCCGGTAGAATTTGCGATGTACTACAGCCTGTAAGCGATTCGACCCGCGTACGCTGCAACCCCGCACCGGCAACGGTGCGGGGTTTTCATTTACTCAAGGCCTGGCAAACCGCAGCACGCAGCCAGCTCCGGCTTTTTTGCATTGGCACTGCCAAGCGGCAAGAGATTGAATTATCATGCGTTTGCAATGACTATCGCCTATTTCCCCATGCGTCGTACTCTGTTCATCTTGCTCCTTTGCAGCCTACCCCAAGCTCAGGCCAGCACCATTTATCGCTATGTTGATAAAGACGGGCACGTTACGTTTACCAATATGCCGCAGCCAGGGGCCCAGGCCATCTCGATTACACCGGCCAACACGGATGGAGGTACGCGTGGCAGCATCACGCCACGCAACGGCTCGGTACGCCAACGCGCGCCTGCGGCCAACGTAGCCGTACCGTCGGTAGACGCCGGCACGCAACGCAACCGCGACGAGGGGCGCCGCCGTATCCTGCAAACCGAGCTGGAGAACGAACAAAAAGCCCTGAGCGACGCGCGCACCGCTTTGAGCGAAGCCCGCCGCAAACCAGGCACCGCCGCAGCGCAGCTACAACGCCTGCAAGACGCGGTCACCGACCGCGAACGCAATATCGATGCGCTGAATAAAGAACTAGGCAATAGCACCGCACCAAAGTAGTGCAGTAAACTCACCAGAACGATGCCCCCACCCGAACACTTCTGTTTGTGCGCCGTTTTGTAGCACATAGCGTGTCCGCACCGGCAACAACCCGCCCGGCTCACGGGCGCGGCTTTTGCTAAGGCAACAGTCATACCCGCGCCACCCTGGCGCAGGTAGCCCTACAGGCAAACCGGACCAACACCATGCCCCTACACCCGTATGCCGGACTCGACCTGCTCGATACGCCGGTGATGATTGTCGAGCGCAACGGCCAGCTTCACTATGCCAACCCGGCCAGTGAAAACCTGCTGGGCATCAGCCACAAAGGGCTGAAAAAACACACGCTATACGAGCACTTCCACCACCCGCGTGCCTTGAAAAACGCCGTGCAAATGGCGCTGGATCACGCTGGCAGCTTCATCGAGCACGACCTGGAAATCTCGCCGGAAGGCGACCACCCGCTGCATATCGGCCTCACCGTGACACCGATCGACGGGCCGGTACGCCTGGCGCTGGTAGAAATGCGGCCTATCGAGCAACAGCTGCGCATCGTCAACGAAGAGCGCCTGCTACTGCAGCAGCAAGCCAACCGCGAGCTGATCCGCAACCTGGCGCATGAAATCAAGAACCCGCTGGGTGGCATCCGTGGTGCCGCCCAGTTACTGGAACACGAAATCGCCGATCGCCCCGAGCTGCTGGAGTACACAGGCGTGATTCGCGAAGAAGCCCTGCGCTTGCAGTCGCTGGTAGACCGGCTGCTGGCACCGCACCGTCGCCACATTGCCAACGACGTGAATATTCACGAAGTACTAGAGCGCGTGCGCAGCATCATCCTGGCCGAATACCCGCAAGGCTTGCTGGTAAAGCGCGACTACGACATCAGCCTGCCCATGTTGGCCGCAGATAAAGAGCAGCTCATCCAGGTGGTACTGAATATCGGCAAGAACGCGGTACAAGCCATGCAAGGCAACGGCGAGCTGGTTTTTCGCACCCGCGTGGCACGCCAGGTCACGTTGGCGCGAAAGCGTCACAACCTGGCACTAAAATTGCAGATCATCGATAACGGCCCCGGCATTCCGGAAGAAATCCGCAACCATGTGTTCTACCCGCTGGTCACAGGCCGGGCAGAGGGCACCGGGCTGGGACTGACGCTGGCGCAAACTTTTGTGCACCAGCATGGCGGTACCATCGAATTCGAATCGCGGCCGGGCTACACCTGCTTCACGGTACTGATGCCGTTCGGCCCCGATCAATAAACCACAAGGCGAGCCAACATGACGCAAACGGTCTGGATCATCGACGACGACAAAGCCATCCGCTGGGTGCTGGAAAAGTCGCTCTCGCGCAGCAATATCGCCTACCAGAGCTTTGCCAGCGCCGACGATGCGCTGAACGCCCTGTACGACACCATCCCCAGCGTCATCATCAGTGATGTACGCATGCCGGGCACCGATGGCCTGAAATTTCTGGGCAAAGTCAAAGCCGACTACCCCGCGCTACCGGTCATCATCATGACGGCGCATTCCGACCTGGACTCGGCTGTCTCGGCCTTTCAGGGTGGGGCGTTCGAGTACCTGCCCAAGCCGTTCGACGTAGACCAGGCGGTGGCGCTGATCGAACGCGCGCTAGCCGAAAGCCGCAGCGGCGACGCTGTCGGCGAAAGCCCGGAAGCCATGCCGGCCCTGCTGGGCCAGGCGCCGGCCATGCAGGACGTTTTCCGCGCCATTGGCCGCCTGTCGCAGTCTAGCGTGACGGTGCTGATTACCGGCGAATCCGGCACCGGTAAAGAACGCGTAGCCGAGGCGCTGCACCGCCACTCGGTACGCGCCAGCAAACCGTTTATCGCGCTGAACACCGCGGCGATTCCGAAAGACCTGCTGGAATCCGAGCTGTTCGGCCACGAAAAAGGTGCTTTTACCGGCGCCGTAGGCAGCCGCCGCGGCCGCTTTGAAGAGGCCGAAGGTGGCACGCTGTTTCTGGATGAAATCGGCGACATGCCCACCGAGCTGCAAACCCGCCTGCTGCGCGTGCTGTCCGATGGCCACTTTTACCGCGTAGGCGGCCATACGCCGATCAAGGCCAATGTGCGCGTCATCGCCGCGACCCACCAGCACCTGGAGGAGCGCGTCAAGCAAGGCCAGTTCCGCGAGGACTTGTTCCACCGCCTGAACGTGATCCGCCTGCGCCTGCCGCCGCTGCGCGAACGCAGCGAAGATATCCCGCTGCTGGTACGCCACTTTCTGTCGCGCAGTGCGGCCAACCTGGGTGTGGAGCCCAAGCGCCTGTCCGATAGCGCCATGGCTTTTGTGCGCCAGTACGCCTTCCCCGGTAACGTGCGCCAGCTGGAAAACCTGTGCCAGTGGATTACCGTGATGGCGCCGGGCCAGACCGTGGAAAGCGCCGACCTGCCGCTAGAGTTCCGCCTGCCTGTCGAGGTTGTGCCGTCAAGCCATAGCCATGACGCCGAGGCCAGCGCCCAGCCCGCCACGCCCTTGCCTGCTGCAGCCGCACAGGCAGAGGGCGACTGGCTGCAGCTGCTGGCACGCGAGGTCAGCCAAAGGTTGGCCGCAGGGGAAACCGGCATCATCGACGACCTGACCGCTCGCTTCGAGAGCACCTGCATCAAGAGCGGCCTGGCACACACCGGCGGGCGTAAAGTCGAAGCTGCACAGCTGCTGGGCTGGGGCCGCAACACGCTTACGCGCAAAATCCAGGAGCTGGGGCTGGAGCACGAATGATCACCATCCGCCCTTTGTACAGCATCGCTGAGCCACAGTTGGCCGCACTGGTATCGCTACTGCAAGACAGCGTACACGGTGGCGCCTCGGTGGGCTTTCTGGCACCGCTAGCGCACGAAGAAGCACAACACTACTGGCAAGCTGTCGCAGCTGCGCTGGGCCCGCTGCTGCATTGCTGGGTGGCAGAAGATCAAGGCCGGGTTATCGGCACCATCCAGCTGGCGCTATGCGGTAAGGCCAACGGCCGCCACCGTGGCGAAATCCAGAAACTGATGGTACACAGCACGGCACGCGGCCAGGGTATAGCGCGCCAGCTGATGCAGCAGGCGGAACACGCAGCCTGGGCTGCCGGCTGCAGCACGCTGGTGCTGGATACCGATAGCACATCGGTAGCGGCCAGCCTCTACCCCAAGCTGGGCTGGGTACACGCCGGTGACATTCCGGCCTACGCCGCCAGCCCGGATGGCAGCCTGCATACCACCCGCTATTTCTACAAGCTGCTAGGTGCCCAGTAGCCATTGGCAGCCAACACGCAAACGGCACGCCGCAGCTTGCGGACGTGCCGTTTTTACTGGTGGCAGGCTAGCCTCAGGCCAGCACGCTCAAGCCGGGCAGCGTGGCAAAACTCTGCTCGCGCACGGTATGCAGAAAATCATGCATATACGCCAGCCCCGCATCATCCTGGCGTAATGCCGCGTACAGCTCGCTTTGCAAACCTGCATCACCAATGCGCGCACTGGCAATATAGCCGCGGTCCAGATACGGTTTCACCGCCCAGAACGGCATGGCCGCCACGCCGCGGCGGCTGGCCACCAGCTGGATAATGGCCACCGTCAGCTCCGAGGTGCGCCGTGCAGGGTTCACCCCTGCCGGCTTCAGCACCTTGCGCACCAGGTCCAGCATCACATCCGGCACCGGGTAGTGGATCAGCGTTTCGTCGGCAAAATCCCCGGCCTGCCACACCGGCTTGGCGGCCAGCGGATGATCTTTCGCCATGATCAGCACCATCTCGTAGGCAAACAAGGGCTGGTAGACCACACCATCCTGCTGCTCCGCCTCCGAACAAATGGCCAGGTCGGCACGCCGCGTCAGCAGCAAACCCACCGGGTCGGCGTGAAAGCCGGACACGATATCCAGCTCCACCGCCGGCCAGTGCTGGCGAAAGGCGTCCATCGCCGGCATCAGCCAGTCAAAACAGGTATGGCACTCCACTGCAATGCGCAGCTCCCCCGCCTCGCCTTCACGCAGCCGTGCCAGGTCGCGCTCGGCCTGCGTCACGCGCGCGGCCACGTCGCGCGCCAGCGCCAGCAAGCGCTCGCCAGCCGGGGTAAAGCGCAGCGGCTGCGTTTTGCGCTCGAACAAGGCCAGGCCATAAGCCTCTTCCAGCGCTTTGAGCTGGTGCGATAGCGCCGACTGCGTCAGGAATACGCGCTTGGCCGCCTGCGACACGCTGCCGCACTCGGCCAGCGCCAGCAGGGTTTTTAGATGGCGGAGTTCCAGCTGGCTTTGCATTATGAACCACCTTAATGATCAACGTTAAAATAATGAAATTGCTTCATGATTGTAGTTGCCGCATGCTGAATGCACAACATTCATCACGAAAGGCATTCCACATGAGCCAAGTTCATCTTTTAGGTTTTCCCCGCATCGGCGCCAAGCGCGAACTGAAATTCCTGCTGGAGCAATACTGGCGTGGCGACGTCAGCGAGCAAGCGCTACAGCAAGGCGCACGCGAATTGCGCCAGCGCCACTGGCTGCTGCAAAAAGGCGCCGGCGTCGACCTGAGCCCGGTAGGCGACTTCTCCTTGTACGACCACGTACTGGATGCGCAAATTCTGGTTGGCGCTATCCCGCCGCGCTTCGGCTTCGATGCGGCCAACCTCAGCCAGGCACAGTACTTTGAGCTAGCACGCGGTAATGCCAGCCAGCATGCGCTGGAAATGACCAAGTGGTTCGATACCAACTACCACTACCTGGTACCGGAGTGGCACGCCAATACCCCCTTTGCGGCCAACCCCGCCCCGTTGCTGGCACAAGTAGCCGAAGCGCAGGCGCTGGGCCTGAAAGCCAAGCCGGTGCTGGTCGGCCCGCTTACCCTGCTGTGGCTGGGCAAGTGCAAAGGCGCCGACTTCGATCGCCTCAGCCTGCTGCCGGCCCTGCTGCGCAGCTACCAGGCGCTGCTGGGCGCGCTGAACGACGCGAAAGTGGACTGGGTGCAGCTGGACGAACCCATCCTGGCGCTGGACCTACCGGCCGAATGGCTCGCCGCCTTCCACATCACCTATCAAACGCTGGCGGCGACGCCGCTCAAGCTGCTACTGGCCACCTACTTCGGCAGCGTGGCCGAGCATGCCGACCTGCTGCACAGCCTGCCACTAGCCGGCGTGCATCTGGACTTGGTGCGTGCACCGGAACAGCTGGCCACCCTGCTGCAAGGTTGGCCGCAAGGCCGCGTGCTGTCGGCAGGCCTGATTGATGGCCGCAATATCTGGCGCAATAACCTGTCCGCCACGCTGGCAAGTGCCGCCAAGCTGCGCGAACTGCTGGGCGATCAGCTATGGCTGGCCCCAAGCTGCAGCCTGCTGCATACCCCGGTAGATCTGGCGCAGGAAGTGCAGCTGGATGTAGACCTGAAGAGCTGGCTGGCGTTTTCAGTACAAAAGCTCAACGAACTCAAACTGCTCAAACGCGGCCTGCAGCAAGGGCAAGACAGCATCAGCAACGAGCTGGCCGCCAGCGACTTTGCCAGCCAGCAACGCCGCCAGCACCCGCGTATCCACCGTGCCGATGTCGCCGAACGCGTGGCCAGCTTGCCGGCAAACAGCGACCGCCGCCACAGCCCTTACCCGGTACGCGCCGCTGCCCAGGCCGCCTGGCTGAAGCTGCCGCTGCTACCTACCACCACCATTGGCTCGTTCCCGCAGACCGCCGAGATCCGCAGCGCACGTGCCGCCTTCAAACGCGGCGAGCTCGATGCCGCCGCTTACCAACAAGCCATGAAAGCCGAAATCGAGCTGGTGATCCGCAAGCAGGAGGCACTGGATATCGATGTGCTAGTGCACGGCGAAGCCGAGCGTAACGACATGGTGGAGTACTTTGGCGAACAGCTGGCAGGCTTTGCCTTTACCGAATACGGCTGGGTGCAAAGCTATGGCAGCCGCTGCGTGAAACCGCCGCTGATTTTTGGCGACGTCGCCCGCCCGCAAGCCATGACCGTGGCCTGGTCTGTGTACGCCCAAAGCCTGACCCCGCGCCCGGTGAAAGGTATGCTCACCGGCCCGGTAACCATCCTGCAGTGGAGCTTTGTCCGCGATGACCTGCCGCGCAGCGAGGTGTGCCGCCAGATTGCGCTCGCCATCAACGACGAAGTACTGGACCTGGAAAACGCCGGCATCAAAGTGATCCAGATCGACGAGCCAGCCGTGCGCGAAGGCCTGCCGCTAAAGCGTGCCGACTGGGATGCCTACCTGGCCTGGGCTGGCGAAGCGTTCCGCCTGTCGTGCGCCCGCGTCGATGACAGCACGCAGATTCACACCCATATGTGCTACTCGGAGTTTGGCGACATCCTGCCGGCCATCGCCGCACTGGACGCCGACGTGATTACCATAGAAACCTCGCGCTCGGACATGGAACTGCTGCGTGATTTTGCCAGCTTTGCCTACCCCAACGAAATCGGCCCCGGCGTGTACGACATCCACAGCCCGCGCATTCCAGCCGAACACGAACTGGAGAAACTGCTCAACAAGGCACTGGATGTAATCCCCGCGCAACGGCTGTGGGTCAACCCGGACTGCGGCCTGAAAACCCGCGGCTGGCCCGAAGCCGAAGCAGCACTGCAACGCATGGTGACCGTCACACAGCGCCTGCGCAGCAAACTGGCCACTACCGTATAGACACGCCACCGAGCCTGTAGCCTGCGCCAAAAAGGGCAGTCTACAGGTCGGAGGAAAAAACCTTACCGTTTACAGCGCCCCCTCGTTTGCCATGCAAACGGGGGCCTTATTGATGGCGAGCACGCAGCTGATCCATGCCTGTGCTTGACACACTCACAGCCAGTTTGCTTGCGTTGACAAGCATTTAGCTGGTCGCCTCATGCAACAGAAGGCAGACGGTCACGTAGTCTGCCGTTAAGCCAACATTGGCCACTGCGCCCAACACGACAAGGTACGGATAGCGCATCGCCAGTAGTGCCGCATCTTGCCTACCGTATACGCCCGCTTCGACGTCCACCACACCTCCAAAGCCTTTCCACACCCGCCTAACCAATCAGCATCCCCGCAGCCAATATCGGCAAGTGTTCACTATAATCAGCCGAGGCATGCTGAAATAGCATCAGCTCTTTGCATGGTCTGGCGTATAACGACCAGCCCTCGCCAGGAGAAACCGAAGGAGGCTTGATGGGTGTTAACTTGGTGAGTCGTGCCATCGTACTGTCCACCCTGGCATGCTCTGCTTGGGTGGCAAGTGCGGCAGACGCTATAGTACTGAGCTACTCCGGCAATCCCGACTACCCTCCCTATCACTGGTGCCGCGACAATCAGGGCCTGACCGGTGCCAGCGTAGAACAGCTTCAACTGATCTTGCCTGCAAAGGTCAAACTACGCCCTCAACTTTACCCATGGAAGCGGGTGTTGCAACGTGCCGAAAATGGCCAAATAGACATTGTCCTGCCTTTGCGCATCAATGCCGAGCGCGCCCGCTATCTACGCTTCAGCCAAAATCCCGCTTTCGAAAACCCTATTGCCATTTTTGTCCGTAAAGGTCAAAACATACCCTATCAGGGCTGGCATAGCCTTAAACCCTATCGTGGCGGCATCAGCTTGGGTGACATTTTTGGCGATGGCTTTGACCAGTATCTGGCGGCCAACCTTACGGTAGAAAGTGCACAAGATATGGCGAGCAATTTCAGGAAACTCGAACTAGGCCGTATCGACTACTTCATCACCGGCAGGTATGTCGGTGTCGCTTATCTCAAGCAACGGCAACTCGCCAACATTATTGTGGATCTACCTCAACCGGTTTCGGTCAGTAAGATTCACATCGGTTTCGGTAAGCACGTACCTGACGAGGTGATCAAAGAAATAGACAAGGCCTTGAGAAAAATGGCCGATAACGGCGCCTCAACGGCATTGCTAAAAAAGTGGGTCAACATTTATGCAGAAAGCAAAGACACTGGCTGTTTCTGACCCCCAACATAAAGCCCGCGAAAGCGGGCTTTATGTTGGGTGGGCAGGCTGCGGCCAAGGTTGGCCGCGGGGTGCATGCGGTGTTTTCGCGGCACCAAAGCAAAAGCCCAGCTCGTATGAGCTGGGCTTCGGTATGGGGCGTCTGGCGGTGTCCTACTTTCACACAGGAATCTGCACTATCATCGGCGCTGAGGCGTTTCACGGTCCTGTTCGGAATGGGAAGGCGTGGGACCACCTCGCTATGGCCACCAGACATAAACTGTCACAAACTTGAAGAAGCCAGGCTGGAAACCTTCCAGCCGGTAGAATTTTCTTGTATCAACCAGCGCTTCATCATCAACAAAGCAACTCAAATGATAGGATCAAGCCTCACGAGCAATTAGTATCGGTTAGCTTAACGCCTCACAGCGCTTCCACACCCGACCTATCAACGTCCTGGTCTCGAACGACTCTTCAGGGAGGTCAAGCCTCCAGGGAAGTCTCATCTTCAGGCAAGTTTCCCGCTTAGATGCTTTCAGCGGTTATCTCTTCCGAACTTAGCTACCCGGCGATGCGACTGGCGTCACAACCGGTACACCAGAGGTTCGTCCACTCCGGTCCTCTCGTACTAGGAGCAGCCCCCGTCAAACTTCCAACGCCCACTGCAGATAGGGACCAAACTGTCTCACGACGTTTTGAACCCAGCTCACGTACCACTTTAAATGGCGAACAGCCATACCCTTGGGACCGGCTACAGCCCCAGGATGTGATGAGCCGACATCGAGGTGCCAAACTCCGCCGTCGATGTGAACTCTTGGGCGGAATCAGCCTGTTATCCCCGGAGTACCTTTTATCCGTTGAGCGATGGCCCTTCCATTCAGAACCACCGGATCACTATGTCCTGCTTTCGCACCTGCTCGACTTGTCGGTCTCGCAGTTAAGCTACCTTTTGCCATTGCACTATCAGCACGATTTCCGACCGTACCTAGGTAACCTTCGAACTCCTCCGTTACACTTTGGGAGGAGACCGCCCCAGTCAAACTGCCTACCATGCACTGTCCCCGATCCGGATCACGGACCAAGGTTAGAACCTCAAACACACCAGGGTGGTATTTCAAGGACGGCTCCACTGAAACTAGCGTTCCAGCTTCATAGCCTCCCACCTATCCTACACAAGTCTGTTCAAAGTCCAATGCAAAGCTACAGTAAAGGTTCACGGGGTCTTTCCGTCTAGCAGCGGGTAGATTGCATCTTCACAAACATTTCAACTTCGCTGAGTCTCAGGAGGAGACAGTGTGGCCATCGTTACGCCATTCGTGCGGGTCGGAACTTACCCGACAAGGAATTTCGCTACCTTAGGACCGTTATAGTTACGGCCGCCGTTTACTGGGACTTCAATCAAGAGCTTGCACCCCATCATTTAATCTTCCAGCACCGGGCAGGCGTCACTCCGTATACGTCCACTTTCGTGTTGGCACAGAGCTGTGTTTTTGTTAAACAGTCGCAGCCACCTATTCTCTGCGACCTCTACTAGCTTCGGACGCGAAGTCCTACACCAACAGAGGCACACCTTCTCCCGAAGTTACGGTGTCAATTTGCCGAGTTCCTTCTCCTGAGTTCTCTCAAGCGCCTTAGAATTCTCATCCTGCCCACCTGTGTCGGTTTGCGGTACGGTTCTTATGCAGCTGAAGCTTAGTGGCTTTTCCTGGAAGCGTGGTATCAGTTACTTCAGGTCCGTAGACCCTCGTCATCACCTCTCGGCCTTAAGGTGCAGCGGATTTGCCTACCGCACCAGCCTACCGGCTTAAACGACCTATTCCAACAGGCCGCTAACCTAACCTTCTCCGTCCCCACATCGCACTGCATAAAAGTACGGGAATATTAACCCGTTTCCCATCGACTACGCTTTTCAGCCTCGCCTTAGGGGCCGACTCACCCTACGCCGATGAACGTTGCGTAGGAAACCTTGGGCTTTCGGCGAGCGGGCTTTTCACCCGCTTTATCGCTACTCATGTCAGCATTCGCACTTCTGATATCTCCAGCAGGGTTTACACCACCACCTTCACAGACCTACAGAACGCTCCCCTACCACGGACACATTAATGTGCCCATCCGCAGCTTCGGTTATCAGTTTGAGCCCCGTTACATCTTCCGCGCAGGACGACTCGACCAGTGAGCTATTACGCTTTCTTTAAATGATGGCTGCTTCTAAGCCAACATCCTGGCTGTCTAGGCCTTCCCACCTCGTTTACCACTTAACTGATCATTTGGGACCTTAGCTGGCGGTCTGGGTTGTTTCCCTCTTGACGATGGACGTTAGCACCCACCGTCTGTCTCCCATGCTTGCACTTTCCGGTATTCAGAGTTTG